>NZ_JBFTPS010000005.1:0-356242 GCF_056398605.1 Variovorax sp. 01T432
AACCCCTTCGGGGTCCGGCGCTGCTCGTCTTGAGCGGAGCCTTCGATTATGACACGGTTTTTAAACCCCATCAACTTCGAACCGCTAACTTTTTTGACCTCGCCTGCCACTTCCTCAAGAAGCAACGCCGGGGCCGTTTTCAGCGGAGCTTTCGATTATGCCTGGTTTTTTTAACGCCAGTCAATGATCGCCGACTTTTTCTCGGCCGCAGCCCTACTGGCGCGCCGTACGCGTGTTGACGGGCAGTCCCTGTGGCCAGCTTGCTCTGAATGGGTTGATGTCGAGGCCGCCCCTGCGCGTGTAGCGCGCGTACACAGCAAGCTTGGTGGGTCGGCAGCGGCGCCAGATGTCGATGAATATGCGCTCAACACAGGGCTCATGGAACTCATTGTGGTTGCGAAAGCTCACGATGTAAGCAAGGAGCCCGGCCTGATCGATCGGTGGCCCGCTGTAGCGGATTTGAACGCTCCCCCAGTCAGGTTGCCCGGTCACAAGGCAATTGCTCTTCAGCAGGCGACTCGTCAGCGTCTCTGTGACGGGAACCTGAGCCGCATCGCTGGCGAGAAGCTCGGGAGCCGGCTGGTACTGGGTGCATTCGATATCGAGACGATCCAGATCGAGGCCATCGAGTTCATGGACGAGTTCTCGATCGAACACGTCCGGCCCCAACAGCCTCACCCCCACGCTGCCGGCGCCTTCGCCGCCGCGCCACACGGCCTCGCTCAGATCGGCTCGCAGGCGCTCCCGCACGGCGTCGGCGTCGACGAACACCGTGCTGTTGAAGCTGTTGAGGTAGAGCTTGAAAGACTTGCTCTCAATGATGTTGGGCGTCTCGCAAGGCACGGTGAAATGCGCGATCGCAAGTTGCGGCTTGCCTCTAGCATTGAGCCAGCTGAGTTCGAAGGCCGTCCAGAGATCAGCGCCGAAGAACGGCAGCGCGCGGGCCGCGATGCCCATTGCCTCGCGCTGGGTCGCCCGCGGAATCGGGAACAGCAATCCGGCGTCATAGTGATCCACATAGGCGGCACTACGGCCCAATTGAGACTGCTCTGGCGTGTTATCTAGGCTCATGCACTTCTTTTCTCTGCTGCCTGCAGAAACGGAACAATGTCCTGCAAGAGGATTTCGACGACCCGCGGCGGCAGGTCATGACCCATGCCCGCTACCGCAACGAAACGCGCATCGGGAATGCGGCGCGCGGTATCTTCGCCACAGGCGACAGGCACCAAGGGATCGGCGTCGCCGTGCAGCACGAGCGCAGGAGCGGCGATTCGCGAGAGCAGGGCTTCCCGACCGGCATCGGCGCCGATAGCCAGCATCTGCCGCACAACGCCGGCCGGGCGATAGGCTCGCCGCAGTCCGCGCGCAATTCGATCGGTCAGCGCCCTTTCGTCCTGAGGGTATGCCGGGCTGGAGATCATTCGGACCAGCCCCAGACTGTGCGCGATCAGCGCCGCCTCGGTCCGCCCGGCGGGGCGTCGCATGAGCGCGGCGGCCACGTCGGCACGCGGGCCCGGAAGATTGCGGGCGCCGCTCGAACTCATGATGCTGACCAGACTGCTCATCCGCGCCGGGGCGCTTGCAGCCAGCCGCTGGGCGATCATTCCCCCCATCGACGCGCCGATGACATGCGCACGCCGGATCTTCAGCGCATCAAGCACACCAAGCGCATCATTGGCCATGTCTTGCAGGGTATAGACCGACCGAACGGGCAAGCCGATGCGCTGCCGCATGCCCTGCCAGATCAAGTTGCCAGTGCCGGCTTCATCGAAACCCTGGCTCAAGCCGACATCGCGATTGTCGTGCCGCACCACCCGGAATCCGGCATCGATCAACGACTGCACGAAGTCGGCGGGCCACGCGATCAATTGCATGCCGAGGCCCATGATGAGAAGAACAACGGGAAGGCCTTCGCCGCCGCTGTCTTCGACTTCGATCTGGATGCCGTTGGCCGTGAGTTTCATTGCGTCGCCGCCAGTGAGTTGTCAGATGAATTCGCGCTCGCGCAACCACTTGGTGGCGACCCACTTCTCGCCCACAATGACCGGCGCGCCGCCGTGCAGCGTTCGCGTCGCCGGGTCGGGTCGGTCGTAGCTGAAGAAGACGCCGGTGCCGCGCTTGGGCGCAACTTCGAGCCCGACGTCTGGAAAGGTAGTACCACCGCCCTGCGCCGGCTCCTGCAGGTACATCACGAGCGTCGCCACGCGCTGCCCGCCGCGCCGCAGGATCGTCGGGGTCCCAGGTTCGCCGGGATCGAAGTAGTCATAGTGCGGCCGATACTGGGCGCCAGGCGAATAGCGCAGGATCTGCAAGCCCTCGCCGAACTCGAGCGGCCATCGCAGCAGCGACGCGATGCGTTGCTCCAGCCGGGCGACAACCGGGTTCTCGCCGCGCTCGAAGAACATGCCATCACTGGTTCGATCGACATTGAGCGCCTCGCCGCCAGTCTGCGTCTCGACCGTGAGTGAGCGCGCAAGCCGCAGCCGCGCCGCGGCGATCAAGGCTTCGCATTCCTCGTCCGACACCAGATCACCGAACACTATGACGCGCGGATGCTGCATCGTCTGGAGCACCTGGACGCGGCGATCCCCGGCGTCGATATAGAGCGGAGAGGCAGACAGGTCCGGCCCGGGCATCCTGGTGCGCGGAGGAATGACGGCTGCCGCGCCCGCCGCCTGCGCCTCGACCTCGGCCAACACCGCGTCCGCAACCTCGCCGTTCCAGCCCGCGTCGCGCATCGAGGCGCGCAGGGCCTGCGCTGAATGACCAGCGGCAAGCTGGGCCACGACCCATTCCCGCAACTCCGGGCTGAGCGACTGGCCGTGGCTCATGCTGCCGCCCGCCGAAAAACGAGGCGCTCGGCCCTGGATGCACTTGCATCGAAGCCGTAACCCTCCAGGTCGAACTTCTCCAGCGCCTTGGGCGTCGCCGCCCTGTGCAGCACTGCCCAGCGCGCCATCAGTCCGCGCGCGCGCTTGGCGAAGAAGCTCACGATCTTGTAGCGGCCACCCTTCCATTCCTCGAACACGCACTCGACCACCCGCGCCTTCAGCACTTTCAGGTCGACGGACTTGAAGTACTCCTGGGACGCCAAGTTGATGACCACCGGCGAGCTGTCCGCAGCCAGTCGCCCGTTGAGGTGCTCCGCGATGCGCGATCCCCAGAACGCATAGAGATCCTTGCCATGGCGGTTGGCCAGCTTCGTCCCCATTTCGAGCCGATAGGGCTGAAGGCGGTCGAGCGGCCGCAGCACCCCATAGAGCCCGCTCAGGATGCAGACATGGTCCTGCGCCCAAGCCAGTTGCTCGACGTTCAGCGACTTCGCGTCCAGCCCACCATAGACGTCGCCATCGAAGGCCAGCGCTGCCTGCTTCGCGTTCTTCTCGGTTCCCTTGGAAGCCCAGATCGCATACCGCGCCACGTTGAGCGCGGACAGTTTGTCGGACAAGTGCATGAGTTCGGCGACCTCCTGCGGCGATTTTGCGCGCAGCAGCCGGATGAGTTCGGCTGCCGGGCCCCTTGGCCCTTCGAAATGCGCTTGTGTCGCGGGCAGCGCCTGCGGCGCCGGTGTATCGTAGTCGAGCGATTTGGCGGGGGACAGAAGAAAAAGCATCGCGGAATTATCTGCGGGCCTGGCAAGCCCCTGCGAGGGGATTGGAGTATGCGATCCACAGTCGAATAAAATGCCCCAACTTCCACCCCACAAGCGGCATCCTGCGGGATGCCGCTCGTCTTTGTACCGCCATGAGCGACACCTTGCCCCAACCTGGCCTCGAAAGCCTTTCCAAATCCTTCGAACCCGCTGCCATCGAGGCGCATTGGGGGCCCGAATGGGAGCGGCGCGGCTATTCGGTCGCGGGCTTCCGCGGCGCGCAGCAACCCAAGGAGGGCGCGCCCTCCTTCGCCATCCAGCTGCCACCGCCGAACGTGACCGGTACGCTGCACATGGGCCATGCGTTCAACCAGACGATCATGGACAGCCTCACCCGCTATCACCGCATGAAGGGCGACAACACGTTGTGGCTGCCGGGCACCGACCATGCCGGCATCGCGACACAGATCGTGGTCGAGCGCCAGCTGCAGGAGCAGAAAGTCAGCCGCCACGATCTGGGCCGCAAGAACTTCGTCGCCCGCGTCTGGGAGTGGAAGGAAAAATCGGGCAACACGATCACCAGCCAGATGCGCCGAATGGGCGACACCGTGGACTGGAGCCGCGAGTACTTCACCATGGATGAGAGGCTCTCGAAGGTCGTGACCCGGACTTTCGTGCAGCTCTACGAAGAAGGCCTGATCTACCGCGGCAAACGCCTGGTGAACTGGGACCCGGTGTTCAAGACGGCGGTGAGCGACCTCGAAGTCGAGAGCGAGGAGGAAGACGGCTTTCTCTGGCACATCGCCTATCTCCTGGAAGACGGATCGGGCTCGCTCACGGTGGCGACGACCCGTCCCGAAACCATGCTGGGCGACGTCGCGCTCATGGTCCACCCCGAGGACGAGCGCTACAGGCATCTCATCGGCCACCGGGTGAAGCTGCCGCTGGTCGACCGGCTGATTCCGGTGATTGCCGACGACTACGTCGACAAGGAGTTCGGCACAGGGGTGGTCAAGGTCACGCCTGCGCATGACCACAACGACTATGCCGTCGGCCAGCGCCATGGCCTCCAGATCATCGGCGTGCTGACGCTCGACGCGACGATCAACGACAACGCGCCAGAGAAATACCGCGGGCTCGACCGCTTTGTCGCGCGCAAGGCCGTGGTCGCCGATCTGGAGGCGCTCGGCCTGCTCGTCGACACAAAGAAGCACAAGCTCATGGTGCCGCGCTGCACGCGCACCGGCGCCGTGATCGAGCCCATGCTGACGGACCAGTGGTTCGTTGCGATGACCAAGCCCGATGCCGGCGGCCTGTCGATCGCGCAGAAGGCGATCGATGTCGTGCAATCGGGCGAAGTGAGCTTCGTGCCCGAGAACTGGGTCAACACCTACAACCAGTGGATGAACAACATCCAGGATTGGTGCATCAGCCGCCAGCTGTGGTGGGGCCACCAGATTCCCGCCTGGTACGACGAAGACGGAAAGGTCTACGTGGCGCGCGACGAGGCCGAGGCGCAGGCCAAGGCGCCCGGCAAGACGCTCACGCGTGACGAGGACGTGCTGGACACCTGGTATTCGTCCGCGCTCGTGCCCTTCTCGTCTCTGGGCTGGCCCGAGAAGACGCAGGATCTGGACCTCTACCTGCCTTCGAGCGTCCTGGTCACCGGCTACGACATCATCTTCTTCTGGGTCGCCCGGATGATCATGATGACCAAGCACTTCACCGGCCAGGTTCCCTTCCGGCATGTCTACATCCATGGCCTCGTGCGCGATTCTCACGGCAAGAAGATGAGCAAGTCCGAGGGCAACGTACTCGATCCCGTCGACCTGATCGACGGGATCGCGCTGCCCGAACTGCTGGACAAGCGGACGCAGGGGCTGCGCAAGCCGGAGACCGCGCCGGCCGTGCGCAAGAACACGCAGAAGGAATTTCCCGATGGCATCCCGGCCTTTGGCGCGGATGCCTTGCGCTTCACCTTTGCATCGCTCGCCTCGCTCGGACGCAGCATCAACTTCGACGCCAAACGCTGCGAGGGCTACCGCAATTTCTGCAACAAGCTGTGGAACGCCACGCGCTTCGTGTTGATGAACTGCGAAGGCCAGGATTGCGGCCTGCGGGAGCACACGAAGGAAGAATGCGCCGTCGGCGGCCCCGCCCACGGCTACCTGAAGTTCAGCCAGGCCGACCGCTGGATCACCTCCCAGCTGCAGCGCGTCGAAGCCGAAGTGGCGAAGGGTTTCGAGGAGTACCGCCTCGACAACGTCGCCAACGCGATTTACCAGTTCGCCTGGGACGAATTCTGCGACTGGTACCTCGAGATCGCGAAGGTGCAGATCCAGCAGGGCGAGGACGCGCAGAAGCGCGCCACCCGCCGCACCTTGATCCGCACGCTCGAGACCCTGTTGCGCCTCGCTCATCCGGTCGTTCCGTTCATCACGGAAGCGCTCTGGCAGAAGGTCGCGCCGGTCGCCGGCCGCGGGGGCGAGTCGGTGATGATCGCGGCCTACCCCAAGAGCCAGCCGGAAAAGATCGATGAAGCCGCCGAAGCCCATGTCGCCCGCCTCAAGTCCCTGGTCGACGCTTGTCGCACGCTGCGCGGCGAGATGAACGTCTCGCCGGCGACGCGCCTGCCGCTCTACGCTGTCGCCGACGACGCGGCGGGTAGCGCCTTCCTTCGCGATGCCGCACCGGTGCTGCAGGCGCTGGCCAAGCTCAAGGAAGTCAAGGTCTTCGACGAAGAGGCTGCGTGGGCCGCCGCGGCCGAGACGGCGCCCGTGGCGGTGGTTGGCAATGCCCGCATCTGCCTGCACATGGAAATCGACAAGACCGCAGAAAAAGTCCGCATCGGCAAGGAAATGGCGCGCATCGAGGGAGAAATCGTCAAGGTGAACGGCAAACTCGGCAACGAGGCCTTCGTCGCGAAGGCGCCGCCCGCGGTGATCGATCAGGAGCGCAAGCGGCTTGCCGACTTCAGTGCCACCCTCGACCGACTGCGCGACCAGCTTGTGCGCCTCGGCTGACAGACGGTCGATAGGCACGGCCTTTAGTATTCGAGGGCGGCGTTTCGCACACCGGCGCGCCCCGTTCATCCGATTCATCTTCAAGATCTGACGAAAAGCCCATGTCCATCTCTTCGACGCGCATTCGCAAGGCCGTGTTTCCCGTAGCTGGCTTTGGCACCCGTTTTCTGCCGGCCACGAAGGCTCAGCCCAAGGAAATGCTCCCGGTAGTGGACAAACCACTGATCCAGTACGCCGTCGAGGAGGCCTATGCCGCCGGCATCCGCGACATGATCTTCGTGACCGGCCGCAACAAGCGCGCGATCGAAGATCACTACGACACCGCCTATGAACTGGAAAGCCAGCTCGAGGCCAGCAATAAGACAGAACTCCTCGAGATCGCCCGCTCGGTGATGCCCGACGACATGACCTGCTCTTACGTGCGTCAACCGCGGATGCTGGGCTTGGGCCATGCAGTCCTGTGCGCGGAGCACCTGGTGGGCGAAGAACCCTTCGCCGTCCTGCTGGCGGACGACCTGATGGTGGGTCCGAAGGGTGGCGAACCGGTGCTGGCGCAGATGACACGCGTCTTCGCCAAACTCGGCAGTTCGCTGCTGGCCGTGCAGGAAGTTCCACTGGAACAGGTCAGGCGCTACGGCATCGTCGCGGGCGAGCCCGTCGAGGAGGGCCTGATCAAGGTAAACCGCATGGTCGAGAAGCCGAAGCCCGAAGACGCGCCCTCTCGTCTCGGCGTGGCCGGCCGCTACATCCTCACGCCTGGCGTCTTCGATGAGATCCGCAACCAGCCCAAGGGCGCCGGCGGCGAGATTCAGCTGACCGACGGTATCGCCGCGCTCCTGAAGAAGGAAAGCGTCTACGCCTATGCCTACAAGGGCATTCGATACGACTGCGGCAGCAAGGAAGGCTTCCTGCAGGCCACTGTCGAACTCGCGCTGGCGCACCCGGAAGTCGGCGCCCAGTTCCGCAGCTACCTCAAGAGCCTGGAGCTCTGAGCGGATCTACCAGCGGATCGACGAAGCGCTCGACCTCCTCATCGCTGATCGGGGTCAAAGGCAGATCGAAGGCCTCGCGCAGTCGCGCCACCAGTGACTGCGCCCACAACGCGTTCCATACCAGACCTGCATGGTGATCCGCCAGAAGTGAATTCCGCGGGTCGTCGCCCGCCGTGTTCGTTACGCGGAGCGTCGGCCCGATGGCTACCGTCTTGTAAATCGGCTTGCCGTCGGCGCTGCGCGCGCCCCACAGCGACTTGAACCACGCGTCATCGTCGAAGAAGGCCACGCGCGGATTGCCGGATGCCACTCGACGCAGCGCCGCGTTGAAGCCGTCGAGCGCAATCGCTATGTTCGCTGTATCGGACGCCGACTGGTAGCGGTCGAAATTCTCCGGATCGTCTGCCTCGTTGGCGATGCCCGCGACCAGGATGCGGGTCGACGGATGCGACGCATGGATCATTGCGATCGCCGCGCCGATCTCTCCAGCGCAGTACGCCGTGGCGGCGCGCAGTTCGGGCGCGGCAGGGTCTCGTGCCTGGATATCCAGCAGGCCTCCCCAGTCGTTGAGGCCGATGCGGATCACGACCACTCCGCGATTCCAGCGCTCGGGGTCTTCGTCCATCAGCGCAACGAGCCGGGGCGCCTGGCGAAAACGGCCACCCATGAGGTTCTTGCACGCGGCACCAGAATTCGCGAAGTTGTAGAGGTAGTCCTCTTTCCTCGGCGCCCGGCCGCCGGGCAAGCCCAGCCATTCGCGCGCCCGGGCCACGACGCCGGGCCGGCCCCATCGCACCCAGGGCCCGAGGTCCATTTCCCGTCCCCGCAGGCGCATGAGCACCTCCGTCCACTGGAATGTGCGAGAACGCAGCGCACCGCCACGCTCGGCCGAACCCGCAGGGGACCAGATGTAATCCTGGTAGGACTGGCTGTTCGAATCGCCGAGCACCGCGAGCGCGATCGCGGCGGCAGGTGGTCTTGGGTTGCCGGGGTCCGAAGACATTCCATCGCTCCACATCGTCAACGTGATGACCGCCGCCAACCCGCTCAGGGCGACAGCCACTACTGCAATGCGGAAGCTCCGCCTCATGATGCAAAACCGTATCAGCGGCGCCGAAGAACGTGAATGAAGTCGGTACCGATGGTTTGCTGCTCGACAAGGTCGTTGCCGGTCTGGCGCGCGAAAGCCTGGAAATCCCGCACCGAGCCGGCATCCGTCGACACCACCCTCAGCAATTGGCCGCTCTGCATTTCGTTGAGCGACTTCTTGGCCTTCAGGATGGGCAGCGGACAGTTGAGTCCGCGGGTGTCGAGTTCTTTGTGAATATGCATCGCGTGTCCTTGAAGCTTCTCGATTCTAGGCAGGTCCTTCGGCCCGCCGGGCGTACGTCATCTCGGCCGCGGCCACTCCATGAAACGGGGCTCGTGGCCGCGCGTGCGCAGCCAGTCGGCGAGCGCATAGCCGGTGCCCGCCGGCCAGCACCTGAGCGCCTCGAGGTCGTAGAGCCTGTAGTCGACCAGTTCGGGCGAAAGCTTCACCTCGCCGTCGGCCACCGCGTGGTAGGCAATGATCACCTGGTTCATTCGCTGGAAATCGTAGACGCCGACCAGGTTGAGGGTGCTCGCGTCGAGGTTGGTCTCTTCCTTGATCTCGCGGGCAATGCCTTCCTGCGGCGTCTCGCCGGCTTCCATGAAACCGGTGATCAGCGCGTACATGTTGTGTGTCCACGCGGCATTGCGCGCCAGCAGCACCTGGCCGCGGTATTCGATGATCGCGGCCAGCACGGGCGTCGGGTTGTTCCAGTGGGTCCATCCGCAGGATGGGCAGCGCACGCGCGACTTCAGCCCACCGTCTTCAGGCCGTTCGATATGGGCCAGCGGCGTCGCGCAGACCATGCAGAACTTGGGGTCGGTCATCGGTTCGAGCTCTCGGGGCCTCAGGCGGGGAACACGCCGGTCGACAGATAGCGGTCGCCGCGGTCGCACACCACGAAGACGATCGTCGCGTTCTCGACCGTCTTGGCGATCTCCAGCGCCACCCACAGTGCGCCGGCAGCCGAGATGCCGGCAAAGATGCCCTCCTCGCGCGCCAGCCGCCGGCACAATTCCTCGGCGTTGTCCTGGCTCACGTTGACGATCTGGTCGACATGGCGAGGGTCGTAGATCTTGGGCAGATACTCCTGCGGCCACTTGCGAATACCCGGGATGCGCGCGCCCTCTTCGGGCTGGGCGCCCACAATGCGTACCGACGCGTTCTTTTCCTTGAGGAACTGCGACACCCCGGTGATGGTGCCCGTCGTTCCCATCGCGCTCACGAAGTGCGTGATGCGGCCTCCGGTGTCGGCCCAGATCTCGGGGCCCGTGGTTTCGTAGTGGATGCGCGGGTTATCGGGGTTGGCGAACTGGTCGAGTACGCGGCCCTTGCCCTGCGCCACCATCTGGTCCGCCAGGTCGCGGGCGTACTCCATGCCGCCGCTCTTGGGCGTCAGCACGAGTTCGGCGCCGAAGGCCTTCATCGTCTGGGCCCGCTCGACCGAGAGGTCCTCCGGCATGATCAGCACCATGCGATAGCCCTTGATGGCGGCGGCCATCGCAAGCGCGATCCCGGTGTTGCCGGAGGTGGCTTCGATGAGCGTATCGCCCGGCTTGATCTCGCCGCGCTCCTCGGCGCGCTTGATCATCGAAAGGGCCGGACGGTCCTTGACGGAGCCGGCGGGGTTATTGCCTTCCAGCTTGCCAAGAATCACGTTCCCGCGCGGGGCGTTTGCAGCCGCATCGATGCGCTGCAGTGCGACCAGCGGCGTCTTGCCAATCGCGTCTTCGATCGTCGGATATTTCATGGAAGGCACTGTGCCATAATTTTGGGCTGCCTTCCCTTTGTGCCCGGGTGGTGAAATTGGTAGACGCAGGGGACTCAAAATCCCCCGCCGCAAGGCGTGCCGGTTCGATTCCGGCCCCGGGCACCATGGCGATCGAGCCATGAAAACAGAAGGTTGATCAGCAGCGACAGGATCCGCGAGGCCCGACGCGCCTCCGCTCTCCTTGCTCGCTAGTGCGGCATACCTCCTGTCACTGCGGCCATGCCCGTCGATTGGCCCGTCACCTCCGTACCGCTCGCATGCGCCGCGGCAACGGCGCCCTTGTACACCTCGTCCCGAGACAAGGACGAACTCATCATCGGTGCCCCGGTCGATTGCCCGACGGCCTCGGTGCCTTCCGGACGTGCGGCAGCGACGGCCCCCTTGTACACCTCGTCATCGGAGACCGACGAATTCATCGCGGGCGCGGCAGTCGACTGCCCGACCGCCTCCGTCCCGCTGGCATGCGCTGCGGAAACGGCGCCTTGGTAGACCCCTTCGCTGTATGAGTTCTGTGCGTTCGCGGCTACGGAGCCCAGTGCGGCAAGGGCGAAAAAACTGCCGAAGGCCAGGACTTTGAGAGAAGCTTGCATGAGAGAGACTCCTTTGTAGGGTTCCCCGCGCTGCACCATGCGGCCCGAAAGACCCGCTGTCACTCTAGATAGCCAGAATGAGCCAAAGCTGAGCGAATCCTGAGCATCCGCTGAGGGAGGCCATCCGCGAAACCCCTCCCTCGCCTTGGAAAAAGCCCGCATCGAACTGGCCTTTCAGATGAACCGCTCGATCCGGAATCGCCCTCAAACGACTGCGGGGAAGTCCAGTTCCGTGTCATTCACGCGGTTGATGAGGTTCGTGAAGGTGATCACGCTGATCGCGAGGATCGCCTCCACCACCTGTTGCTCCGTATAACCGGCGCCTCGCACGGCCTCAACCTCGGCTTGCGGCACCGTGCCGTGCGAAGTCACGAGCGTGCGGACGAAGCGCACCAGCGCATCTCGCTTTTCATTGCCAGTCGCGATGCCGCCGCGAATCTGCTTCATCGCCTCCGGCGACAGACCGGTCATCTTGCCGACCAGCGTATGTGCGGCCACGCAGTAATCGCAGCCACCGATTTCGCTGACCGCAAGCTTGATGGCCTCGACATCCGACTTCGCGAGACTGCCCGCCGCCAAGGCACCGTCGGCACCGAGGAGCGCCGCGAGCGCCGACGGGCTGTGCGTACCGACTGTGGCATAGGCATTCGGCACGCGGCCGACGGCCTTCTTGATGGCGGCGAAGAGATCTGCTGCAGGGCCGGTGGCCTTGTTGGGCTCGATCATGGAAAGACGTGACATGGTGAACTCCTGGTTGATGTTGAACAGGCCCTTCTTGCGGGCTGGTATTGACTGTATGCGTGAATTTTGAGTACGTTAATATTGAAAAATATCAAATCTATGCTTATTCGTCTCATACAAGGATCACCGTGGACTTGCTGAGCCGCCTTCTCTCGCTCCTGCCCGTGAGTGGCCGCCTCGACATCCGCTGCCACTTCGGTGCACCGTGGGAGATCGAGCAGGCAGAAGCCGGCGTGCACGAAATCGCGTATCACGTTTTGCTTCGCGGCCAGGCGACGGTCGAAGATGGCCATAGCGCCCCCGAGCAGCTTCAGGCCGGCGACATCGTGCTATTCCCGCGCCGCTCCCCGCATCGACTGCACGACAGCAGCGGACGCACGCCCCTGCCCGCGCAGAAGCGGGCCGGGGCGACGCTGGAGATTGCAGAGAACAGCGGCCAGGACGAGCCGGCGAATCTGTTATGCGGCCACTTCGTCCTTGGTGCCGCGCCCGACCGCCTTCTGCGCGACTTCCTGCCTCACCGCCTGATCGTGCACAGCCAGGTCGCGGGCGATTCCAGCGGCTCGACAAGGCTGGCCAGACTGGTCCAGCTGATGCGCGAAGAAGCGCTGGAGGAGCGCCCCGGTGCAGAAACGCTGGTGAGCCATCTGTCGGCCGCGCTCTTTGCACTGACGCTGCGCTTTGCCAGTGAAGCATCCGAGCCGCCGCGCGGGCTGCTTGCGCTGGCGCGACGGCCGCGCCTGCAACCCGCGGTCCTCGCCATGTTCGACGCGCCGGAGCGGCCCTGGAGCCTGCCGGAGCTCGCGGCCCTGTGCCACATGTCGCGCGCCACCTTCGTGCGTCATTTCGACGAGGCGTTCGGCCGCTCCGCAGCCGAGGTGCTGACCGAAGTCAGGATGACCCTGGCTGGGCGCAAGCTGCTGCAGAGCGACCTGCCCGTGGCCGACATAGGGGAGGCCGTGGGATATCGGTCCGAGGCGGCGTTTCAGCGGGCATTCAAGCGTCACCTCGACCTGACGCCCGCTCGCTGGCGCGCCGCTCATCGGCGTGCATCAACGCCAGGCGCAGTTCCCGGCTGAACTCAGCGCCACAGGTCCTCGAACCCACCCGGCGGCTCCAGCCGCTTGCCGCGAAGGATGAGGCGAAGGGGTCCGGGCATGACGCGCACGCGCTCCGGATGGACCTCGTCGCCGGGGTAGGCCGCCGCCCGCGCGCCCTCGAACTCGAAAGTGTGCGGCCGCACGACAAAGGGTGCGCGCCCCTGTGCCTCGGCAAACACTCCGGAAACGCTGGCATGTCGACCGAGATGCGCCAGGCTCATGATCTGGGGCGGAGCCAGGACGATCTCGCCGCGCCAGTACTTCTCCAACGCATCACGTGGGCGCAGCCAGACACTGTGCACGGCCTCGTGGTTGTCGTGACCGGCGAGCTGCCCGACTGGCGCCTCTGCCACGAAGAAGCGGGTGTCGAAGCGTTTTCCGTCCGACGTCAGCGACCGGGCGGGCGTGATCCAGCGCGACCATGGCCGAAGCGCATGCGTGTCCAGACGCAGCTCGAGCAGCCGCAGCACTTCATTGAACGCAATGCCCTCCGCAGCAAGCGTGAAGGCGCGACGCAGACCTTCTTGCGTCATCCCATGAGCGATCAGCAATCCGCATTCCTCGAAGACCTCGCGCACCGCGGCGACGTGGATCGCCGCCGCGGTCGTCTCGTCGATGCTGTCGTCATTCAGCAAGGCGTGCAAACGGGCGGGCTCCTGGTCGAGATGCACCGGGAAGTCGAGCCGGGAGTCGGCAGGGTCGACCTTGCCGCCCGGGAAGACGTAAGACCCCCCATGCACGTCGGACAGGCCGTGGCGCTGGATCAGGAAGACCTCCAGTCCCGCGGCGCCGTCCCGGCAGATAAGCACCGTGGCGGCCGCCCGGATCGGGGTCGGCGGCGTTCTGTCGATGCTGGCGACTTGCATTCTTCTTCCTTGCCTTGTTCAGACCTGTTCATTGATACCGCCGCGCGCCCGTGGCGCGGCTTCCGGCCGATGTGCTCGATCATCGATCGCTGCAATGATAGGGTTCACCAGCCCGATCACAGGGATGCGATGTTGACCGCACGCCCGATCTGCGGATGAGCAGAAATACGCCCTCCGCCTGGGGCCGACTCCTACAAGAGCTTCGGGCCAACGACATGTACCTTCTCCGGATATTCATGGAGATATCGATGCCAGACGACCTGAGCAAGCGCGGCCCGCAGGATCGGGCTCACATCAACGTCACCGAGGATCACGAGGTGCGCTACTGGACCGAGGCTCTCGGCATAACCGAAGAGGCCCTGCGCATTGCAGTCGCGGCCGCCGGCACTTCGGCCCAGGATGTCCGCGACCACCTCGGCCTCAAATGAACGATGCGAGCGCGATGATCGACGAGAGCGGCTTCGCCCCTTTCCGCTATCGCGGCTGGAGCTTCCTGTGCGGCGCGACCCGAGACGAAGATGGTCTGTTCTGGTCGATCACGATCTGCGAACTCGTGTCGCCCAGCGGCATGCCCTTTCTCCTGGTCAAGCCCACTCAACCGAGGCATGGCGAGGCCAGTGCCCGCGTCCAGGCTCAGGTCCAGGCGATGAAGTGGGTCGACGAGCGCACGGCGGCGCCGCATCTGCTCGTGCGGCAATCGCCACAACCCGCCGACGCTACGACGCCGAGACCCCCGAGAACGATTCCGAAGACGCGATGACGCGGTCGAGATGGCTTTGCAGGGCCCTCTCTACCAGCGCAAGTCTGGCGAAGCTCTGCAAGTCGGCGTCGGTCGGCCCCGTGCCCGTTCCATCAAGAAATTGCCGGAAGGCGTTGACGATCCGCTCTTGCGCCATCTCGCGCACCTGGGTCGACGTGCTTGCCGCAGCCCGCAGGGCCGCCACTTCGGCATTGAATGACACATCCATGAAGACTTCCCGTTTGCTGTTTCGCCCGGGAAGGATTCTTGTGACCTGCACTTCGCGCCGTGTAGGCCTCAAGCCCGATCGAAGGCCAGACTTGCTGCAGCGCGGAACCGACCATTTAGTTCTACATGCCTACACCAAGGCGCGGCGCGGCGATCCCGCATGCGGCGACGCATTTACTTTCGCCTCGTGGCGGATTTAACGGTCCTGTGGGATTGCCATGCGCCCCCACGCGCCCATCTCGGCGACGGGGGCCACACTTCGGGCTCCTCCAATGAACGGGGCAAGCAATGGAAATACCTGATCTGGATACGGTCAAGAAGGCCAGGACCGCCGTTGAACAGGTGATCGCCGGGCGCCACCTCGGGACCTCAGCAGTCCCCTATTTCGCGCCGACCGATCTGGGGGTCCTGCCTCCCTCGGTGCAGGAGGCCGAACAGAGGGTCCAGGAAGATACGGACTTCGGCAATCGCGTGCGCGCAGCCATTCACGAGAGCCTGACGGCGGCGGCGCAGGCGCTGAAAGTGAGCGAGGAACTCATGCGGGACTTCGTGTCCCTCGAACCCCATCAACGCCAGCGTGAACTCATGCGCTGCTCGGCAAACGCACGGGCCGCCAGCGAGGCGGCGGGACACGCAGCAGCCGTGCTCGCGGGAGATGAGGCACCGAAATCCGACTCGATGATGGAGATCAAGCGCCTGGGGTCCGCGATCTTCCAACGCTTCGGAAACCTGCCGAAGTCCTGACGACGCGCGGCGGCGAAGCGCTCAGGCGGGCACCCGCGTCTGCGGCGTCCACCACGCCCCGGTCCAATCGGCTTCGGGTATGACGGCCGGCAGCGATTCGGCGATGTCGAGCACGGTGTCGCGGTATTCGACCTCGAACCACTGCTGGAACATGTCCCATGTGCGATCCTGGGGCCAGTCCTCGGGGTTCTCGCAGTGGCGTTCGAGCATCTGCGAGAAGAAGCGCGGCCAGTGTTCGGGCACGACGCGCACGGTCTCGTGCGTGTTCATGGGATACGGGATGAGGAACGCGATGCTGCTGTGTTCCCGGGCGTACTTCAGGCTCGCATCCTTCTCACCGGGTCGCGTGCGCAGCCAGTCCACGAATGGTTGGCGGGGCAGCACCGCAATGATGCTCCGGCGCAAGGGCTTGAACTTGCCTTGCGCCTCCGACTGCCATGGCATCTGGTCGGCGGACAGTGCGTGGATGGGCGTGTTGGATTGTCCCAGGTCGGACTCCATCCATTCCGGCTTCTGCTCTGGCGCTGGCGATGGCGCAAGGAAGAACGGGGACAGGACTCGGCGCAATGATTCAGGGAGCATGAAGGATGGATCTGCGAAGTGGTTGGGCGGGCAATTCTGGATCGGAAGCGCCGAATTGAATCTGGAGAATTCTTGATGACCGAGGCGGTGTCCGTGGCCTTCAGCCAGGGCCGCCTGTCAGCCGGAGCCGACGGCCGCGCGCCGCCTGAATCCGGACAGGATGTCCGCACGCGGGATGACGACGGCGAGGGCTGCGCGCCGCTCGCGCGCACGTCTGCAATCGCCTAAAACTTCCAACATAGGAGGCACGCCATGGACAAGACCATTCCGGATTCGGCGGGCAACGGTTGGGGTTACGAGTGCTTCGGGCCGGGCGGCTCGGTCATCCTGACCTCCAACCAGGCCGAAGCACTTTTCTGGCATTCGCTCGGCTATGTGGTCCTCCACATTTCACACTGGGCACTTTAGGGAGTCATCGCCATGCTCATCTTGATGAAGACCGTGCCTTCCGCGCAGGACCCTCATATCGTGATGGCATGCATCCGTGCATGCATCTGGGCCGGCATCGAAGGCTGGCCGTTCTGTGTACTGAAGAACTAAGGCCATCGCGCAGTACGCCATCAGTGATATTGCGCTTCGTGGGGAGCCGGGTAGATTCGGCCTCCCATGTCGCCGCCAATCCCTCATGACGTGAAGCGCAGCTCGGAACAATGGCGGCGCCTCGATGAGGAGATCATCGGAGCCTCCCCCGCGCACGCGGCGATGGTGGCGCAACTCAAGCGCATCGCGGCCACCGAAGCGCCCGCGCTGATCGAGGGCGAGACCGGCTCCGGCAAGGAGCTCGCGGCCCGCGTCATCCACTACGGCGGCCTGCGCAGCGCCCGCCCCTTCGTTCCGGTCAATTGCGGCGCCCTTCCCGAAACACTCATCGAGTCCGAGCTCTTCGGCCATGAGCGCGGCGCCTTCACCGATGCCCGCCACGCGCGCACCGGCCTCGTCGCCGAGGCCGACGGCGGCACCCTCTTCCTCGACGAAGTCGACGCCCTGAGCAGCAAGGCGCAAGTGACACTGCTGCGCTTCCTTCAGGACCAGCGCTATCGTCCCCTGGGCACGGCACGCGAACTCAGCACCGACGTGCGCGTGGTGGCGGCATCGAACCGTCCGCTGGCGGCACTGGTCGAAGAAGGCGCATTCCGGGCCGACCTGATGTACCGCCTGAAGATCCTGCACCTGGTGCTTCCCCCGCTGCGCGAGCGCATCGGAGACATCCAGCTGCTCGCCGCGCACTTCATCCGGTGCTTCAGCACCAAGTACGGCCTGCCGGCGAAGACGCTTTCCGCGCAGACCCTCCAGTGGCTTTGCAGCCAGCCATGGCCGGGAAACATCCGCGAACTCGAGAACTGGGTGCACCGCGAATTCCTCATGGGCGGGGGCTACCCGGCGCAACAGCCGCAGCCCCGTGCCACGATGCCCGCCGCAGCCACCGCCGACTGCGACGACAGCGCCCTCATGCGCTTCCAGGTGGCGAAGGCCGAGGCGGTGCGCGTGTTCGAGCAGGACTATCTTCAGCGCGCCCTGCGCCAGGCCGATGGCAACGTGACACGCGCCGCGCAGATGGTCGGCAAGGAGAGGCGCGCCTTCGGCAAGCTGCTGAAGAAGCACGGCATCGAACGCGACGCGGCCCCCTGGGCCACGGATGCCCCGGTGGGTGAATAGCGACCCTCCCGCGGCTGCTTGCGCCGGGTCATCCTTGACCCATCTTCCTCCGGCATCCAACAGGGAAACCCAATGCCGGCACGGACTTGAGGCAGCCTTGCGCGCGCAAGCTCCGTTGGCACCGACCTTGCAAACAATGCAGGCGCAACGTGTTCGACGGGTCGACGCGGGCACTCCGCAGGAGTCCGTATGAAGCAAGCGGGTTCGCAGGCACAGGAGACGGTCTCGCGCCTCATCCTGGACTACCTGGGGGCGCATCCGCTCGCGGCTGACTCGGCCGAAGGCATCGGGCGCTGGTGGCTGGGCGCCTGCGGTGCCGCGGCCACGCCCGAGCAGGTCGAACGCGCGCTCGTCCACCTGGTCGAGGGCGGCCTGATGCGCCGTGTGAGCCTGGCGGACGGGACGGTGCTGTATGCGAGGGAGTCCAACGGGGTTCGTCGTTCCTGACAGGACGATGGGCCGCACCGCGAACCGCAAGAACCGCGCGCTGCGCGCAAGAAGGAGCACGGCATGCCATCGGCATTGACTTTTCCCGGCGTCTACATCGAAGAGGTATCGAGCGGCGTTCGCACGATCACCGGCGTGGCCACATCGATCACCGCCTTCGTCGGCCGTGCGCTGCGAGGGCCGGTCGACAACGATCCGCTCAAGCTCAGTCCCGTGCGCATCCACAGCTTCGCGGAGTACGGCCGCATCTTCGGCGGCCTGTGGACCGCGAGCCCGATGTCCTTCGCCGTCAGCCAGTACTTCCAGAACGGCGGCAGCGACGCGCTGATCGTGCGGGTGGTCGGCGCCAACACGGCCACCGCCTCGATCACCAACGCCGGCCTGACGCTCGCCGCGGCCAACCCCGGCTCATGGGGCGGCCTGGTGGAGGTCACCGTGACGGACGACGACGGATCCGGCGGCACTTTGCCGGCGCCTCTCTTCAACCTCACCGTGCATGACACCGACACCGATGTGCGCGAGGTGTACTTCGGCCTCTCCACCGACCCCGCGCACGCCCGCTACGTGGAGCGGGTGCTGCTGGGCAGCAGCCTCGTGCGCGCCACCGCCGTGCCCGTCCCCCCGGCCCGGCCGGCCCCGGCGGCCGCCACGCTGCTCACCGTCGCGGCCACGGCCGATGGCGATCCGGTCAGCGCCGCGCAGGTCACGGCGGCCGGCCTGGAGACCACGCGCCAGGGCATCTTCGCGCTGGAGCACGCCGACCTGTTCAACATCCTCGTCATCCCGCCCTTCGCGCCGGACGACGACGTCGACGCCGCCGACCTCGGCACCGCGCTCAGCTACTGCCGGCGCCGCCGCGCCATCCTGCTGGTCGATCCGCCCACGGCCGTGGACACCATCGCCGAGGCCGTCACGCATGCCAACGACGTCGGCCGCGACATCAACGCGGCCTTCTTCTTCCCGCGTGTGCGCGCGCCCAATCCCCTGCGCGAGAACCGCCTGGAGGAATTCGCGCCCAGCGGCGCGGTGGCCGGCGTCATGGCGCGCACCGACGCGACGCGCGGCGTGTGGAAGTCGGCCGCGGGCACCGAGGCGACGCTCACGGGCGTGAGCGCATTGACCGTCAAGCTCACGGACCTGGAGAACGGCGACCTCAACCCGATGGGCGTGAACTGCCTGCGCGACTTCCCCGTCTATGGACGCGTCGTATGGGGTTCGCGCACGCTTGCCGGCGCCGACCCGATCGCCTCGGAATGGAAATACCTCGCCGTGCGCCGCATGGCGCTGTTCCTCGAAGAGAGCCTCTACCGCGGCACGCAATGGGTGGTGTTCGAGCCCAACGACGAGCCGCTGTGGGCGCAGATCCGGCTCAACATCGGCGCCTTCATGCAGGGCCTGTTCCGCCAGGGCGCATTCCAGGGCCGTACGCCCAGGGAAGCCTACTTCGTCAAGTGCGACAGCGAGACCACCACACAGGCCGACATCAACCTCGGCATCGTCAACATCTTCGTCGGCTTCGCGCCGCTGAAGCCGGCCGAGTTCGTGGTGATCAAGCTGCAGCAGATCGCCGGCGACATCCCCACCTAACAGGACAGGAGCGACCCCATGGCCCAGTTTTCCGTCAATGCGCAGCGCTTCGACCCCTACAAGAATTTCAAGTTCAGGGTCAAGTGGGACGGTCGCTACGTCGCCGGCATCAGCAAGGTCTCGGCCCTCAAGAGGACCACCGAAGTGATCGAGTTCCGCGAGGGCGGCGACCCTTCCACCGGGCGCAAGTCCCCGGGGCGCACCAAGTACGACGCCATCACGCTGGAGCGCGGCGTCACGCACGACACCGAGTTCGAGAAGTGGGCCAACAAGGTGTGGAACTTCGGCTCCGGCCTGGGCGCCGAGGTATCGCTCAAGGACTTCCGCAAGGACCTCATCATCGAGGTCTACAACGAGGCCGGCCAGTTGGTCATCGCCTACAAGGTGTTCCGCGCCTGGGTCTCGGAATTCCAGGCCCTGCCCGATCTCGATGCCAACGCCAACGCGGTGGCGATCCAGCACCTGAAGCTGGAGAACGAGGGCTGGGAACGCGACCTCGATGTGACGGAGCCGAGCGAGCCCAGCTTCACCGAGCCGGCCTGAGCCCGGACTGGATGAAAGATGCGCGCAACGCCGCCATCGTCGGCCACCGAGCTGCTCGCGCTGTGGGACCGCGCGGCCGCGGCGGCCCCGGCATGGCGCGACGACGCCCTGCTCTCGGCGCTGCATGGCGACGAGCCACCGCGCTCGCTGGGCACGCGCAACGCGGCGCTGCTCGGCTTGCGCTCGCGCCTCTTCGGTCCGTCGCAATCGCTGCGCTGCGACTGCCCCCGTTGCGACGCGACCGCCGAGTTCACGATCGATTGCGATGCGCTCGCGCGCGAGCTGCAGCCCAAGGAGCCCACGGCCGGCATGCATCGACTGGATGCCGATGGCCATCGCGTCGAATTCCGCCTGCCCGACATCGATGACCTGCGTCGAGCCGCCGAGGCCCAAGCCTTCGTTCCCGCGCTCCTGCGCCTGTGCGTCACGCGCTGCGAGACGGACGAGGGCGAGGCTTGCGACCCGGCCGCCCTGCCGGCCAGAATCGCCGACGCCCTCTCGCGGCGCATGGAAGCACTGGAGCCCGGCGCCAGCGTGGTCTTCGAGCTCGCCTGCCCGGCATGCGGCGAGCGCTGGCCCGCCTCGATGGACGTCGGCCAGGTGCTGTGGACCGAACTGCAGGACGGCGCCGAGCGGCTCGTGCTCGATGTCGACGCCCTCGCGCGGAGCTACGGCTGGAGCGAGGACCAGGTGCTCGCGCTGAGCCCGACGCGGCGCGCGGCCTATCTGCAACTCGTAGGCGCGACATGACGAGCGCGGCAATGCCCTTCCTCCAGCGCCTTCGTCCCGGCGCGGGCGAAGCCAGCCGGGTGCGCCCCGCGCTGGCGCCGCGCTACGCCACCACGCCGCAGCAGCTCGGCACCGATGCCGCTGCCGTGGCGCCGGCGGGGCGCGCTCCGGATGCGCCCTCCGGGGAATTCTTCGAAGCGCCGCCACGAGAGAGGCAGGCGCGGGCCCACGAGGAACAACCCTCGGCACCACGGCAACCAAGCTCGGACCCGACCGACGATCGTCCCGTGGCGGCGGCGCAGGTGCAAGCCCTTGCCGATCCGCGCGTCGAGCGCGCGCCGCGCGACATCTCGCGCGACCGTGAGCCGCCCCCCATCGTGCACGGCGCTGCGGCAATGCGGACCTTCGCGGCGCGCAACACCGATGCGCCGAGGCCCGGCGCGATCCACGGCGCCAGTCCACAGCCACCGACCGCCACCTCTCACCGCACACCCTTGCGCGAGAGCGCGGTCGAGCACCGCCTGCCCGCCCCGCGGCAAGCTGCGCGGCAAGTGCAGCAGCAACCGACGGTCATCCAGGTCACCATCGACCGCCTCGACGTCCGCGCGCCCGCCGCCGGCACACCGCAGCGCCCGGCCGCCAAGCCGCGCGGCAACGCCTCCACGCTGCCCCTGGGCGACTACCTTCGCCAGCGCGACCGGCCGCGCAACGGAGGCGCGGCGTGAGTTCTCCCCTGGCCATCGGCGCCGTCAGTGCCGTCCTTCGCAACCTGCTCGACAACGGGCTCATCGAGGCCGGCGCGGTGATGGGCGCCCACGTCAAGGTGAGCGCGGTGGCACCCGACACCATCGACCTGAAGAGCGTCGAAGACCCGCCGCGCCTGAACCTCTTCCTGCACCAGGTCACGCCCAACCTCGGCTGGCGCAACAGCGCGCTCCCCTCACGCGGCGCGATCAGCGGCGTGCGCCTCACCAACGCGCCGCTCGCGATCGACCTGCACTACATCCTCACCGCCTACGGCCGCGCCGACTTCGAGGCCGAGATCCTGCTCGGCTACGCGATGCACCTGCTGCACGAGCGCCCGGTGTTCGACCGCGCGTCGGTGCGCCGCGCCCTCGACCCGAGCCCGCTCGACCTGAGCATGCTGCCGCCCGCGTTCCAGGCGCTCACCGCATCAGACCTCGCCGACCAGGTCGAGCTCATCAAAATCACGCCGGCGGCGATGGGCGGGGACGAGATGTCGAAGCTGTGGGCCGCCATCCAGAGCAACTACCGTCCCTCGGCCGCCTACCAGGTGTCGGTGGTGCTGATCGAGGGCACCCAGCCCGGCCGCACGCCGCTGCCGGTGCTCTCGCGCGGCAAGGTGGACCCGACGACCCACCGCGATCGCGGCGTCGTCGTCAACGCCGACATGCAGCCGCCGCTGCCCACGCTGTTCACGGCGAAGCCCCAGCTGGAGCAGAGCGGCGCCCGCCTGGGCGACACGGTGACCCTCAGCGGCGCGCGCCTGTCCGGCAGCGGGCACCGCGTGCGGCTCGCGCACCGGCTGCTGGCCGCGCCGATCGAGTTCACGCCGCCGCCGCCCAACCTCGCGGGCACCGAGATCGTGATCACCCTGCCCAACGACCTGCCGGCCCAGAGCACCTTCGTCGCCGGCCAATGGGCCCTGAGCCTGCGCTTCACACCCAGCGGCGAAGCCGATGCGCGGGAGACGAACGCCATCCCGCTGGTGCTCGCCCCCGCGCCGGTGATCACCGCCGACGCGCCCCTCGGCCTGCCCGCCGCCACCGCCGCGCGAGGCGGCGGCCCGCCGCCTCGCGTGACCCTGACCCTCGCCGCGCGCCCGCAGGTGCGGCCGGAGCAGGCCGCGCGGCTGCTGCTGGACACCGTCGAAGCCAGCGCGCACAAGCGCACGAATGCCACCGACCCGCTGGTCTTCGACTTTCCCGACAGCCTGCCCGCCGGCGCGCACTGGGTGCGGCTGCGCATCGACGGCACCGACAGCGTGCTGCTCGACCGCAGCGGGCCCGCGCCCGTGTTCGACGCCAGTCAACAGATCACGGTGCCGGCATGAACGCACGCATCGAGGCAACACCGGTCGAGTCATGGTCCGCGCGCAACCAGCGATGGCTGGTCTCGGCCATGGCGAGCCTGCGGACGCGCATCGACGCGACGACCGATGAAGCGCTCATCCGCGACAGCCTGGACGCCGACGCCGAGGCCGGATTCACGCCCGCGCTGCTGCGCTGCGCCCAGCGCTTCGGCCTGACGCCCTTCGAGCGCGAGTTGCTGCTGCTCACCGCCGGCATCGAGCTCGACCAGGGCCTGCGCGCGGCCGTCCAATCGCGCAACGCGGGCACGTCCTCGCGGGCGACTTTCTCGCTGGCCCTGGCCGTTCTCACGCAGCCGCACTGGGACGCGCTGTCGCCGCAATCGCCGCTGCGCTATTGGCAGCTGATCGAGCCCGAGCCCGACACGCCGCTCACGCAGGCCGAGTTGCGCATCGACGAACGCGTCCTGCACTTCATCACCGGCGTTCCCGCCACCGACGCACGCCTGCTCGGCACCGTTCGGTACGTTGCCATTCCTCCGGCCCCGGCACACGACGCCGATGCCGCGCTGGTCGAGCGCATGGCCCAGGCGCTGCGCGGCCACGAGGACGAGCGCGCGCCCATCGCGGTGCTCCACGGCGAGCCGCCCGACGCCGGCGCCCAGCGCGACCTCGCGCTGCGCACCGCCGCGCGCTGGGCCTCGTCCGCGCTGTGGATCCATGCGCGCGACCTGCCGACAGACGCCGCCGAGCAGGTCATGGTGGCACGCCGCATCGACCGCGAAGTCGCGCTGGGCGGCGCGTTGCCGGTGCTCGGGCTCGACGCGGCCGGCGGTGAGGGGCCCGCGCTCGCCCTCGCCGAGCAGTTGCAGAGTCCGCTGCTCTGGCTGGGCGCGCCCGCGGCCGGCCTCGAATCGATGCCGGTGCCGCGCCGCGTGCTGCGTTTCGACGTACCCGCACCGGACGCGGCACGCACCCGTGCCGCCTTGATCACGCGCTGGCAAGACAGCAGCGGCGACAACGATCCGGCGATCGCATCCGCGCTGGAACGCGCGGCCGCGCAGTTCCACCTCGGCCCCGGCGCGCTCGACACCCTCGTGGACAGCCTGCAATCCACGCCGCCGGCCCTGCGTGAAGACAGTGTGTGGAACACGGCGCGCGAAGCGGCGCGCGGCGGGCTGGATGCCCTGGCGCGACGCATCGTCACACCGGCGCGCTTCGACGACGTGGTCCTGCCGCCGGCGCAACTCGCCGCCCTGCGCGACATCGCGGCCCAGCTCCGCCACCGCGAGCGCGTCTTCCGCGACTGGGGCTTCGGCCACCGGCATCCGCGCGGCCAGGGGCTCACGGCGCTCTTCGCGGGGGAATCGGGCACGGGCAAGACCCTGGCGGCCGAGGCCATCGCCAACGAGGTCGCGCTCGACCTCTACCACGTCGACCTCGCCACGCTCGTGAGCAAATACATCGGCGAAACCGAGAAGAACCTGAAGCGGCTCTTCGACGCCGCCGAGACCAGCGGCGCCGTGTTGCTCTTCGACGAGGCGGACGCGCTCTTCGGCAAGCGCAGCGAGGTGAAGGACAGCCACGACCGCTACGCCAACATCGAGGTGGCGTACCTGCTGCAGCGCATCGAGGCGTACCGCGGGCTCGCCATCCTCACCACCAACATGAAGAGCGCGCTCGACCGCGCCTTCCTGCGCCGCCTGCGCTTCGTGGTGGTCTTCCCCTTCCCGGACGCGGCCGCGCGCGAACAGATCTGGCGCCGGCAGTTTCCGCCCGCCGCGCCGCTCGGCGACATCGACTTCAAGGCACTGGCGCGGATGGATCTTCCCGGCGGCCATATCCGGAGCATCGCGCTCCACGGCGCGTTCAAGGCCGCCGCCGGCGGCGGCTGCATCGACCAGGCCTCCCTCATGGGCGCCGCCCGCGCGGAACACGCGAAGCTGGACCGCATCTTCCACGCCGCGCGTGCGGGAGAAGCGGCATGAACATCCGCCGTCCAGCGCCAGCCCCGGCGCCGCGCACGCTCCAGATCCACATCCGGCATCTGGTGATCGACGCCGCCGCGGCCGGCACCGGCAGGCCGTCGTCGACCCGCTTCGCCGCCGCCGTGCAGGCCGCCCTGGGCGACCCGCACAGCCCCGCGCGCCCGACGCCGGCGCATGCGGTCGCCGCTGCGCTGCACGCGCAGCTCGCGCGCAAAGGCCATCTGCCATGAGCGACACCCGCACCCACGCACACGCGCTCGCGCCAGCGGGCACCTACCTCGCCGGCGCCCGCACGCTGCAGCGCGTCTGCAGTTGCAGCGCGCGCGGCGGCGACTGCGAGGCCTGCAAGAAGAAGGATCTCCAGCGCAAGGCGAATGGCGAAGGCGCCGCCCAGCGCCCCACCGAGTCCGCCGCGCCGGACCTCGCGTCGACGCAGCAGGGCGGCACGGCCATGGACGCCGCGCTGCGCAGCGCCCTCGAACCGCTCTACGGCAGGGACTTCGGCAACGTCCGCCTGCATGACGATGCCCGCAGCCACGCCGCGGCCGAACGCGTGGGAGCCAAGGCTTTCACCGTCGGCCAGCATGTGCACTTCGGCGCCGGCGGCTACAGCCCGCACAGCGCCGAAGGCCGGCATCTGCTGGCGCACGAACTCACGCACACTGTCCAGCAAAGCCAGGCGGCGGACCCGCCGCCCGGCGCATCGTTGACGGTATCGCCGGCCGACAGCCCCCTGGAGCACGAGGCCGACCGCACCGCCGACCGAGTCGTCGCCGGCATGCCCGCGCCGCGCATGCCCACACCCTTGGCCCCGGCCGCCAGCCTTCAGCGCGAGCCCGCCAAGGGCGACTCGAAGAAGAAGCCCGCGCCCGCCAAGCTGGGAGACCCGAAGGTGCCGGCCGATGTCGTGCTGCTGATGGACGAGAAGTCCATCTCCGAAGCGCTCACGATCGCCCCCGGGGCCATCGTGCTGAAGGTGTCCAGCGTGGACGAACTCGCCGCCGAACTCGGCCGCGTCCAGGCCCCCTTCAAGACGCTCTTCGTCATGTCGCACTCGCTGGCGAGCGGTGACCTCGGATTCGAGCGGGGCAACACGACCACCTTCGTTCGACCGGAGAAGGTGGCGGAGGCGATCAAGGGCGCCATTCCCGCGAACCTCGCGCCGGCGGCGATCGACTTTCGCGGCTGCTCGCTCGGCGCGACGCCGGGCGCGATGGATGCCATCCGCAGCGCGGTCGGCGCAAAGACCGCCATCGGCAGCAACTGCTTCATGATCAACCAGGCCAACGGGCCCATCCGGCTTCACAGGGGCAAGATGGTGCGCAAGCGCAGCGACCTGGGCAAGGACGACGCGGCGGAATTCGCGCTCGGCATGAAGATGCTGGTCGATTCGTTCAAGGGCGCGAAGAACTGCATCATCGACCCCTCCGAGGACGCCTACTTCCGCGCCGAGGGCAAGCTCGTCGCCTTGTGGGTGAACAGCGAACTCACAGAGCAGTGGCAGGACGGCCGCTCGCGCTGCTACAGCGCCGTCTCGCGGGAGTCGGTCCCGGCCGCCAAGGCGGCCGGCAAGAGCTTCGAGCCGACGGACAGCGGCGACTGCAAGGTCATTCGCGTCGAAGGCGGCCCGCCGCCCAAGTCGGCGCCGGCACCGAAGGGGGGAACCCCGCCATGACCGTCCGTGCCGAAGCCGCGCCGCTGGCCGCGCCCCTGAAGGTCGTCGCCCGCCGCCCGAAGGACCGCAAGAAGGCGGTCAAGCCTCGCGACATCGTCGTCTACTCCGGCGGGCAGAGCGGCACGCTCTATGTCATCAAGGCCGGGGCGGTCACCTACCGGACCCGGGCCGTCTCGGGCCACAGCGACCACGAATGGGAAAAGGGCGTGGGCCCCATCCCCACCGGAAGCTACGCCCTTCACCCGAAGCGGACCGGTCCGACAGTGACGAAGCCGCAGGGCGGCGTCTGCAGCGCGGGGCCGCTGGACACGGGCTACCAGGAAATCACCAGCGACGATCCGCAGAAGTGCGCCAAGCCCAACCACTACTGCACGCTGGACTGTTCGGCCGGCTTCGGCGCCGGCGCCACCTGCTACACGCCCCGGTCCTGCTGGGGCTCGCGCCGGCTGAAGATCGAAGGCTCGGCCACTGTGGCGAAGCCGGGCGGCGGCACGGTGACGCGCAACGGCTTCTACATCCATGGCGGCGACCATTCCGTCGCCATGACCAGCGGCTGCGTCAAGGTGTTCGACGACGCGGTCTTCGACAGCATCCGCGACCTGTCGGACGAGGTGCCGATGTGCGTCGGCACCGCATGCCCGGCCTGGGCCACCTCGGCCGCGGGAGCCTCCGACGTCGCGGCCCTGGTCGACGAGGTGGCCGACACCCTGTCGGACATCTTCTGAAGGCGGCACCCGACCATGAGCCTGAGCACCTCCCCCAAGCTGATCAAGGGCGGCCTCGTCGTGCTCGCGCGCGGCGGCGGCGCCGTGCAGCGCACCATCGTGCTGCAGTACAACCCCGACAGCCTCAGCCGCAGCTTCCAGGTGCAGGGCGTGGGCGGCGACGGCGGCGGCGAACGCGCGCAGCCCTTCCGGCTGAAGGGCCCGGCGATCGAGTCGATCAAGGTCGAGGTCGAGATCGACGCCACCGACCAGCTGGAGTTTCCGGACAACAACGCGAACACCGTCGCCTTCGGCATCGCGCCGCAACTGGCCGTGCTCGAGGCGCTGGTCAACCCCAGCGTCGAGGAACTGCTGTCGGTGGCCGCGCAGAGCGCGAACGGCACGCTGGAGATCCTGCCGGCCGAGGCGCCCCTGGTGCTCTTCATCTGGAGCAAGAGCCTGGTGGTGCCGGTGCGCGTGACCGACCTCTCCGTCACCGAGGAAGCCTTCGACCCCGCGCTCAACCCGCTGCGCGCCAAGGTCTCGCTCGGCCTGCGCGTGATGAGCACCGACGACTTCGGCTTCGCGCACAAGGGCGGCACGCTGTTCCTGAGCCACCTGCGCGCGCGCGAGGCGCTCGCGGCGCGGGCCGGCGGCGCCTCGCTCGCCTCGCTGGGCATCGGCAACCTGCCATGACAAGAGAGCCCGCATGACCACCGATCCCGTCCAGTTGCTGATCGAAGCCGGCGCCATTCCGGCCGACCCCTTCGGGCCGAACAGCCGCTATTCCGGCGTGCCTCTGGGCCTGCTCGCGCGCTCGGCCGACGACCCCGGCGTGCCCTATGTGCTGCGCCGCTTCATCCCGCAGCGCAGGGACATCGCCATCGCCGCCGAGCATGTGGTCACGAGCGGCGAACGGCCCGAGCTGCTCGCCGCGCAGGCGCTCGGCGACCCCGAGCTCTACTGGCGCCTGGCGGATGCGAACGCCGTGACCGACCCCTTCGAGCTCACCGACACGCCCGGCGCGCGGGTGCGCATTCCGCAGCCCGTGGGCCTGTGAACCCGCGAAGACATCCACCATGCCAGGCGCCGTCCAGCTCTCGCTCCTCATCGGCCCGGTGCCCATCCCGGCGCCGCGCGAAGTCGTGGAGGCGCTGGTGCACGTGAAGGTCGAAAGCGGCTCCGGCGAGACGCAGAGCGGCTTCGAACTGAGCTTCGAGCTGCCGATCCGTTCACCGCTGCGTACCTTGTTCCTGCTGACCGGCGGCGGCGGCGTGCCGCTGATGCGCGTGGTGCTGGTGGTCGCGATCAACGGCAGCGCCCAATCGATCATCGACGGCGTCATGACCCACGTCGAGACGCAGCCCGGAGAAGGCGGCGTCGGCAAGCTGGTCGTCAAGGGCAAGGACCTGTCGGCCCTGATGGACATCATCGAGCTGCCCGGCATCCCCTTCCCCGCCATGCCGCCCTCGGCGCGCGTGCTGCTGGTGCTGGCCAAGTACGCCGCCCTCGGCGTGATCCCGATGGTGATTCCCAGCATCCTCGACATCCCGCCGCTGCCGGTGCAGCAGATACCGCAGCAGCGCGGCAGCGACTATGCCTACGTGAAGAAGCTGGCCGGCCAGGCGGGCTATGTGTTCTACCTCGAGCCCGGCCCGGCGCCCGGCACCTCCAAGGCCTACTGGGGCCCCGAGATCCGCGTCGGCGAGCCGCAACCGGCCCTCACCACCGGCATGGACGCGCTGAGCAATGTCGAGCAGCTCTCCTTCAACTTCGACAAGGAACGCAAGACGATGCCCATCGTGTTCTTCCAGGAGCCGATCAGCAAGGCGCCGATCGGCCTGCCGATCCCCGACATCACGCCGATGAATCCGCCGCTCGGCCTGGTGCCGCCGCTGCCGCCGAAGATCGTGAAGCTCGACGACACCTCGCACCTGTCCGCGCCCGAGGCGCTGATGGCGGGGCTCGCCTATGCCAGCCAGAACAGCGACTCGGTGTTCGGCACCGGCCGGCTGGATGTCGCGAAATACGGGCGGCTGCTGAAGTCGCGGCAGCTCGTGGGCGTGCGCGGCGCGGGCCTGCCCTTCGACGGCCTCTACTACGTGAAGAGCGTCACGCACGAGATCGAGCGCGGGAGCTACAAGCAGGGCTTCTCGCTGGCGCGCAACGGCCTCGTCTCCACCTTCCCGACGGTGCCCGTATGAGTTCGCCCCTGTTCGGCAAGTACCGCGGCACGGTCGTCAACAACGTCGACCCGCTGCAGATCGGCCGCCTGCAGGCCATGGTGCCGGACCTCGCCGGCTTCATCCCCGGCACCTGGGCGATGCCCTGCGTGCCGGCCGCGGGCATCAACACCGGCTTCTTCACCGTGCCGATGATCGGCGCCGGCGTGTGGATCGAGTTCGAGCGCGGCGACCCGGACTACCCCATCTGGGTCGGCGGCTACTGGGGCTCCGCGGCCGAGGTGCCGGTGCTGGCGCACGCGGTGCCGCCGGGCGTCACCGGCTTCACGCTGCAGACGCCGCTGAAGAACGGCCTGGTGATCAGCGACGTGCCCGGCCCCACCGGCGGCATCCAGATCCAGACCACCAGCGGCGCCATGATCTCGGTGAGCGACGTGGGCATCGTCATCTCCAACGGCAAGGGCGCCGTGATCAACATGACCGGGCCGACGGTGGACGTCAACCTCGGCGCCCTCACCGTCATCTAGGAGCACGCGCATGCCCGCCCCTGTCCTCCACCTCGGCGCCACGGTGATGTGCGCGCATGCGGGCCAGGCCATGCCGATGACGCCCTTCGCGCGCGTGACGCTGGGCGGCCAGCCGGTCGTCACGCTCACCAGCCCCTACGTTGTCGCCGCCTGCGGCCTCACCAGCAGCGGCGCGCCGCCGTGCGCGACGGCACAGTGGGTGCTCGGGGCCCTGCGCGTGCTCGCCGGCGGCGCGCCGGTGCTGACGATGGCGGGCCAGTCCGTGTGCGTGCCCACCGGCACGCCGCTGATGCCGGTGATGGCCCAGACACGGGTGCTCGCGAGCTGAGCCGGAGGACGCATGCCATGAGCGAACCCGACTTCCCCTACCGCTTCGACGGCCTCGGCCGCAGCGCCACGACCGGGCGCGACGACCACATCCGCGACCTGATCGAGCAGGTGCTCTTCACCGCCCCGGGCGAGCGCGTGATGCGCCCCGACTTCGGCAGCGGCCTGCTCGCCCTGGTGTTCGAACCCAACAGCAGCACGCTGGCCGCGACCACGCAGATGCTGGTGCAGGGCGCGCTGCAGCAGAACCTGTCGCACCTGATCGCCGTGCAGTCGGTGCAGGTCGTCAATGACGATGCGGCCCTGCGGGTGGATGTGCGCTATGTCGTGCTGCTGGACCGCAGCACGCATGCCGAGAGCTTTGCGGTACCCGGGAGCGGCGCATGACCCTCTTTCATTGCTGCGAGACGCGGCGGCTGGAAGTGCTGCAGACGAGCGGATCGGCCAACGCCATCGAGTTCATCGAGGTGCTCGACCGCGCCGCGCCGCCCGGCGTGCCGCGCCAGCAGACCCTCTTCGTGCGCCTGCTGCGGCCCGGCTTCACGCTCACGCCCGACAACCTGCGCATCGATGGCGGGGAACGCATCCGCACCGTCGGCATTGTCTGGTGTGCCGGCGCCGATGCGCTGCCGCCGGTGGCCGAGCCCGGCCTGGCCGACACGGTGGACGACCTGCCGCGCACGCTCGTGGTCCGCACCGATGGCGGCGGCGACTTCTCGCGCTATGTGTTCTCGATCGTCGCGAACTCGGGCAGCAATGACCCGCCCGCCGATTTCGACCCGCTGCTGTCGCGCATCGCGTTCTCCTTCAAGGTCGAATGCCCTTCGGACTTCGACTGCGCGCAGCCGCAGCCCTGCCCCCCGGTCGCCGGCGACACGCCCGAGATCGACTATCTCGCCAAGGACTACCAGGGCTTCCGCCGCCTGATGCTCGACCGCCTGAACCTGCAGGTGCCGGGCTGGACCGAGCGTTCGGCCGCCGACATGGGCGTGGCCCTGGTCGAGCTGCTGGCCTATACCGCCGACAACCTGTCGTACCGGCAGGATGCGATCGCCAACGAGGCCTACCTGTCGACCGCCCGGCAGCGCGTGTCGGTGCGGCGCCACGCGCGGCTGGTCGACTATTTCCTCCACGAAGGCTGCAATGCGCGTGCCTTCGTGCACTTCGAGGTCGCCGGACAGGGCATCGCGCTGGCACGCCGCACGCCGCTGCTCACGCGCGTGCCGCGCGCACCCACGGTGATCGCGCCCGGCGGCGATGCACTGAGCGCCGCGCTGGCCACCGGCGCCCAGGTCTTCGAGACCGGGCACGACGCCCTGCTCGACGAGCGGCTCAACCAGCTCTCCTTCCACACCTGGGGCGATGAGGGCTGCTGCCTGCCGCGCGGCAGCGTGCGCGCCACCCTGCGCGGCCATGCCGAGGCGCTGCGCGTGGGCGACCTCCTCGTGCTGCAGGAAGTGCGCAGCCCCACCACCTTCCAGCCCGAGGATGCGGACCGCACCCACCGCTGGGCCGTGCGCCTGACCGAATGCACGCTCGCCAGCGACCCTTCCGGCCGCCTCTTCGACCCGACACCGGTCGACGCGCCCCTGGACGTGACCGAGATCGCCTGGGACGCCGCCGATGCGCTGCCCTTCCCGCTGTGCCTTTCGGTGACCGCGCGGCCCGGCCTGGAGCTGAGCGTCGCGCTCGGCAACATCGTGCTCGCCGATCACGGGATGACGGTGGCGGGCGAGGACCTGGGCGCGGTGCCTGCCTCCACGCTTCGGCTCGCCAGCGCGGCCCCGAGCGGCTCCTGCGAGAAGCCCGAGCCCATCGTCGTGCCGCCGCGCTTTCGCCCCGCCCTGTCGCAGGCGCCGCTGGCGCACGGGTTCGACATCGCCGACCTGCTCGCCGTGCCGATCAGCGCCGACGAGGCGTGGTGGCCGGCCAGTTCGCTGCTGGCCATCGACCCGCGCGAAGCCACGCCCCGCATCAGCTCGCTGGTCGGCACGATCAACCCGCCCGGCGATTCGTGGACGCCGCGCCGCGACCTTCTTTCCAGCGCGGCGGACGCCACCGATTTCGTGGTGGAAGTCGATGACGACGGGCGCGCGCGCCTGCGCTTCGGCGACGATGCGCAGGGCAAGCGCCCCGACACCGACACCCACTTCATCGCCACCTACCGCGTGGGCAACGGCACCCAGGGCAACGTCGGCGCGGAGGCCATCGCGCACATCGTGAGCGCGGCCGGCGGCGTGTTCGGCCAGGTCGCCAACCCGATGCCCGCCGCGGGCGGCATCGACCCCGAGGACGTCGAGGCGGCCCGGCGCGATGCGCCGCAGGCCTTCCGCACGCAGGAGCGCGCCGTCACGCCGGCGGACTACGCGGCGGTCGCCGAGCGCCGGCCCGAGGTGCAGCGTGCCGCCGCCACCTTCCGCTGGACCGGCAGCTGGCACACCGTGTTCCTCACACCCGACCGCTTCGGCGGCGGCGCCATCGATGCTCTGTTCACCACACGCCTGCGCCGCTTCATGGAGCGCTTCCGCATGGCCGGCTACGACCTCGACGTCAGCGCGCCGCGCTATGTGCCGCTCGATGTCGCCCTGCACATCTGCGTGAGCGCCGGCTACTTCCGCGCCGACGTGGTGCAGGGCGTGCGGGACGTGCTGTCGAGCCGGGTGCTTGCGGACGGCACGCTGGGCTTCTTCCATCCGGACAACTTCACTTTCGGCCAACCGGTGTACCTCAGCCGCGTGATCGCCGCGGCGCAGTCGGTGGAAGGCGTGGACTCAGTGCGCGCGGACAGCTTCGAGCGCATGGGCATCACGAACGCGACCTCGCTCGAGCAGGGCGTGATCGCCATCGGTGCGCTGGAGATCGCGCAACTCGCCAACAACCCCAGCTTCCCCGAGCGCGGGCGGCTGACCATCGATGCGGGAGGCGGCAAATGAGTGCACCCACGCCGGATCTCAAGCCGCACGTGCCGCCGCTGCCGCCGGACAGCGAGGCCTGCGGCTGCTGCGACGGCATCGCCGCGCAGACGCCGCAGGGCCTGGGCAACCGCCCCGGCCTCTCGAGCATCGGCTACCGCATCGGCGACTACGCGCGCTTCCGCGCGAGCCTGCACGCCGCGCTCTCGTCCTCCGCCTTCGCGCCGCTCGCCCGTCTTCGCACGCGCGAGGACGACGACTTCTCCATCGGCCTCATCGACGCCTTCGCCTGCTCGGCCGATGTGCTGTGCTTCTACCAGGAGCGCATCGCCAACGAGTCCTTCCTGCGGACCGCCACCGAGCGCGTCTCGCTGCAGGAGCTGGGCAAGCTGGTCGGCTATCGCTTGCGGCCGGGCGTGGCTGCCGAGACCTGGCTGGCGTTCGCGCTGGACACGCCGCCGGTCCCGCCGGCCCAGCTCGCGCCGGAGCCGGGCAATTTCGTCACCGGCGTGCCGGCCAGCCTCTCCCTCGATGCCGGCCTCAAGGTGCAGAGCGTACCGGGCCCCGGCGAGAAGCCGCAGACCTTCGAGACCGTCGAGCCGCTGGCGGACGCGCGTGCCGCCTGGAACGCGATGCGCTCCTGGATGAGCGAGACCCGCCTGCCCGTGCGCGACGACACCTTCACCTATCTCGCCGGCGTGCGCAACAACCTGAAGGCGGGCGACGCGCTGGTCATCGTCGGCGAGGAGTTCATCCACAACGAGAACAGCAACAACTGGGACTTCCGCGTCATCGACAGCGTGGAGCTGCAGTCCGACGCCGACCGCACGCTGGTGCGCTGGAAGCGCGGACTGGGCTCGATCTCTCCCTTCATGGACCCGGCGGCGCAGAGTCCGCAGGTGCACGTGCTGCGCAAGCGCGCCTCGGCCTTCGGCCACAACGCGCCGATGTGGAAGAGCATGTCCTCCGTCTTCCGCAGCGAATACCCGGGCGGCAAGAATTCGCCCGACGAGTGGCCCGATTTCGTGCTGTCGCGGCAGGCTTCGAGCGGCGTGGTCGACCTGGACGCGGTCTACGCCGAGGTGGGCAACGGCAGCTATGCGATCCTGGCCAAGGGCGGCTTCAACTACCAGAGCGAACCCGCGCCGCCGGACACCTACGTCGAACTCTACAAGGTGGACAACGTGGCCGAGGTTTCGCGCGCCGAGTTCGCGCTCTCGGGCAAGGTCACGCGGCTTCGGCTGGTCGGCGCGAACTACGAAGCGCAGTTTCGCAAGCACGTGCGCGAGACGGCGGTCTTCGCGCAGTCCGAGGCACTGGCGCTCGCGAACTATCCGGTGGACGCCGACGTGAGCGGCAATCTCGTTCCCGTGGCGGCGAGCGCCGACGGCTTGCTGCCGGGGCGTCGGCTGCTGATCCGCGGCCTGCTCGCCGGCGACGGCACGTCGACGGTGGTACAGGCCACGCTGGTCGCGGCGCACCCGGTCGACGCCCTGCGCTGCACGCTGGAGATCGCGCCGCCGCTGGCCGCCGCGCTGCGGCGCGCCAGCGTGGTGGTGCATGCCAACGTGGCGCTCGCCTCGCACGGCGAATCGGTCTCGCAGATCCTGGGCTCGGGCAACGCGAGCATTCCCTTCCAGCGCTTCGAGCTGAAGCAATTGCCGCTGACCTGGCGCGCCGCCGCCAACGAGCTCGGCGCCGCGCCGGAACTCGGCGTGCGCATCGGCGACATCGCATGGACCGAGCGCCCGACGCTCCATGGCGCCGGCCCCAACGAGCGCGCCTACAGCCTGGCCACCGACGAACAGGGCCGCGCCTTTGTGCAGTTCGGCGACGGCGTGCGCGGCGCGCGCCTGCCCAGCCGCTCGAACAATGTGCGCGCCGCCTACCGCAAGGGGCTGGGCGCGGAGGGCAACGTCGCGGCGGACAAGCTCACGCAGCTGATGAGCCGGCCGCTGGGCCTGAAGAGCGTGGCCAATCCGGTCCCCGCCGTCGGCGGCACCGACCCCGAAGCCGTCGATGCCGCGCGGCAGAGCATCCCACTGACCACGCGCACGCTCGGCCGGGCGGTTTCGGTGCTCGACTACGAGGACTTCGCGCGCGCGTTCAGCGGCATCGCGAAGGCGCAGGCGCAGGTGCTCCAGCTGCGCGGCGGACCGAGCGTCGCGATCACCATCGCCGGGCCCGGCGGCGCTTCGCTGAGCCCGGCGAACCCGGTGTGGATCAACCTGCTCGGCGCGCTCAAGGCGAGCGGCGACCCGCACGTCGCGGTGCGGCTGATGGCTTTCCAGGCGAGTTCCTTCCGCCTGGGCATCAAGGTCAGGCGCGACCCCGACTGGGAGATCGGGACCGTGCTCGCCGCCGTGGAGGCGGCCCTGCGCGCGCGCTACGGCTTCGACGCGCGCGCGCTGGGCCAGCCGGTGCAGCAGTCGGAAGTGATCGCCGTGGCGCAGGCCGTGCCCGGCGTGGTGGCCGTCGACATCACGCGCCTCTACGGCGGCACCCGGCCGCAGTCACAGACCGTGCCTTCCGTGCAGGTGCGCCTGCTGGCTTCGCGGATGCGGACCATGAACGGCGTGGCGCTTCCCGCCGAGCTGCTCACGCTCCACGCCGCGCCCTTCGACCAGCTGGAGGAGATGCCATGAGCCTCGGTGCGGACCGCCTCTACACGCTGCTGCCCGCGATCTATCGCATCCGCGACTTCGAGCAGGGCGAGCCGCTGCGCGCCCTGCTGGCGGCCTTCGCGCAGGAGTTCGCGGCGCTGGAAGAGAACCTGGAGCAGCTCTACGACGACCAGTTCATCGAGACCTGCGCCGACTGGGTCTCGCCTTACATCGGGGATCTCATCGGCTATCGCCCGCTGCACGGCGTGGCGCCGAAGATCGCATCGCCACGGCCGGAGGTCGCCAACACCATCGGCTACCGGCGCCGCAAGGGCACGGCGCTGATGCTGGAGCAATTGGCGAGCGACGTCACCGACTGGCCGTCGCACGCGGTCGAGTTCTTCGAGCAATTGGCGGCCACGCAATACATGAAGCACATCCGCCTTTACGCGCCGGCCACGGCGGACCTGCGCGACACGCGCGCCATGTTCGAGGTGGACGGCGCCTTCAACGGTGTCGCGCACACCGCGGAGATGCGGCGGCCGGAGGGCGGCTCCGGGCGCTACAACATTCCGAACATCGGCATCTTCCTGTGGCGGCTGCTGTCGCTGCGCCTGAGCAACATCCCGCTCACGCCCGACCCCGGGGACGCCAGCGGGCGCAAGTACCGCGTGAACCCGCTGGGGGCCGACCTGCAGCTCTTCCGCCACGCCCGGACCGAACAGGACATCAGCCATCTCGCCGAGCCGATCAACGTGCCCGAGCCGCTGTCGGTGCGGCGGGTGGCCCTGGCGGTGCGCGCCGCGCAGGCGAGCACTGTGCCGGCGCCGGACCAGACGCTCGATGACTATGGCGATGGCGAGAGCCTCCTGTTCCTGCGGCCCGGCCATCCGCCCGTGCCCGTGCCGACAGCCCAGGTGCGCGTGTGCGACCTGCGCGACATTCTCGACAGCGGCGGCAACGTGACCGGCTGGAACCATGAAGGCGCCGTGCCCGCGGGCACCATCGGGTTCGACCCCGAGCGCGGGCGCGTGCTGCTGGGCGCGGCCGGCGACGGTCCGCTGCTCGCGACCTTCCACCACGGCTCGGCGCGCGCGATCGGCGGCGGCGAGTACGAGCGCACGCCCGAAGGCGACGCGCTCGCCGACCAGCGCGCGGCCAGCGGCGGCGGCGCGCTGCAGCCGCATCTCGATGCCCTCTCGGCGGGCGGACGGCTGCTGATCGGCGACAGCCTGCGCTATGCCGAAACGCCGGTCTTCAAGATCGACAGCGTGCTCGCCGCCGGTGCGCCGGGCCTCACGGTGGTGGTCGCGGCGCGCAACCCGGCCCGGCCGCTGGTCGCGGCGGCCGGAGAGATCGAGCTCGCCATCGGCGCGCGAGGACGGCTGGTGATCGACGGCCTGGTCTTCAGCGGCGGCGCATTGCGCATGGCCAACGCGGCGGATGACGAGCCGCGCGAGCTGGTACTGCGCGACTGCACGCTGGTGCCCGGGCTCTCGCTGAACCCGGACGGCAGCGCCGCGTCGCCCGGCGCGCCGAGCCTGATCATCGAGAACCCCTTCGCGAAGCTCACGCTGGAGCGCTGCATCACCGGCCCGCTGCACATCGCCGGCGACGCGGAGGTCGTGCTGCGCGACTGCATCGTCGACGCCGGCGCCGCGAACAACGTCGCCTATGCCGCCGATGCCGCGGGGGCACCGGGGGGCGTTCTCACGATCACCGAATGCACCATGGTCGGCAAGCTCCACACCCGGCTGCTGACGCTGGCATCCAACTGCATCTTCACCGCCGGCCTCGGCAGCGCGCCGGGCGAGACCTGGCGCGCGCCCCTCATCGCGGAGCGCAGGCAGCAAGGCTGCGTGCGCTTCTGCTGCCTGCCGCCGGGCGCCATCACGCCCAGACGCTTTCATTGCGTGCCCGACGCCGACCACCCGGGCGTGCTGCCGCACTTCACCTCGCTGCGCTACGGCACGGCCGGCTACGGGCAGCTGCGCCACGTCACGGACGCCGCGATCCGCGAGGGCGCGGACGACGGCGGCGAGATGGGCGTGTTGCATGCGCTTTTCCAGCCGCAGCGCGAGACGAACCTGCGCATACGGCTCGACGAGTACCTGCGCTTCGGTCTGCGCGCGGGCTTCTTCTACGCGAGCTGAACAACCTTCCGGAGACACGCCATGGGTGCCGATCTTTCCAGAGTGCGCTTGAACCCGCTGCTCGACTACGCGGGCGTCGAACTCAAGCAGGGCGGCGTGCTGCTGGACGCCGATGCCAACGAGCTGGTGGCGATCCTCGACCGGCGGCTGCGCGCGCTCGCCAGCGACACGCTGGGCCGCGCGACGGTGTCCTCGACCACGCCGGACGCCTTCAAGATCACGGCCGTGGCCGGCGCGCTGCAGATCGGCCGGGGGCGGATGTATGTCGACGGCATGCTGGCCGAGAACCACGGCGCCGCGTCGGACCAGGATGCGCAGCGCGCCTTCGACGACCTGATGGCGGAGGCCGTGTTCACCCAGCCGATCGCCTACGCCGCGCAGCCTTGCCTGCCCGATGCGCCGGCCCTTCCGACGGCCGGCGTGCATCTGGTCTACCTCGACGTCTGGGACCGCGAACTCACGCGCCTCGAACAGCCCGCGCTGGTCGAAAGCGCGGTGGGCGTGGAGACCAGCTCGCGCCGGCAGACGGTCTGGCAGGTGCGCGTGCTCGCCGATGGCGCGGGCTCGGGCGGCTGCGCATCGCCCGATGGCGACATCCCGGGCTGGAGCACGCTCATCGCGCCCTCCACCGGCGTGCTCACGACCGGCACCTACGACGTCGCCGCCGTGGACGACCCCTGCGAGCTGCCGCCCACCGGCGGCTACCGCGGCCTGGAGAACCAGCTCTACCGCGTCGAGATCCACGACGCCGGCCTGCCCGGCGGCACCGCGAGCTTCAAGTGGTCGCGCGAGAACGCCAGCGTCGGCAGCGACGTGGCGAGCATGGTGTCGGCGACCCAGCTCGAACTGGAGACGCTCGGCCGCGACGACGTGCTGCGCATCAGCACCGGCGACTGGGTGGAGATCACGGACGACGTGCGCGAGCTCTCTCAGGCGCCGGGCGAGATGCGCCGCGTCACCGTCGACGACGCGACCCGGCGCATCAGCTTCGTGCCCGCGCTGCCGGTGGCCATGCTGCCGCCGGCATTCCCGAACAGCGATGTCCCGAAGGCGCGCCACTTGCGCGTGCGGCGCTGGGACCAGAAGGGCCTGGTCTTCCGCACCGGCGCGGGCGGCAAGCCGGTGCAGGTGCAGGACCTCGACGCGAGCGGCTCGACCGGCCTGATCGCGGTGCCCGCCGCGGGCACCACGCTGCTGCTCGAGAACGGCGCGACGGTGCAGTTCGCTTCCACCGGCGCACCGGGCTTTCGCAGTGGCGACCACTGGGAGTTCGCGGCGCGCACGGCGGACGCCTCTGTCGAGCTGCTTGATCGCGCGCCGCCGCGCGGAATTCATCACCACTACGCGCGCCTGGGCTTCTGGGACGTGGCGGCGGGAACGGTCAGCGACTGCCGCCATCCCTGGCCGCCGCAGGCGGGGGGCGGCGACTGCGCATGCACGGCCTGCGTCACGCCCGAATCCCACGCCAGCGGGCAGCTCACGATCCAGGGCGCGGTCGACCGTGTGCGCGACACCGGCGGCACGGTCTGCCTGCATGCGGGCCAGTACACGCTGGCCGAGCCGGTGCGCATCACGGGCGCGCGATCGGTGCGCGTGGCGGGCCAGGGCCCGGCGACGATCATCACCTCGCCCGGCGGCGCCTTCGTGATCGAGCGCAGCGCCGCGATCGCGCTGGAAGAAATGACGCTGGTGTCGCTCGGGCAGCTGTCGGCCGTCAGCGTGCGCAGCGTCATGGGGCTCGCGCTGCGGCAGCTGGTGATCGCGGTGCTCGGCGTCAGCGATGCGCGCGGCGCGGCGATCGCCCTCACCGGCGTGGCCGCGGGCGTGTCGATCACCGACAACCTCATCATCGCGCCCGACGGCATCCGAGCCGGCGAGCCGGCCGACGACAAGGCGCCGGGCTTCCTGGTCACGGCCATGCTGCGGATCGCGGGCAACGTGCTGTGGTGTCCGCGCACGGGCGTGACGATGACGGGCAGCGTCGCCCACCTCTACGATTCGCGCGTGGACGGCAATCAGCTGCTGGGCTGCCGCACGCAAGGCATCGGCATGCTCGGGCTGGCGCTGCCGGCCGCGACCCTGCGCATCACCGGCAACAGCCTGAGCGTGAACGGGCCGGGCATCCGCTGCGGCGTGGACGGCGCGTGGATCGAGGCCAACAAGCTGAGCGCCGCGCGCCAGGGTGACAGGCTGCCGACCGGCGCGGGCGTGAGCCTGACGGTCGGGCTGGACCCGAGCGGCAGCGACCAGTGCCAGTTGCTCGCCAACCAGATCGATGGCTTTCCGGATGCGGGCATCCTGGTGCAGGCACCGGCACTGGACCTGCTGATCGAGCAGAACATCATCGAGAGCTGCGGCAACGGCATCGTGATGATCGACAGCGCGCGCTCCGGCTCGCTCTCGATCGCCAGCAACCATCTGCGCGCGATCGGCAGCGACCAGACGGACGCCGCCATCGGGCCGGTGATGGCCGGCATCAGCGTCACGCGCACCGAGTCCGCGACCATCGCGGGCAACACGGTGCGGCAGGTCGGCGTGAATGCGAAGCAGGGCAAGCAGCTCATCGCGGGGATCTTTGCCACCGCGCTGAAGCGCTCGCGCATCGGCGGCAACGAAGTGACGGAGATCGGCCCGGTGGGCGAGTTCGGCGGCAGCGCGGCCGGCATCATGCTGCGCGCGCCCTATGCGCAGACCGCCATGTCGCACAACCATGTGGAGCGCGACGCCCAGCCGAGCGAACAATCCAGCCCCGACAACTGGCTCGCGGTGGTGATCGACGAACCGAATGCGAAGGAACGGGTCCTGTCGCGCGCGGCGGACTTCACGGCCTTGCGCCTGGACGACTCGCGCACGCTGGTGCTTTCAGGCAGCCGCGCCTGGGTGGACGCAGGCGCCACCGCGGTCGACGCCGCCGGTGCGGTGGTGGTGCGCGGCGCGAGCGCCTCGCTGATCGGCAACACGCTGATCGCGCGCGGCCGCACGCCGGCGGTCGACGTGAGCGCAAGCGGCGACCTGATGTTCTGCGACAACCGCTGCGAACTGCGCGCCAATCAAAACATCGATGCGGTGCGCCTGGCCTCACCCGTGGCGGTGGTCAGCGCCAACCGCGTGCGCGGCGGCAAGCCGTCGATGACCATCTCGCCGCAGAACGCCGCCGTGACGGCCATCGGCAACATCACGACCAGTTCGATCGCCGCGCCGCTCAAGCCGGAGATGATCCCCCTCAACCTCGTCGCCTGAGCACGCGACCCTCCCCAGCTTCGTGGAGCCTTCATCATGCGCCTCATCGTTCTCCAGCCCGCCAGCCTGCAGTCGCTGACCGCGAAGCTCAATGCGCCCCCGGGCGACAGCGCCGCCTCGATCGAGCGCCTGAAGCGGCTCAATCCGCAAGCCGATTTCACGCAGCTCCAATCGGGTGCCGTGCTTTTGCTGCCCGACGCGCCGGGCCTCGACGTGCCCGGCAGCAGCACGCTGGACGGCGGCGCCTTCGCGGACTTCGCCAGCGATCTGGAGGCCGGCTTCAAGGCTTCGGCGGCACGCGTGAAGGCCGGCGCCGATCAGCTGGCCGCTGACAAGGCCGACGTGGGCGCGGCGTTGAAGACGGCGGTGGTCAAGCGGCTGATCGACAGCGACGCCGCATTGAAGGCACAGCTCGACGACGTCAGCGCGCAATTCGCCAAGGATCAGCGCAATGCGCAGGATGCGGGCAAGCAGCTCGATGCGACGCAACAGGCCGCGGCGGCGGAGATGGCCGCGCTGGGCAAGCTGTTCGGCTGAGCGCCCGCTGCCTCAGACCGGCGCCTCGACAGCGCCCCGCCCGCGACGCTCGCGCGTCACCCAGTTGAAAAGCGGCGTCGCCATCAGGGTCGTGAGGATCGCCATCAACACCAGAATCGAGAACAGGCCCGGCATGATCACCCCCGCCTGCAGGCCGATGTTGATGATGATGAGCTCCATCAATCCTCGCGCGTTCATCAGCGCCCCGATCGCGAGCGCGTCGCGTTGCGGCTCGCCCGATGCGCGCGCCGCGGCCCAGCAGGCGATGCCCTTGCCGCAGAACGATGCGGCGAGGATCGCGACCGCGCCGAGCAGGATGCCCGGCTCCATCAGCACCGCCATGCGCGTGTTGAGCCCCGAGTAGGTGAAGAACAGCGGCAGCAGGAAGATGACGACGAAAGGCTGCAGCTGTTCGCGCAGCTTCTGCGTCAATGCGCCGCGCGGCAACGCGGCCCCCAGCAGGAAGCCGCCGAAGACGGCGTGGATGCCGATGGCGTCCATCGCGAACGCGCTCAGGCAGAAGAGCACGAGCACGACGGCCAGCACCGTGGAGCTCAGGGGCGCGTCGGGGCGCACATGCCGGGCCAGCCGCTGGAGCAGGCGCGAGCCGATGAACACCATGAAGAGCGCGTAGGTGATCCCGCCTCCGATCGCGGCATAGGCCCCGCCCCAGGAACCGCCGAAGCTGGCCAGGACGATGGCCAGGATGCACCACGCGGCGGCATCGTCGACCGCGCCCGCCGTCAGTGCGAGCGTGCCCAGCGAGGTACCGGCCAGCCCGCGCTCATGGATGATCCGCGCGAGCATCGGAAAGGCGGTGATGGCAATGGCCGCGCCAAGGAACAGCGAGGCTTCGAGCGGCCGGGCCCGCTCCGCGAAAAGCCCGGGAATCTCGTGCAGCCAGGGCACCAGCGCGAAGGCGAGCACGAAGGGCACGACGATGCCCGCCGCCGACACCGACGCGGCGCTGCGAAAGCGGCTCTTGAAATGATCGGCACGGAACTCGGTGCCGACCAGGAACATGTACATGCCCACGCCGAGCTGGCCGCCCACATAGAGCATGCCCAAGGTCTCCTTGGGGAACAGGGCGCGCTGCATGTCGGGAAACAGAAGCCCGAGGAGCGAAGGGCCGAGCATCACGCCCGCGATCATTTCCCCGACGACCTGTGGCTGGCCGAGCTTCCGGGCCAGCCGGCCCACGAACTGGCAGACGCCGATGATCACGGCGACCTGGAGAAAGAAGTAGACGGAAAGCTGGGTGGTCGGCATGCGTTGGATCCCTGTTTTCTTGTTCGAGATCCGATTCTGCCCTTCAAGCCACGGGCCGCAAACCCGTTGCCACCGTCGGGTGACGCAGCCGCAGGCGCAGCTCGCGCTTGAGCCGCGTGTTGTCCATGCGCCGCGATTCGCCCATGAAGCTGAGCAGCGACAGCGGCAGCTGCGCCTGGGCCTGCTCGCGCGCGACGCGCGGTGGCCGTGGCAGCCCATACAGGTCGGCGGCGAGGTCGATGTAGTCGCCCATCTTGATCTCGCTGTCGTCGTTCACATGAAAGACCCGCTGCGGGCCGCCGCGCCAGAGCGCGATGACGCAGGCCCGCGCGAGGTCGTCGGCATGGATATGGTTGGTGTAGACATCATCTTCCGCGCGCAGCACGGGCGTGCCCTTCACGAGCCGTTCGCGCGGCGTGCCGCCCTCGCGGTCGGGGGCGTAGATGCCCGGGATGCGCAGGATGCGCGTGGCCACGCCCGCGCGGCCGAGCCAGCGGACCGCGCGCTCGGCATCGACGCGGCGGTGCGCGCGCGGCGTGTCGGGGCGCACCGCGCGCGTCTCCTGGATGCGCGCGCCGCCGCAGTCGCCGTAGACGCCGCTGGTCGAGCCGTAGACCATCGCGGAGGGCAGCGCACGAAGCCGCAGCGCGCGCGCCAGGGCGGTGGTGCGCGCGTCGCGCCACCACTGTCCCTCTTCCACGCGCGCGGGGGGCGCCAGGTGCAGCACGCGCGTGGCCAGGCCGGAGAGGCGACGCAGGGTCGCGGGCGCGTCAAGGTCGGCCATGATCGGGGTGAGGCCGGCACGCCGCAGCAGGGGAACGCGCTCAGGCGAGGAAGTCACGGCGATCAGCTGAACCCGGCCCCGCAGGGCGCGCGCCGCCCGCAGGCCGATATCGCCGCATCCGACCAGGAGAATGCGCTCGCGGCGAAAGCGCGCGGGCCGCGCGCCGAGAGGGCTGTTGATTGAGGGCAAAATCCATTTCCCTTTTCTTGAAGCAGAGTCGAAGAATAACCATGACCAGCGCAGCCCCAGACGAGGCGGGTTTTCACATCACGGTAGAGCCGAGCGGACGCCATTTCACCGCCCATGCCGATGAAACCATCCTCGCGGCCGGTATTCGCCAAGGCATCGGCCTGCCTTACGGCTGCAAGGACGGCGCCTGCGGCTCCTGCAAATGCAAGAAGCTCTCGGGCGTCGTGACACTCGGCCTGCACCAGAGCAAGGCGCTCAGCGCCGAGGAAGAACTGGCCGGGTACGTGCTGACCTGCTGCGCGCGGCCCGAGAGCGACGTGGTGCTGGAATCGCGCCAGGTGACCGAGGCCGGCGCCTTCCCCATCCGCAAGATGCCCGCGCGGGTGCTGGCGCTCGGCAGGAAATCGCACGACGTGATCATGTTGCGACTGCAGCTGCCGGCCGGCGAGCCGCTGCAGTTCCACGCGGGGCAATACATCGAATTCATCCTGCGCGACGGCACCCGGCGCAGCTATTCGATGGCGAACGCGCCGCATACGCTGCAGGAGCCCGGCACGGGCATCGAGCTGCACATCCGGCATCTGCCCGGCGGGAAGTTCACCGACCATGTGTTCGGGACGATGAAGGAGAAGGAGATCCTTCGCATCGAGGGGCCGTACGGCAGCTTCTTCCTGCGGGAGGAATCGCACAAGCCGATGGTGCTGCTGGCCTCGGGCACCGGCTTCGCGCCGATCAAGGCGCTGCTGGAGCACATGAAGTTCAAGGGCATCGAGCGGCCCGCCACCCTGTATTGGGGCGGGCGGCGGCCGGAGGATCTCTACATGGACGACTGGGTGCGCGCGCAACTCGCGGAGATGCCCAACCTGCGCTACGTGCCGGTGGTGTCGAACGCGGTGCCGGAGGACGACTGGCGCGGGCGCAACGGCTTCGTGCATCGAGCGGTGATGGAGGACTTCGCGGATCTGTCGGGCTTCCAGGTCTACGCCTGCGGGGCGCCGGTGGTCGTGGACTCCGCGAAGAAGGACTACGTGACGCAGCGCGTGCTGCCCGAGGAGGAGTTCTTCGCCGACGCCTTCACGACGGAGGCGGACAAGGCCTTGCCTTGATCGCCGGCGGGGGATGCCGAAAGGCCCGCGACTCATCAACAACAAGGAACGAGCAAGAACATGAAGACAAGACAATTCATCCTGAGCCTCCTCGGCGCAAGCGCCCTCCTCGCGGCGGCGCAGGCGCAGGCCCAGCAGCGTCCCATCCGCCTCATCGTCCCCTACGCGGCCGGCGGCCCCATCGACACGACGGCACGCATCCTTGCCGAACGCGTCAAGGATTCGCTCGGCCCCGTCATCATCGACAACAAGCCGGGGGCCGGCGGCAACATCGGTGCCGACCTGGTGGCCAAGGCGGCGCCCGACGGACTCACGATCGGCATTGCCGCGACGGCGACGAACGCGGTCAATCCCTGGCTCTACGGCAAGATGCCCTTCAACGCCGCGACGGATTTCGCGCCCATCACGCAGATGGTTCGCGTGCCCAATGTCCTCGTGATGAACGCCGAGGTCGCGCAGCGCCTGAAGATCGACACGGTGGCCGAGCTGATCGCCTACGGCAAGGCTCACCCGGGCAAGCTCAACTACGGCAGCGGCGGCAACGGCAGCGCGGGGCACCTGGCGGGCGAGATGTTCAAGAAGGAAGCGGGCATCTTCGCCGTGCACATCCCTTACAACGGCGGCAATCCGGCGCAGCTGGCGCTGTTGTCGGGCCAGGTCGATTTCAACTTCGACAACCTCGCGACCGCCGCGCCGAACATCCGCTCGGGCAAGCTGAAGGCCATCGCCGTGACCACCGCGCAGCGCAGCCCGGCGCTGCCGGAAGTACCGACAGTGGCCGCCACGCTCAAGGGCTTTTCGATCGACACCTGGTGGGGCCTGGTGGCGCCCGCCGGAACGCCCCCCAACGTCGTGGCCAGGCTCAATCAGGCCTTCGTCGAGGCGCTCAGCGCGCCGGAGACGAAGACCCGCTTCGCCTCGCTGCTGGCCGAGCCCGTCGCCAGCACGCCGGAGCAGTTCGGCGCATTCATGAAGAGCGAACTCGCGAAATACGAGAGGGTCGTCAAGGCGACGGGAGCCCAGGTCGATTAGGAGAACGGCCGCCGGGGCCGGTTGCCTTATTCGCCCAGGTAGGCGGCTCGGACCTTCGGGTCCTTCAGCATCACCTTGGCATCGCCGCTCATGGTGATCAGGCCCGACTCCATCACATAGCCGCGATCGGCCAGCTGCAGGGCGCGGCTGGCGTTCTGCTCGACCAGCAGCACGGTGACGCCTTGGTCGTACACCTGCTTCACCACCTCAAAGATCTTGTCGACCATGATCGGCGACAGCCCCATCGACGGCTCGTCGAGCAGGAGCACCTTGGGGCGCGCCATCAGCGCGCGGCCCATCGCGAGCATCTGCTGCTCGCCGCCCGACATGGTGCCCGCGAGTTGCGTCGCACGCTCTTTCAAGCGCGGGAAGGTCGCGAACACGCGCTCGATGTCCTTCGCGATCTCGGCCTTGTCCTTGCGGATGTAGGCGCCGATCTGCAGGTTCTCCGTGATTGTCATGCGCGTGAACACGCCACGGCCCTCGGGCACCATCACCAGCCCTTCGGCGACGAGATCCCAGGCGCCGCGGCCCTTGATGCTCTTGCCGAGGAACTCGATGTTACCGCCCAGGAAGGGCTGCGTGCCGGTGATGGCCTTCATCGTGGTGGTCTTGCCGGCGCCGTTCGAGCCGATCAGGGACACCAGTTCGCCCTCATGGACTTCGAAGTCGATGCCCTTGACGGCCTGGATGCCGCCGTAGGCGACCTTGAGGCCGGTGACTTTCAAAAGAGTCTGTGCCATCTCAATGCGCTCCCGTGCCGAGGTAGGCCTCGATCACCTTTTCGTTTCTCTGCACGTCCGCGGGGGTTCCCTCGGCGATCTGCTTGCCATAGTCGAGCACGGTGACGCGGTCGCACAGGCCCATCACGAGCTTCACGTCGTGCTCGATCAGCAGGATGGTGCGGTCGTCCTTGCGGATGCGGTCGATCAGCTCGCGCAGCAGGACCTTCTCCGTCGCGTTCATGCCCGCGGCGGGCTCGTCGAGCGCGATGAGCTGCGGATCGGTCGCCAGGGCACGCGCGATTTCGAGGCGGCGCTGGTCGCCGTAGCTCAGGGTTCGGGCCTTGTAGTCGGCGAACTTGCCGATGCCGACGTAGTCCAGCAATTCATGCGCGCGCTTGGTGATCGCCGCCTCTTCCGCCTTGAAGCTGCCGGTGCGCAGGATGGCGCCGAACAAGCCCGAATGCGTGCGGATGTGGCGCCCCACCATCACGTTCTCCAGTGCCGTCATCTCCGAGAAGAGCCGGATGTTCTGGAATGTGCGCGCGATGCCGGCCTTGGCGACCTCGTGCACGGCCGTGGGCTGGTAGGCCTTGCCGGCCAGCTCGAAGGTTCCGCTGTCGGGCGTGTAGAGCCCGGTGATGACGTTGAAGAAGGTTGTCTTGCCGGCGCCGTTGGGTCCGATCAGCCCGTAGACCTGGCCGCGCATGATCTTGAGGCCGACATCGGAGAGGGCCTGCAAGCCACCGAAGCGCTTGGAGATGCCCTGGACGTTGAGGATGGTGTCAGTCATGTTCCGGTCTTCCCGCTCACGGATTGATCGACATCGGACGCGATGCGGCACCCGGCAGCTCGTCGGACGGAACCTCGATGCCCGGCGCCGCGGCGGGCATGCCGGATGCGGGCGCGACACCCTTGCGCGCGAGGGACTTGCCATGCTCCGGCGACGGCCAGAGGCCGCGCGGACGCACCAGCATGATGATGATCATCGCCAGCGCGATGAACAGCTGGCGCAGGATGGAAGCGTCGAGGCGCCCGTCCGTGAGGGACTGCAGCGGCCCGGCGACGTAGCGCAGCACCTCGGGCAGCGCGGAAAGGAGCACCGCGCCGAGGATCACCCCCGGCAGGTGCCCGATGCCGCCCAGCACCACCATGGCAACGATCATCACCGACTCGCTCAGGGCGAAGGACTCGGGCGACACGAAGCCCTGGAAGGCCGCGAACATCGAGCCCGAGACGCCGCCGAAGCTCGCGCCCATGCCGAAGGCCAGCAGCTTCATGTTGCGGGTGTTGATGCCCATGGCCTTGGCGGCGATCTCGTCTTCGCGGATGGCCATCCAGGCCCGGCCGATGCGCGAGATCTGCAGCCGGTGCGAAATGACGATGGTGCACAGCACGAGCGCCAGGAACAGGTAGTAGTACAGCGTCACCGACGAGATCGTGTAGTCGCCGATCTTGAGCGCCTTGCCGAGGTTGAGACCCCAGAAGTGAATGGGGTCGATGGCCGTGATGCCCTTGGGCCCGTTCGTGATGTTGATCGGGTAGTCCAGGTTGTTCAGGAACACGCGGATGATCTCGCCGAAGCCGAGCGTCACGATGGCGAGGTAGTCGCCGCGCAACTTCAGGGTGGGCGCCCCCAGCAGCGCGCCGAACAGGGCGGCCAGCCCCAGCGCGGCCGGGATCACGAGCAGCAGCGAGCTGTGCAGCCCGTTGGGAAACATGGCCTTGAAGGCCGGGAAAGCCTCGCTCAGGTGCGGCGAGCTCAGCAGCGCGTAAAGGTATGCGCCGATGGCGAAGAAGGCCACGTAGCCCAGGTCGAGCAGGCCGGCGTAGCCGACCACGATGTTGAGGCCCAGTGCCAGCAGCACGTAGAGCAGCGCGATGTCGGCGATGCGCACCCACGCGTTGCCCTGGCTTTGCAGCAGCAGGGGCAGCACCAGCAGCGCAACGGCCGCGAGCAGGAAGAAGGCGATGTTCTTGCTGTTCTTCATGGCGTGCTCCTCAGGCGCGGTCCGCGACGCGCTCGCCGAGCAGTCCCGAAGGACGCAGGGTGAGCATGGCGATCAGGACGATGAACGCGAAGATGTCGCTGTAGTTGCTGCCGAGCACGTCGCCCGTCATGGCGCCGATGTAGCCCGAGCCGATGGCTTCGATCAGCCCCAGCAGGATGCCGCCGACCACCGCGCCCGCGAGGTTGCCGATACCGCCGAACACGGCCGCGGTGAAGGCCTTGAGACCGGGGATGAAACCCATCGCATGCTGCGCGATGCCGTAGTTGGAGGCGTACATGACGCCGGCGACCGCCGCCAGCACGGCGCCGATGATGAAGGTGGCGGAAATGACCATGTCGGGCCGGATGCCCATCAGCGCGGCGACGCGCGGGTTCTCGGCGGTGGCGCGCATGGCGCGACCGAGCTTGGTGTAGTTGACCAGCCACATCAGGATGACGAGGCAGAAGGCCGTGACGCTGAGGATCATGACCTGTGTCGGCGAGATCACCGCGCCGCCCACGTGGATGGGCGTGGTCGACAGCAGGTTCGGGTAGGCCTTGTTGGTGGGCTTCCAGATGATCATCGCCAGGGTCTGCAGCAGGATCGACATGCCGATGGCGGTGATGAGCGGGGCCAGCTTGGGGCTGTTGCGCAGCGGCCGGTAGGCCACCTTCTCGATGATGAAGTTGAGCGTGGCCGCGACGATGCAGGCAATGATCAGCGAGATGATCAGGATGAGCCAGCCGGGTGTCCCCGGCATCGACTCCTGCATGAGGCCGATGATGCTCCAGCTGGTCAGCGCGCCGACCATGAGCACCTCTCCGTGCGCGAAATTGATGAGGTTGATGATGCCGTACACCATGGTATAGCCCAAGGCTATCAAGGCGTACATGCTGCCGAGAACCAGACCGTTGATGATCTGCTGCAGCAAGATGTCCATAACGAGAATCCCTTTTTGTATGACGCCCTTGAGAGGCATCTGGCTAACCGGGTGCACTGAATTGGCGCCCCGGCTTCACTTAGCAAAAAACCCGCCAGCATGTGTCGACGGCGGGTTTGTGGGCGGGATTGTAGTCACGCCGGAAGGGCATTCAGAGGGCCGAGACGACGGGGTTTTCCCGCTGGTGTGACGGCGCAATTCGGCGGTTGCGCAAGCCGGTACAGGGAAGACGCAATCGCGTATGGGTCCCTCGACACAGGTAACTCTTCTACTCGGTTGCCTCGTTGTTGCGCTTTCGCAATTCGCGCAGCTTCTCGGCGATGCGGATTTCGAGGCCGCGCTCGACAGGGCGATAGAAAGGCTGTGGCGCCAGTCCTTCGGGCATGTAGTTCTCGCCCGCCGCGAAGCCGCCCTCCTCGTCGTGGGCGTAGCGGTAGCCCTTGCCGTAGTCGAGCTGCTTCATGAGCTGGGTAGGCGCATTGCGCAGATGCATGGGCACCGGGCGCGTGCCGTTGGACTTGATCAGCGCCTTGACCTCGTTGTAGGCCTTGTAGACGGCGTTCGACTTGGGCGCGATGGCCAGGTAGATGACGCATTCGGCGAGGGCGAGTTCGCCCTCGGGGCTGCCCAGGCGCTCGTAGACTTCGGCGGCATCGAGCGCCAGCCGCAGCGCGCGGGGGTCGGCCAGGCCGATGTCTTCGCTGGCCATGCGCACCAGCCGGCGCGCCATGTAGCGCGGGTCGGCGCCTCCATCGAGCATGCGCACGAACCAGTAGAGCGCCGCATCGGGATCGCTGCCGCGCACGGATTTGTGCAGCGCGGAGATGGTGTCGTAGAACTGCTCGCCGCCCTTGTCGTAGCGGCGCATGCGCTCGCCCAGGACGCGCATCAGCCACGCGTCGGTGATGTTGTCCAGCTTCTCGGCGCCGGCCGCGACGGACAGGGTTTCGAGGGTGTTGAGGAGACGCCGCGCGTCGCCGTCGGCATAGGCGACGAGCCGGTCGATGGCGCCCTGTTCGACCGCGGGCACGGCCTTGATCTCCTGCGCCCGGGCCACGATCTGCTTGAGATCGTCTTCGCCCAGCGGCTGCAGCACGTACACGGCCGCCCTCGACAGCAGCGCCGAATTCACCTCGAACGACGGGTTCTCGGTGGTCGCACCGATGAAGGTGAAGAGACCCGACTCGACGTGGGGCAGGAAGGCATCCTGCTGGCTCTTGTTGAAGCGGTGCACCTCATCGACGAAGACGATGGTGCGGCGCTGTTCGAGCCCGTCACGGGCGGCGGTCGCGCGCTCGACCGCTTCGCGGATGTCCTTCACGCCCCCGAGCACCGCGCTGATGCTGAGGAATTGCGCATCGAAGGCATCGGCCATCAGGCGCGCGATGGTGGTCTTGCCGACGCCCGGCGGGCCCCAGAGGATGCATGAATGCGGCTGGCCCGACTCGAAGGCGATGCGCAGGGGCATGCCGGGGCCCAGCAGGTGCTGCTGGCCGATGACCTCGCCCAGGGTCTTGGGGCGCAGGCGTTCGGCGAGGGGTTGGTGGGAGCTTGCCATCGGAGAGCGGTAGTTTCGCCCCGCATCCTAAGTCGCGGGATCGGGACCGCGGTTTCATCGGCCGGCCATCGGCTGGCTCGGCGACTGCACAGGGCTATTGCCGGATGACATCGGCGCCGGCGGGCGGCTTGAAGACGAAGGTGCTGGAGGGAAGGGCCGGATTCACTTCGACCTTGCTGAACTTCAGCACCGAGCGCTGGCCGAAGCTGTCGAGGATCTCCAGGGCGGCGAGTGCGTCGCCCTGAAAGCCGACGAGGACGCTCTGCAACTGGCCATCCTTGCTCTTGGGACTGGCCTTGACCCACTGCAGGCCATCACGCTCAGGGACGGCTTCGAGCGTGAAGTCGGCCTGCAAGGCGCGCAGATCGGGCGCGGCGGCGATCAGCGCCGCCGGCGTGGAGCCCAGCGCCTGCGCCTGCTTGCGCTGCGTGACCTGGTTCAGATCGGCGTCGTAGAGCGAGAGGGTTTCACCATCGGCGACGATGCTCTGGACAAAGGGCTTCTTGTAGTCGAACCTGAATTTGCCGGCGCGCTGGAATTCGAAGGTGCCGGCCGAGACCTTGGGCCGGGAATCCTGGCCATCCTTCGGCGGCGCCGTCACGGTCTGGGTGAATTCGGCACGGCCCGACTTGACCGTCTTGACGAAGGTCTCCAGACTTTCCAGACCGCCGGCCCATGCGCTGCCCATCGCCACCGCCAGGCAGGCACCCATCCACAACTTCTTCATCGACATCCCGGATCCGATCACTCGGTGCGCGCAGGCACCAGAATTTCGCGTTGGCCACTGCCGCTCATGGCGCTCACCAGCCCGGCGTTCTCCATGTCCTCGACCAGTCGAGCGGCGCGGTTGTAGCCGATCTTCAAGTGGCGCTGGACCAGCGAAATGCTGGCCTTGCGGTTCTTGAGCACGACTTCGACCGCCTGGTCGTACATCGGGTCCTTCTCGCCGCCTTCGCCGCCACCCTCGCCCGACAGTTCGCCGTCGCCATCCACGGTGCCACCTTCGAGCACGCCTTCGATGTAGTCCGGCTCCCCTTGTGACTTGAGGTAGGCGACGACACGGTGCACTTCCTCGTCGCTCACGAAGGCGCCATGCACGCGCACGGGCAGGCCGGTGCCGCTGGGCATGTAGAGCATGTCGCCCATGCCGAGCAGCGCCTCCGCGCCCATCTGGTCGAGGATGGTGCGCGAGTCGATCTTGCTCGACACCTGGAACGCGATACGGGTCGGGATGTTGGCCTTGATGAGGCCGGTGATCACGTCGACGCTGGGCCGCTGCGTCGCCAGGATTAGATGGATGCCGGCGGCGCGCGCCTTCTGCGCCAGCCGGGCGATCAGCTCTTCGATCTTCTTGCCGACCACCATCATCAGGTCGGCCAGCTCGTCGATCACGACGACGATGTGCGGCTCGCGCCGCAGCGGCTCGGGGCTGTCGGGCGTGAGGCTGAACGGGTTGTAGATGAACTCCTCGCGCGCCTTCGCCTCGTCGATTTTGACGTTGTAGCCTGCCAGGTTGCGCACGCCCAGCTTGCTCATGAGCTTGTAGCGGCGCTCCATCTCGGCCACGCACCAGTTGAGACCATGGGCCGCCTGGCGCATATCGGTGACGACGGGCGCCAGCAGATGCGGGATGCCTTCGTAGACCGACATTTCGAGCATCTTCGGGTCGATCATCAGCAGGCGCACGTCGCGTGCCTCGGCCTTGTAGAGCAGGCTCAGGATCATTGCGTTGATACCGACCGATTTCCCGGAGCCCGTGGTACCTGCCACCAGCACATGCGGCATCTTCGCGAGGTCGGCCACGACGGGGTTGCCGACGATGTCCTTGCCGAGGCCCATGGTGAGCATCGACTTGCCCTCGTTGTAGATCTGCGAGCCGAGGATCTCGCTGAGCTTGATCGACTGCCGCTTGGCATTCGGCAGCTCGAGGGCCATGTAGTTCTTGCCTGGAATCGTCTCGACCACGCGGATGGACACCAGCGACAGTGAGCGCGCCAGATCCTTGGCGAGGCCGACGATCTGCGAGCCCTTGACGCCCGTGGCCGGCTCGATCTCGTAGCGCGTGATCACCGGACCGGGGGAAGCGAGCACCACCCGCACCTCGACGCCGAAGTCCTTGAGCTTCTTCTCGATCAGGCGCGAGGTCATCTCGAGCGTATCCGGCGAAACTGTTTCCTGGCGCAACTGGGCGGCATCGAGCAGATCGACCTGGGGCAGCTTGCTGTCGGGCAACTCGCGGAACAGCGGCTTCTGGCGCTCCTTGGCCACGCGATCGCTGCGGGGCACCTCGGCGAGGGCGGGCTCGATCTGAACCGGTGGCGACGGCGCGCGACGCTTGGGACGCGGGACCACGCGCAGCTCTTCGTCGGGCGACTCGGTGTCATTGCCCAATCCCACGGAAGTCAGCTCCTCGCGCTCGCGCACGGCCTGCTTGCCCATGGCGATGTCCTGGGCGATCTCGCGTTTTTCACGGCGCGATTCGAACAGCGAATAAAGGCGCGAACCGATGCGCTCGGCAATCTGGCTCCACGAGAAGCGGAACACGAGTGCCGAACCGATGACGCCGCCCGCGATGGCAATCAGCGCGGAGCCGGTGAACCCCATCCACTTCACGCTGGGCGGGCCGACGAGATAGCCGAGCACGCCGCCGCCATGGCCCGGAAGGTGTGACTCCAGCCGATAGAGCCGCGACCACTCCAGCATCGCGCTGGCGCACAGCAGCAGGATCAGGCCGAACCAGAATGCGAGCCGGCTGCGATTGAAACGGCCGCGCGGAGGCTGCTCCACCGGATGCGGATCACCGCCCCTCAGCCAGCCGGCCAGCGAAGACAGCCAGACCCGCAGGCCCGCCGCCAGGCACCACCAGACCGAATAGCCGGCCAGGTAATAGCTGGCGTCGGCCACCCAGGCGCCGATGCGGCCGCCCCAGTTCTTGACTTCGCCCCCGGTGCCCGAGGTCGACCAGGCCGAATCGGAGGGGGTGAAGCTCAGCATGGCGAGCAGCCAGAACAGCAGCACCACGAAGCCCGCGATGAGTGTGATCTCGAGCGCGAAGCGCATCGCACGCAACCGCACCGGCTGCGATTCGGCCGATGAGGACGATTGAAGGGTATTGAGCGAGTAGGTCATGAAATACACGACGGCCAGTCCGCACGAGCGGACCGGTAGCGTACAGAAACTACAACGTAAACGAACGCGGCCGCGTTGTCAGGGCCCGCGATACAAAGGCCATCAAGGCCAGCGCCCTCGGGCGCTGCCGGCCAGACGATCAGGTGAGCGATGAGAGTCGTTCCTTGACGATCATCGAACCGTCCGGCTGGGTCTGGACGAATCCGCGCTCCTCGAGGTCCTTCATGACCCGGCTCACCATTTCACGCGAGGCCCCGACCATCTTGGCCAGATCCTGGCGGGAGATCTTGTCGCGCACCTTGAGATTGCCGGCGCCGTCGTCGACGGCGAACTCGAGCAGCGAGCGCGCCACGCGTCCGTAGACGTCCATCAGCGCGAGCGATTCGATCTTGCGGTCCGCATGGCGCAGGCGCGAAACCAGGCCCCGCATGATGTTGTAGGACATCGAGGAATTCTCGGGCAGGCAGCGCGCAAAGGCCTCGCGGCCGAGCATGAGGACGTCGGTCTGGACCTCCGTGCGCACCGTCGCCGAATGCGGCTCGTCGTCGATCATGCTCATCTCGCCGACATAGTCGCCGGGGTGCAGCGTCGCGAGAATGACCTCCCTGCCGCGGCTGTCCGTGCTCATCACACGTGCCCGTCCGGTCAGGATGATGTAGAGCGCATCGGACTTCTTGCCTTGTTCCACCACGACCTCGGCACGCTTGAAGCGCTTCTTGACGATCGCGTCGGCGATGCTCGCGGACTGCGTGGGCGTCAGCGCGGCGAACAAGGGCACGCGGCGGAGCAATTCAAGATTTGACAGCATCGACATTCATCAATCCCCGAATACCGCGCGACGTCCCGACTCATGGGTTAATACAATCGCGCGCATTGAAAACACCTCACGCCCGGTCTTGAACCGAACGGTGATACTCCATACCTATCACCCTGAAAATGTACACGCTGACGCAGCACCAATCCTAGGTTTTCTACTCATGTCATCCCCACGCCACGCCAAGGTTCTCATTCTGGGCTCCGGCCCGGCCGGCTACACGGCTGCAGTCTATGCGGCTCGTGCCAACCTCGAACCCATGCTGATCACCGGTATCGCCCAAGGCGGCCAACTCATGACCACGACCGATGTCGACAACTGGCCTGCCGATGTGCACGGTGTGCAGGGCCCCGACCTGATGCAGCGCTTTCTCGAGCATGCAGAGCGCTTCAAGACGCAGATCGTCTTCGATCACATCAACAAGGTCGATCTGAGCAAGCGCCCCTTCACGCTGAGCGGCGACACCGACACTTATACCTGCGATGCGCTCGTGATCGCCACCGGCGCTTCCGCCAAGTACCTCGGGCTCGACTCGGAGCAGCACTTCATGGGCCGCGGCGTCTCGGGCTGCGCGACGTGCGACGGGTTCTTCTATCGGGATCAGGAAGTCTGCGTGATCGGCGGCGGAAACACCGCCGTCGAGGAGGCCCTGTACCTTTCCAACATCGCGAGCAAGGTCACGCTGGTGCATCGCCGCGAGAAGTTCCGGGCCGAGCCGATCCTGATCGACAAGCTCCACGAAAAGGCCAGGGAAGGCAAGATCGAACTCAAGGTGCACAGCACGCTCGACGAGGTGCTGGGCGACGATTCGGGCGTGACAGGCATCCGCCTCAAGAACACGCAGACCGGCGCCACGGAGCAACTGGACCTCAAGGGTTGTTTCATCGCGATCGGGCACCACCCGAACACGGACATTTTCAAGGGCCAGGTCGACATGAAGGACGGCTACATCACGACCCGCGCCGGCCTGCAAGGATTTGCCACCATGACCAGCGTGCCGGGCGTCTTTGCGGCAGGCGATGTGCAGGACCACGTCTACCGTCAGGCCATCACCAGCGCGGGCACGGGTTGCATGGCCGCGCTCGACGCACAGCGTTTCCTCGAACAGGAATAGGTTGCTCGCCCCCAGGCTGCGCGCACTGCGTGTCGCTCCGCCTACCCCCTGCCGGGCGGGGTGGCCGGGCGCGGCGGCCCTTTGAGGCGGGCTCGGGCCAAGGGGCTATAATCCAAGACTTTGCCGAATTCAGCGCTTGCCTTACTGGGCATGGTCGGACGGCAAGCCGGGGTACCGCCACCCGTTTCTGGCGAGGTCAAGCTGCAAACCACCTCATGCAATTCCCATTGCGCCGGGTGCCAGCTGTTCAAGAAAGAGTGTCCACATGGCACGCGTATGCGAAGTAACGGGCAAGGGCCCGATGGTCGGGAACAATGTTTCCCATGCCAACAACAAGACAAAGCGCCGGTTCCTGCCGAACCTGCAATACCGTCGTTTCTGGGTCGAGACCGAAAACCGCTGGGTGCGCCTGCGGATTTCCAACGCAGGTTTGCGTCTGATCGACAAGAACGGCATCGACGCCGTGCTCGCAGACCTGCGCGCACGCGGCCAAGCTTAAGGAGCTGAATCATGGCAACGAGCAAAGGCGGACGCGAAAAGATCAAGCTGGAATCCACTGCGGGTACCGGCCATTTCTACACGACCAGCAAGAACAAGAAGACGATGCCTGAAAAGATGTCGATCATGAAGTTCGACCCGAAGGCGCGCAAACATGTCGAGTACAAGGAAATCAAGCTGAAGTAATTCGGCTGTTCCAAACAAAAAAACCCGCTGAGATCCAGCGGGTTTTTTGTTGCCTGGGCGGTCCACCAAGAAGCAGATTACTCCAACAAAAAAGCCGGCTCGCAAGCCGGCTTTTCATTCATGCAGGATGCTTCGTCAAGCGCGCGCAGCGCGCAGGCGGGTCGAGAACTCACGCAACCCAGCAATACCGCTGGCCTCTGCACGATGACACCAGGCAGCCAGATCAGCAGCGAGTTGCTCGCGTGACTGAGAGGTGTTGAGCCACAGCTGGCGAAGCTCTTCGCGCATCGTCACCATCTTGTCGAGCACCGGATGGGCCGCACGCGCCTGCACCAAGTGCGAACGCGCCGCGGCGGGCACCTTGTCGTCATCGCGGTGCAGCCAGCGCTTGGCCGCCTTCAGAACCGAAAGGTCCGCGCCCCTGGCCTTGAGCAATGCCAACTCGCCCTTGGTGGTACGGCGCATTTCACGCGCATAGCCGGCCATCACCTCGTAGCGGTTGGCGATCACAGCCTCGAGCGTCTTCGCATCGGCCACAGGCTGGATGTCCCCCAGCTGCAGCTTCGGCGGGACCTTCTTGACCTTGGCCCAACCAATCTTCTGCATCATGCTGATGTAGATCCAGCCGATGTCGAACTCATACTTCTTGACGGAGAACTTCGCCGACGTCGGGTATGTGTGATGGTTGTTGTGCAATTCCTCGCCACCGATGATCAAGCCCCAAGGCGAGATATTGCGGCTGGCATCCGGCGCCTCGAAATTGCGGTAGCCCCAGTAGTGGCCGATGCCGTTGATGATGCCTGCCGCGGTAATCGGGATCCAGAGCATCTGGATGGCCCACACGGTGAGACCGAGCACGCCGAAAAGCGCCACGTTGATCACGAGCATCACACCCACACCTTGCCAGCTGTAGCGCGTGTAGAGGTTGCGTTCGAGCCAGTCGTCCGGCGTGCCGTGGCCGTAGCGCTCCATCGTTTCCTTGTTTTTCGACTCTGCACGATAGAGCTCGGCGCCGCGCCAGAGCACTTCGTCGATGCCGCGAACCTGCGGGCTGTGCGGGTCTTCTTCGGTTTCGCACTTGGCGTGGTGCTTGCGGTGGATCGCAACCCACTCCTTCGTCACCATGCCCGTGGCCAGCCAGAGCCAGAAGCGGAAGAAATGCGAAGGAATGGGGCCCAGGTCCATGGCCCGGTGCGTCTGCGTACGGTGCAGGAAGATCGTGACGGCAGCGATCGTGATGTGCGTGGTGACGAGCGTGTACAGCACGACTTGCCACCACGTGAGGTCCCACAAGCCGTGTCCGAGCCAGTCGAGGGCCGCGCTCAGAACGGCAGAGTCAGGAAGCAACATTGAGTTCAATACTCCATGGCCACACGAGGGTGCAGCCTTCAGGTAACCAGCGATTTTAAGGGTTCGCCCCCCGAAAGGGGCCTAAATCCTTGATAAATCTCAAGTTTCCAGCCCCTTTGGAGTCTGTTACCTACTTACGGTTCCATACGGCCGCAAAGAAGCCGTCCGTGGCGTGTCGATGGGGCCAAAGTCGCAGGTAGCGCAATCCGGATTCACCCCCAGAACACAGCGTTTCCGCCTTTGCGACCTTCAGACCTTCCAGCAGTTCGCCCGCGTCCGCGGCTTCGAAATCCGGATTGGCGGCGCTGAAAGCCTCGGCGATGGCTTCGTTTTCCTCCGGCAGCATGCTGCAGGTCGCATAGACGAGCCGCCCCCCCGATTTCAAAAGACGCGCGGCGCTTTGCAGGATCGCCGTCTGCTTGGCCGTCAGCTCCTGGATCGACTGGGGCGACTGGCGCCATTTCAGGTCCGGATTGCGCCGCAGGGTGCCCAGCCCCGAACAGGGCGCGTCCACGAGGACGCGATCGATCTTCCCCGCCAGACGCTTGACGCGATCGTCCCGCTCGTGAGCGATTGCAGCCGGATGCACATTGGAGAGCTTGCTGCGCGCGAGGCGCGGCTTGAGCGCATCGAGCCGATGCGCCGAAGTGTCGAAGGCGTAGAGCCGGCCGGTATTTCGCATCGTGGCGCCGATGGCGAGCGTCTTCCCACCCGCGCCGGCACAGAAGTCAACCACCATCTCGCCGCGCTTCGCGTCGAGCAGCAAGGCCAGTAGCTGCGAACCCTCGTCCTGCACTTCGACGGCGCCGCGAGCAAAGGCGTCGAGCTTGGTGAGCGCCGGTTTGCCCTCGATTCGCAAGCCCCATGGGGAAAACGGCGTCACCACGGACTTGATGGCGACCTGCGAGAGTTCCTTCTGCACATCGGGCCGCTTGTCGGTCAGCGCGTTGACCCGCAGGTCGAGCGGAGCCGGCTGCTGGAGGCTTTCCACGAGTGGCCAGAATTCTTCGCCCAATTGGGCCTTCAGCGGTGCCACCAGCCATTCCGGCAGGTTGTGGCGATGACGCTCGAGCAGGTCGTCCTGCCTGACGGCGTCGCAGTTGTCGAGCCAGCGCTTCTCCGTGTCATTCAAGGCGCTCTTCAGGAAGTCGCGCGGGCCATGAAAGCCCAGAATCGCCATGCGGCGCTCCTTCGGCCCGCTGCCCGAGGGCGACAGGTGGTCGAAGAGGAGCTTCTTGCGGAGCACGGTGTAGACGGTTTCTGCCAGGGTTGCGCGTTCGCGCGGCCCGAACTCGCGATGGTCGCGAAAGAAGCGGGAAACGACCTGGTCGGCAGGGTGATCAAATTTCAGGACAAGGCCGACGAGATCGGCGCAGGCATCAAGCAAGGCTTTGGGGTGCATCCCCCATTGTCTCAGTCGGAAGCACTCAGCCGACCGCGCGCGCCCAGATCGCTCCGAAGGCCTGCCGTTCGATTTGATCGAGCGTCGGCGAATGCCCCGCCCACAGCACGAGGGCGGCGCCCGGCAGGCTAAGAGTCTGCTCGATCTGACGGCACAGGTGCCAGCGCTCCTCGTCACCCAGCGCAGGCAGATCGACGAACAAGACATAGGCGCGGCGCCAAGGGAATTCGCGCAGGTTCTTGCGCACCAGCCAGGCCCGCGTGATCGCAGCGTTGCGCGCCAGGTCGGCTCGCAATTCGCCGAGTTCGAAGTCGCTCAGGTCATGCCGAGCGATCTGGCTGAAAAAGGGCGTGGTGGTGAGTTCTTCCCACGCTCGCTGTTCGGCCTCCTCCGCGACTTTCGCCCGTGCGCGCCAAAGCTTGAGCGCCAACTCGTCGTACGGGCCCGCGTCTGGATTCTCGAGCAGGGTCACGGCCGCCCTGGCCGCCCACCAGCGGCTCGCCGTGCTCGACGCGTGAAGCCGCTCCAATACCGGGAGGCGCGCGGCCCGGTCCCTGGACGGCAATACTTGTGCCAAGCCACGCAAGGCGCCCGGGTGGTCGGGCGTGAATTGAAGCGCGCATTCGTAGTGGACGCGCACGTCGGCGTCCGCATCGATGCGGCGCAGGCAATCGGCCCATTCGACCATCTCCTCGGCGTTGTTGCGATCCGTGTTCGCCGCAAGCACCGCGACGCGCTCCCGCAAGCGCACGAGGTACGCATGGTGAGACTTCCAGTCGCCCGCGTGGGTCCGGCACCATTCCTGGTCGAAATGGGCGATCCACTTGGACTTGTCGACCAGCAGTTCGAGCGCCGGTTTCTCGGACCAGGCGGGGATCCGGGCCTTCTCTTCGAGCGCCTCGAGACGGTCACGCAGCACCGGGTGAGTGTCGTCGACATCGCTGACGCAGCGCAGAGCGCCACGCAACGCCTCGCGGGCAAAGTCCGTCGCGACCGGGGCGCAGAGCTGCAGACCCATCGCTGCGAACGGCCCCACCGGTGCCGGCTCATCTGCGGCGCGCGCCCAATGCGCGGACCAGAACCTGTCGGCGTACCAGGCGCTCTTGATGGCGATCTCCGTCAGCGCCGCCGCCGCGACGCGCGTACCGAGCATGCGGCCCGCGATGCGGTCGGCCTCATATTCGTCCTGCCGAGCCAGCGCGAAGGTCTTGGCGGCGAAGCGCGGAAAGTACCAGCGGAAGAAAGCCTGCGACGCAAAGGCCATCACGCCTTCACTGCGTTGAAAGCTCGCGTCGAGTTTGAGCCAGGAAAGCCGGGTGCGATAGATCCATGCGCTGAGCTTGCCATGGTCGCCGCGCAGGTGGCCGTACTCGTGGGCCAGCACCGATAGCAGGCGACGCCGGTCCAGCGCCATCAGGAGCGGCAGACCCACGTTCAGGTAGTTGACGGCGCCGCCGAACAGACCGAAGCGCGGCAGTTGGCGGATGCTCGCATTGAAATCGCCGTCGAGATAGACCCGATGCACCGGCGGCCCGTCGATCTTCTTCCGGATGCGGTCGAGCGCCTCGAAAAGCTGGGGTGCATCCGCGCGTTCCAGCGCCACGCCATCGGGCTCGTCGATGCGCACCCATAGTGCGCGCATCGTGGCCCAGAGCAAGCCAAGAGAGAAGAGCAGGAGCCAGCCGCGCGCGATGCCGAAGCGTCCTTGCGCGATCGCGGCGAGGTCCCAGGCGATGATGCCGGTGGCGAGCACCAGGCAGGCAATCACCCAAAGATAGCCTAACGCCGCGAAGACAGCCACGCCGCGCCGATAGGCAATGCTGTCATCCGCGCTGGCGTGCTCGCTCAGCCTGACAAGATGCACAAAATCCGCTCGATCCATGCAGACCTCTCAGCCCCTTGAAAGAACCGACCGAGATGACCAACGAAGACAGGCTCCCCGCGCTGATCGAGACACCACCGGGCCGTTACCGGCACTACAAGGGCGGCGAGTACGAAGTACTGGGGACCGCGCGCCACAGCGAGACCCTGGAGCCGATGACGCTGTATCGCGCGCTCTACGGCGACCGCGGACTGTGGGTGAGACCGGCCGCCATGTTCGACGAGACGGTGGAAATCGGAGGCCTCCCACGATTGCGCTTCGTCAGGCTGGAATAGAAGACGCGCGATGTCCGCACGGTGGCGCGGCAACGCTGATGACCAGCAGCAGAAGACGAAAAGTTTTCACAACCGGCTTTCCAATGCGGAAAGCTGGATTGTGTCATTTTGTTTCCATCAACCAGTCGGCAATCGCTCGAGGGTAAACCCGATGCTCCTGGGCCAGCACGCGCGCAGACAGCGTCTCGGGTGTGTCATCGGGCATCACGGGCACGACCGCCTGGGCGAGGATCGGACCATGATCCAGCTCGACCGTTACCTCGTGCACCGTCACGCCCGCCACCCGGCAGCCCGCTTCGAGAGCGCGCTGGTGGGTGCGCAGGCCGGGAAAGGCCGGCAACAGCGAAGGATGAATATTGATGAGCCGGTGTTGGTAATGCGCGACGAAAGCCGGCGTGAGGATGCGCATGAAGCCCGCAAGCACAACCAGGGTCGGCGCATGCAGGTCGATCGCATCGGCGAGCGCCGCGTCGAAAGCCTCGCGCGTCTCGAAGTCCTTGTGCGAGACCACCGAGGTCGCAATGCCCTGCTCCCGCGCAAACGCCAATCCCTGGGCATCCGCCTTGTTGCTGATGACCGCCGCGATGCGAGCGCCGAAACGCGCCGCCCAGCGGCCATGCTCGGCGGCACGCACGATGGCCGCCATGTTGGAGCCGCCGCCGGAGATCAGGATGACGATGTTCTTCATGGGAGGCCGGATTATCTGTGCTCGTTTCCCCCGATCGGCTTTGTCACCGCGCGGACACCGCTTGCCCGCACGACCGTGCTAAAACCAGCGGCTCGGAGACACGCCGAGGCATGCCGGATAGGCGGCGATCGATCAACACAGCGAGGCACGCATGGATTTGAGCTTCACCCCTGAAGAACAGAAGTTCCGCGAAGATATTCGCGCCTGGGTCAAAGAAAACCTTCCCGCAGAGATCTCCCACAAGGTGCACAACGCACTGGAACTCACGCGCGACGACCTGCAACGATGGGCCAAGATCCTTGGCAAGAAGGGCTGGCTGGGCTACGGCTGGCCCAAGGAATTCGGCGGCCCCGGCTGGACGGCCATCGAGAAGCACCTGTTCGAGGAAGAGACCGCGCTGGCAGGCTCGCCCCGCATCATTCCCTTCGGCCCCGTCATGGTGGCCCCGGTGATCCAGGCCTTCGGCAACGCCGAACAGCAGAAGCGCTTCCTGCCCGGCATCGCGAGCGGCGAAGTCTGGTGGAGCCAGGGCTACAGCGAGCCGGGCTCCGGCTCGGACCTCGCCTCCGTGAAGACCAAGGCCGAGCGTCAGGGCGACAAGTACATCGTCAACGGCCAGAAGACCTGGACCACACTCGGCCAGTACGGCGACTGGATCTTCTGCCTGGTGCGCACCAGCAACGAGGGCAAGCCGCAGACCGGCATCAGCTTCCTGCTGATCGACATGAAATCCCCTGGCGTCACCGTGCGGCCCATCAAGCTGATGGACGGTGGCCATGAGGTCAACGAAGTCTGGTTCGACAACGTGGAGGTTCCGGCGGAGAACCTGATCGGCGAAGAGAACAAGGGCTGGACCTATGCCAAGCACCTGCTGAGCCACGAGCGCACCAACATCGCCGACGTCAATCGCGCCAAGCGCGAACTCGAGCGACTCAAGCGCCTTGCCAAGAGCGAGGGCGTCTGGGATGACCAGCGATTCCGGGACGAGATCGCCAAGCTCGAGGTCGACGTGGTCGCGCTCGAAATGCTGGTCTTGCGCGTGCTCTCGGCTGCGACCTCCGGCAAGAACTCCCTGGATATCGCCGGCCTGCTGAAGATCAAGGGAAGCGAGATCCAGCAGCGCTATTCCGAGTTGATGATGCTGGCCGGCGGCCCTTACGCCCTCCCGCTGATCCGCGAAGCCATGTCGGCCGGATGGCAAGGCAATTTCCCCGGGGGGCACCCGCAGCTGGCCCCGCTCGCATCCACGTACTTCAACATGCGCAAGACCACCATCTACGGCGGCAGCAACGAAGTGCAACGAAACATCGTCGCGCAGACCGTCCTCGGTTGAGCGCAGTTTGCAAGGATCAGAGAATGGACTTCAATTTCAGCGACGACCAGCAACAGCTTCGCGACGCGGTCGCCAAGTGGGTCGAAAAGGGCTATGGCTTCGAACGCCGCCGTGCCACCGAGGCGGCGGGCGGATTCTCCCGCGAGGCCTGGGACGAGCTGGCCGAACTGGGCCTGGGCGGCCTCTACATCCCCGAGGATGAAGGCGGCCTGGGCATGGGCCCCGTCGAAGGCATGGTCGTGATGGAAGAACTCGGCCGCGGCATCGTGCTGGAGCCGCTCGCGCAGTCCTTCATCGCGGGCGCGGTGCTCGCGGGCCACGCCGACGCGGACACCAAGGACAACTGGCTGCCCCGCATCGCGGGCGGACAGGCGATGATCGTGCTCGCCTGGCAGGAGCGCAAGGCGCGCTACCGGCTCGACGTCTGCGACGCCAGGGCCGTCAAGGCCGACGACGGTTTCAGCCTGAATGGCATCAAGAGCCTCGTGCCCGCGGGCGATGAAGCCGATGCGTTCATCGTGCCGGCCCAGTTGGACGGCAAGATCGCCCTCTTCCTCGTCGAGCGGGCCGCCAGCGGCGTCGCGGCACGCGGCTATGGAACACAGGACGGCAGCCGCGCCGCGGAGGTCGTGTTCGACAAGGCCGCAGCCACGCTCATCACGAAGGACGGACTGCCGGCTCTCGAGCATGCGATCGACATCGGCATCGCCGCCGCCTGCGCCGAGGCGGTGGGCGTGATGGACAAGACGCTCGCCATCACCGTCGAATACATGAACACGCGCAAGCAGTTCGGCGTCGCGATCGCCTCCTTCCAGGCGCTGCGCCATCGCGTCGTCGACATGAAGATGCAGCTCGAACTCGCACGTTCCATGAGCTACTACGCGAGTCTGAAGCTCAACGCGCCAGCCGCCGAACGCCGGCAGGCTCTGGCACGCGCCAAGTACCAGTTGGGCGTGTCGATGCGCTTCGTCAGCCAGCAGGCTGTGCAACTGCACGGCGGCATCGGCGTGACGGACGAATACATCGTGAGCCACTACTTCAGGAAGCTCACGCAACTCGAAATCACTTTCGGCGACACGCTGCACCACCTCGGCGAAGTGTCGGCGCGCATGCAGGACACGGCCGGGGTCTTCGCCTGACACACTGGGCCGCTATCTTTCCCGGATAGCCACTCGCGCCCGCCGGCTTCCAGCTGGCGGGCGTTTTTTTCTGGAATGGAATTTGCCATGCACACTCGTCGTCATCTGATCGCCCTGAGTCTCGCCGTCACCATGCTCGCCGCCTGCACCACCACGCCCGTTTCCACCAAGTGGCCGCCGATCGTCTTCATGCATGGCGACGGCGATTCGGCTGCGCTCTGGCAGACGACGATCTGGCGCTTCGAGTCCAACGGCTGGCCGCGCGATCGGCTCTTTGCGATCGATCAACCCTATCCGGTGGCGCGCGACGACGATGCGGTGCCGCAGCCGGGGCGCAGTTCGACCGCCGAATCGATGGCCTTCCTGAAGAGCGAAGTCGAGCGCGTCCTGAAGACCACCGGCGCCAGCGAGGTCGTCCTGATAGGCAACTCGCGCGGCGGCAACGCGATCCGCAACTACGTGCAGAACGAAGGCGGCGATCGGGTCGTGAGCCATGTGATCCTGGGCGGCAACCCGGCGCACGGGATCTGGGCCGTCAAGGGGTTGCGCGAGGGTAACGAGTTCTCCGGCCTGAGCCCTTTCATTCGGAAACTCAACGCACCGAAAAATGCCAACGGCGACGAGGTCACGCCCGGCGTGAAGTGGCTCACCCTGCGCTCAGACACCAACGACAAGTACGCGCAGCCCGACGGCTTGTGGATTGGCGCCAAGGGCACGCCTACCCACATCGGCTTCGACGGCCCGGCGTTGAAAGGTGCGACCAACGTGGCGCTTCCGAGCGTCGACCATCGCGAGACCTCGTTCTCCCCGGCCGCCTTCGAGACAAGCTGGCGCTTTCTGACCGGCGAGCCGCCGCGCACCCTGCAGCCCGAGGCTGAATCTCCGATCGTGCTGTCCGGCAGGATCACCGGCCTGGGGGTTGATCCGCTCGATGCGGCGAGCGGCCCGTCGCCCAATAACCTGCCGCTGGCTGGCGCGCGCCTGGCCGTCTTCGCGGTCGACGTGGGCACGGGCACCCGCCGCGGCGCCGCGGCCTGGGAGCAGACCATCGGGCAGGATGGCCGCTGGGGGCCTTTCACTGCCCAACCCGGCACCCACTATGAATTCTTGCTGAGCGCGCCGGGATACGCCACCACACACATCTACCGCAGTCCCTTCCCGCGTTCGAGCAGCGTGGTCCAGCTTCGACCGGAGCGCATCGCCGCCGTCGACCGCGACGCCAAGGCGCTCGTGATCCTGACGCGGCCGCGAGGCTACTTCGACGCCCGGCGCGACACGATGCGCTTCGACGGACAGGCCGCGCTACCGGGCGTGCCGCCGCAAGGCGCGGGCGTATCGAGCTCGAAGCTCAAACTGGCGAGCGACACACCCCGCGCGGTGAGCGCGGAGTTCAACGGCGAGCGGCTGATTGGCCAGACATGGCCCGCCGCGCAGGACAATGTCAGCGTGCTCGAACTCACGTACTAGGAGTCCCATGAACACCGCCGCCGAATCCCCGCTGTTGCATTCCCGCGATGCGCGGGGAGCGGTGACACTGACGATGAACCGACCGCAGGCCTTCAATGCGCTCTCGGAGCGAATGATCGAAGCGCTCGCAGGCGAGTTCGCTGCGATCGCCGCGGACGAAAGCGTGCGCTGCGTCGTGCTCGCCGGTGCCGGCAAGGCTTTCTGCGCCGGCCACGACCTGAAGGAGATGCGCGCGCAGCCCTCTCTCGCCTACTACGAGGCGTTGTTCGCCCGATGCGGCGAGATGATGCTGGCGATCCAGCGCCTGCCCGTGCCGGTCATCGCACGCGTGCACGGCATCGCAGCCGCCGCCGGCTGCCAACTGGTCGCGATCTGCGATCTGGCGGTCGCATCGAGCAACGCGCGCTTCGCCGTCAGCGGCGTCAACGTCGGGCTCTTCTGCGCCACACCCAGCGTGACCCTGTCTCGCAACCTCGGCCGCAAGGCGGCTTTCGAGATGCTGGTGACGGGGGATTTCATCGATGCCCGCGAGGCAATGGCGAAGGGACTGATCAACCGCGTGGCCGAACCCGAGGCACTGGACGCCGAAGTCGAGTCCCTGGTCGCCAGCATCGTCGCCAAGCCCAGGGCCGCATTGGCCTTGGGCAAGTCCTTGTTCTATCGACAACTCGAAACCGGCGTGGCCGCGGCGCTGGACGACGCGGCCCGCACGATGGCCTGCAACATGATGGACGAAAGCGCGCTGGAAGGCGTGCAGGCCTTCATCGAGAAGCGCCCGCCCGCCTGGCGCTAGCCGTGCAGTCGCGAGCTTTGCGGCAGATGGGCCATCAGGAACTCCATCTGGTCCGCCAGGATGCGGCGATTGCGCAGGATGAAGTCCTCCCACAGGCTGGGCACATAGGGTGCATAGAGCAGGGGCATGTTCGCCTGCTCGGGTGTGCGGCTGCTCTTGCGGTGGTTGCAGGGCTTGCAGGCCGTGACCACGTTCATCCACGTGTCGATGCCGTTCTGCGCGAACGGAATGATGTGCTCGCGCGTCAGTTCCTCGTCGTGGAAATGCCCCCCGCAGTAGGCGCAGATGTTGCGGTCGCGGGCGAAAAGCTTGCTGTTGGTGAGACCCGGGCGCTGCATGAAGGGGTTGATGCGAGGCACGCCCTTGGTGCCGATGATGCTGTTGACCGCAATCTGGGACTGCTCGCCCGTGACAGCGTTGTGCCCGCCACGAAACAACGCGACCTGTGCGCCCACTTCCCAGCGCACTTCGTCCGCCGCGTAGTGGATCACCGCCTGCTCGAGCGAAATCCACGACTGGGGCAGCCCTTGGGCCGACAGCTTCAAGACCTTCACCACACGCCTCCTCAAACAAGGGAAGAACAACGGAAAGACCAGGTATGCGACGCTTGCCGCGAAAGCTTGCGCGCAACGCACTGAGTCACAATATACCGGCTTTGTGACAAAAAGACCCCCATGTGCCCATTCGGCGGGCGCAAAGCGCTATCAAAAAGATACCAACCCATGCAGGTTTTCCGGGGATTCAGGCATCCGGGCGTGGCTGCGGCCTGCGCCTTGACCATTGGCAATTTCGACGGCGTGCACCGCGGGCACCAGGCCATGCTCGGGCTGCTCGGCACCGAGGCGCGCCTGCGAGGCTTGCCCAGCTGCGTGCTGACCTTCGAGCCCCATCCCCGCGACTACTTCGCGGCCCTCAACAAGCGCCCGGAACTCGCCCCGGCGCGCATCGGCACCCTGCGCGACAAGCTCAGCGAACTCGCAGCGAGCGGCGTTGCCCAGACGATCGTGCTGCCTTTCGACAGGCGGCTCGCATCGCAGACGCCGGAGGAATTCATCCAGCATGTGCTGATCGAAGGCCTGGGCGCGCGCTACGTGCTGGTGGGTGACGACTTCCGCTTCGGCGCCAAGCGCGCAGGCGACTACGCGATGCTGGATGCGGCCGGCGACCGGCACGGCTTCGACGTGGCCCGCATGAACAGCTACGAGGTGCACGGCCTGCGCGTGTCGAGTTCCGCCGTGCGCGAGGCGCTGGCCGAAGGCCGCATGACCGACGCCCAGGTCCTGCTCGGCCGGCCGTATGCGATCTCCGGCCACGTGGTTCATGGCCGAAAGCTCGGCCGTGCATTGGGCGCCTCCGAGCCCGGCCGCGACGACGGCTTCCGCACGCTCAACCTGCGCTTCAAGCACTGGAAGCCCGCCGCGAGCGGCATCTTCGCCGTGCAGGTGCACGGGCTCGCCGACAGGCCCTTGCATGGCGTGGCCAACCTCGGCGTACGGCCCTCGCTCGACGCCAACGACGTCAACGCCGGCCGCGTGCTGCTGGAGACCCATTGCCTCGATTGGCCCGCCAAGCTGGGTGCCGAGGGGGCCTACGGTAAAATCGTCCGCGTGGAACTGCTGCACAAACTGCACGACGAATTGCGCTACACCAGCCTCGAGGCCCTCACAGCGGGCATCGCCAAGGATGGGCGCGACGCGCGTGCGTTCTTTGCTTCCACCCACGCCGAGACGCATCGTCAGACCACGCGCGACCGAATTTAGGGCGGAGCCGCCACTTCCGCCGCGCCCGGCAGCACTTTCGCATTGCGCCGCGCGCCCCATCGATCCCTCGAGCGTTGCAATGCGGCGCAGACTTCTGGAAACCCCATGGCTGACAACAAGACCGACGGCGGCACCGACTATCGCGCCACGCTGAACCTGCCCGACACCCCTTTCCCGATGCGTGGCGACCTGCCCAAGCGCGAACCGGGCTGGGTCAAGGAATGGAACGACGAAGGCCGCTACCACCGCCTGCGCGCTGCGCGGCAAGGCGCGCCCAAGTTCATCCTGCACGACGGGCCTCCCTACGCCAACGGCCAGATCCACATGGGCCACGCGGTGAACAAGATCCTGAAGGACATGATCACCAAGGCTCGCCAGCTCGAAGGCTTCGACGCGCTCTACGTTCCAGGCTGGGACTGCCACGGCCTGCCGATCGAGAACGCGATCGAGAAGAAGTTCGGCCGCAATCTGAGCCGCGACGACATGCAGGCCAAGAGCCGCGCCTTTGCCACCGAGCAGATCGCCCAGCAGATGCAGGACTTCCAGCGCCTGGGCGTGCTGGGCGAGTGGGACCATCCCTACAAGACGATGGATTTCGCCAACGAGGCCGGCGAGCTGCGCGCCTTCAAGCGAGTGATCGAGCGCGGCTTCGTCTATCGCGGGCTCAAGCCCGTCTACTGGTGCTTCGACTGCGGATCCTCTCTGGCGGAGTTCGAGATCGAATACGCGGACAAGAAATCGCAGACCATCGACGTGGCCTTCAAGGCCCACGATCCCGCGAAGCTGGCTACTGCATTCGGGCTTCCATCGCTCGCCAAGGACGCCTTCGCCGTCATCTGGACCACCACCGCGTGGACCATCCCCGCCAACCAGGCCATCAACCTGAACCCCGAACTCGACTACGCGCTGGTCGACACCGAGCGCGGCCTGCTCGTGCTCGCCGCCTCGCTGGTCGAGATGTGCATGACCCGCTATGCCCTCGACGGCAAAGTTCTGGCCACGGTCAAGGGCGAGAAGCTGGCTGGCCTGGAGTTCGAGCACCCGCTGTACCACGCCGATGCAGGCTACCGCCGGCTGTCGCCCGTCTACCTGGCGGACTACGCCACGGCCGACGATGGCACCGGGCTCGTCCATTCCTCGCCGGCCTACGGCGTGGACGACTTCAACTCCTGCGTGGCCCATGGCGTGGCCTACGACGACATCCTGAATCCGGTGCAGGGCAATGGCTCCTACGCGCCGGACTTCCCGCTCTTCGGCGGCCAGAACATCTGGAAGGCCGTGCCGGTCATCATCCAGGCCCTGCGCGATGCGGGCCGCCTCCTGACCACCGAGGCCATCACCCACAGCTATCCGCACTGCTGGCGCCACAAGACGCCGGTGATCTACCGCGCCGCGGCCCAGTGGTTCATCCGCATGGATGAGGGCGAAGGCGTGTTCACCAAGGACAAGGCCTCCAAGACCCTGCGCCAGACCGCGCTCGAGGCCATCGAGCAGACCACCTTCTACCCGGAGAACGGCAAGGCGCGCCTGCACGACATGATCGCCAACCGGCCTGACTGGTGCATCAGCCGCCAGCGCAGCTGGGGCGTGCCGATCCCCTTCTTCCTGCACAGGGACTCGGGCGAGCTGCATCCGCGCACGATGGAAATCCTCGACCAGGCGGCCGACATCGTCCAGGCGGGAGGCATCGAGGCCTGGAGCCGCGTGACCACCGAGGAAATCCTCGGAGAAGCCGACGCGCCCCACTACACGAAGAGCACCGACATCCTCGAAGTCTGGTTCGATTCCGGCTCGACCTTCTTCCACGTGCTGCGCGGCACGCACCCCAGCGTGCACCACGAATCCGGCCCAGAGGCCGACCTCTACCTCGAAGGCCACGACCAGCATCGCGGATGGTTCCATTCCTCGCTGCTGATCGCCTGCGCGCTCGAAGGCCGAGCGCCCTACCGGGGCCTGCTCACGCACGGCTTCACCGTCGACAGCCAGGGCCGCAAGATGAGCAAGTCGCTCGGCAACGGCATCGATCCGCAGGAAGTGAACAAGAAGCTTGGCGCCGAGATCATCCGGCTCTGGGTGGCGGCCAGCGACTATTCGGGCGATATCGCGGGCGACGACAAGATCCTCGCCCGGGTGGTCGACGCCTACCGGCGCATCCGCAACACGCTGCGCTTCCTGCTCGCCAACACCAGCGACTTCGACATCGCCAAGGATGCGGTGCCGCTCGACCAGTTGCTGGAAATCGACCGTTATGCGATCAGCCGCGCGACGCAGTTCCAGGCCGAGATCCTCGCGCACTACAAGGTCTACGAGTTCCATCCCGTGGTCGCCAAGCTGCAGGTGTATTGCTCCGAAGACCTCGGCGCCTTCTACCTCGACGTCCTGAAGGACCGTCTCTACACCACGGCCCCGGGCTCGCCCGCGCGCCGCAGCGCGCAGACGGCGCTCTGGCACATCTCGCAGGCGATGCTGCGCTGGATGGCGCCCTTCCTGAGCTTCACGGCGGAAGAGGCGTGGAAATTCGTCGGCAACGGCGAATCGATCTTCACGCAGACCTACAGCGACCTCGGCACACCCGACGCGGCCCTCCTGGCAAAGTGGACGCGCATCCGAGAGATCCGCGACGCAGTCAACAAGGAGATCGAAACCGTTCGCGCGGACGGCAAGCTCGGCTCCTCGCTGCAGGCCAACGTGGCGCTGACCGCGACAGCCGACGACTACGCGCTACTGGCGACGCTCGGGGACGATCTCAAGTTCGTCCTGATCACCTCCGCGGTCGAGCTCATCGCGGGCGAAGCCCTGTCGGCCGGCGTGGTCACGAGTTCCGCGGTGAAATGCGAGCGCTGCTGGCATTGGCGCGATGACGTGGGTCACGACTCCGCCCACCCGGGCATCTGCGGCCGATGCACATCCAACCTCTACGGCCCCGGAGAAGCAAGGAGCTTTGCCTGATGAGCACCCGTTCCCTCGCTTCGCCCCGTGCCGGCATCTGGCCCTGGCTGGGGCTGTCCGCCGTGATCCTGATCCTCGACCAGTTCACCAAGACGCTGATCCTCGGCTACTACAAGCTCGGCGATGCCACTCTCATCACGAGCTTCTTCAACATCGTGCGGGCCCACAACACGGGCGCGGCCTTCTCCTTCCTGGCCGATGCGGCGGGGTGGCAGCGCTGGTTCTTCACCCTCATCGGCGTTGCCGCCGCGCTGTTCATCGTCTGGATGCTCAAGTCGCATGCGGGGCAGAAGATGTTCTCGTTCGCCATGGCCGCCATCCTCGGCGGCGCGCTCGGCAACGTGATCGACCGGCTGATGCACGGCTACGTGGTCGACTTCCTGGACTTCCATCTCGCGGGTCGTCACTTCCCGGCCTTCAACGTGGCCGACAGCGCCATCACCATTGGGGCGATCTGCCTCGTCCTCGACGAGCTCCGGCGCGTCAGACGAGGCCGCTAGGCGCAGGCCATCTAACGGGCGGCTTCCATCCGGGTGACGGTGAACCTGCCGTCGACCTTCTCCGCCATGAAGCGGACCTTGTCGCCGGGCTGCACCTTGTCGAGCATGGCCTCGTCCGCGACCTGAAACACCATCGTCATGCCCGGCATGTCGAGGTTCGTCAAAGGGCCGTGTTTCAGGGTGATCTTCCTGTTTTCCCTGTCGATCTTCCGGACCTGCCCGTCGACGAGTTCGGCTGCCGTGGGCGAACCGCCCGCGGGCGCAGCCGCGACCGCGCTTGCGCCGGTCTGTGCGTGAGCGAATCCGGCAAGCGCCAGGGCGGCGGTGCAGGCGAAGAAAAGCTTGCGAAGCTGGAGCATGTGCGTTCCTTGTCGATCTGTTCGGACGAAATGGTTCAGTTGTGCGCGGTCTTGCGGCTCGCCTTGAGCACGTTGACCGCGCCCTTCATGCCGGCGTCGTAGTGGCCCGGCTGGAGGCAGGCGAAATCCACCCGGCCCGCCTTGGTGAATTGCCAGACGATCTCGCCCTGGGCGCCGGGAGCCAGCGAGACCTGGTTCGGATCGTCGTGCTCCATCTCCGGGTTCTTCTTCATCACCTCGTAGTGCTCCTTCAGTTCCCTCTCGGTACCGAGCATCAATTCATGCTTGAGCTTGCCGGAGTTGGTGATGACGAAGCGCACGGTCTCGCCCTGCCTCACGTTGATGTTCGCGGGGGTGAAGCGCATTGCGTCGCTCATGTCGACCTTGACCGTGCGACGCGCCTTCGCGGCGACACCCGCCTTGCCGATGGCAGCCGTTTCGTCGTGGTCATGGCCGCCTGGGTGAATGCCCGATGCGGAGGCGCCGGCAGCCAACAGGGTGGTCAACACGGCGATGGTGGCGGTTCGGAGGTTTTTCATGAATGTCCTTTCAATTCAGGCGTCGTTGAAGAAATCAGTGTTCGGAATGGCCTGTCGGCTTGCGCACCTGGACCTCGATGTCTGTCGCGGGCATGTTCTGCGCCGGCATGGCCGAGGCCCCTGCATCGCGCGCGCGCGGCGGCTCGGGCGCCGGGCCTCCGAGCTCGTAGGCCACGGTGCCGGGCGGGTGCTTGAACCAGCCGGGATTCGAGTAGTCGCCAGGCTTCTGGTCCTTGCGCACCTTGACGACACTGAACATGCCGCCCATCTCGACCGAGCCGAAGGGGCCCTCGCCGGTCATCATCCGGGCCGTGTTGTCGGGCAGGGGCATCTCCATCTCGCCCATGTCCGCCATGCCGCGTTCCCCCATCACCATGTAGTCGGGGACCAGGCGCGCGATCTTCTTCACCACGTCGCCGTGATCGACGCCGATCATCGTGGGCACGTCATGGCCCATGGCGTTCATCGTGTGATGACTCTTGTGGCAATGGAAGGCCCAATCGCCCTCTTCATCGGCCACGAACTCGATCTGCCGCATCTGCCCGACCGCGACGTCCGCCGTCACTTCGGGCCAGCGCGCGCTCCTCGGCGTCGGGCCGCCGTCGGTGCCGGTGACGACGAATTCATGTCCGTGCACATGCATCGGATGGTTCGTCATCGTCAGGTTGCCCACGCGAATGCGGACCTTGTCGTGCTGCCGCACGTTGAGCGAGTCGATGCCCGGGAAGACGCGGCTGTTCCATGACCAGAGGTTGAAGTCCAGCATCGTCATGATCCGGGGCGTCGCGCTGCCGGGCTCGATGTCGTAGGCATTGAGCAGGAAGACGAAGTCGCGGTCGACCTCGTCGATCAGCGGGTGCCTGGCCTTCGGGTGCGTGACCCAGAAGCCCATCATTCCCATCGCCATCTGCGTCATCTCGTCCGCGTGCGGGTGGTACATGAAGGTGCCCGGGCGTCGCGCGACGAACTCGTAGACGAAGGTCTTGCCGGGCTGGATCCCCGGCTGGGTCAGCCCTGTCACGCCATCCATGCCGTTGGGCAGGCGCTGTCCGTGCCAGTGGATGCTGGTGTGTTCCGGCAACCTGTTGGTAACGAAGATCCGCACCCGGTCGCCCTCGACCACTTCGATGGTCGGTCCGGGCGACTGCCCGTTGTAGCCCCACAGGTGGGCCTTGAAGCCGGGCGCCATCTCGCGCACGACCGGCTCGGCGACCAGGTGGAATTCCTTCACGCCGGCGTTCATGCGCCAGGGCAGCGTCCAGCCATTGAGCGTGACCACGGGGTTGTACGGCCGCCCGGTGGCTGGCCGCAGCGGCGGCATGGTGTCGGGCCGGGTTTGCAGCACCGGCTCGGGCAAGGCGGCCATCGCCACCTTGGACACCGAGGCGGCGGCGATCGCGCCCGTGATGGCACCCGCGCCGCTCAGGAAGTTGCGTCTGTTTTTCATATGCGTATGGGGGAGTGGGTTCAATGCGCGGCCGGCGATGCGGCCGCGCCGCCCGCGGGAGCCATCGATGGCGTCAGGCCGGTCGGCTTGCCGATGACAGAGGCGGAAAGCGCCGCCTCTGCCAGCCAGAACTGCTGTTGCGCCTCGATGGCGGCGATGACGCTGGCGATCTGGTCGCGCGCGTCCGCCAGCAGTTCGAAGACGCCGATCAGCATCCCGTTGTAGCGAAGCAGGTTTTCGTCCGCCATCGCCTGGCGCAACGGGACGATCTCGTCGCGGTAGTGCCGCGCGATGTCGTAGGCCGTCCGGTAGGCCGAATAGCTTTCCCTCAACTGCGAGGATGCTGCCCGCGCCGTGGCCTCGTAGCGATTGGCCGCCGCGAGCGACTGCGCATTCAGGGCGTCGCGCCGGTTCGCCCCCCAGTCGAAGATCGGAAGCCGGATATCGAGTTCGAAGCCTCGGCGCGTTGCCCGGTCTCCGGCGGCGTTGTCGAAGACCGTGTCGCGGCGCACACCAGCGTCGACATCCAGGAAGGTCGGCAGCAGGTTCAAGCCTTGGGACTTCCCCGCCACATCGAGCTGGGCGCGCGCGAGCTGGACGTCCAGGCGCTGCTCGTTCGCCGTGGCGGAAAGCTCGCGGGCGTCGCGCGGCGCACTCGGCAGATCGGGCAAGCGCTCGGGAAGCTGGAGCCTGGCCGCCTGCGTGTCGTCGAGGCCCAGCACGCGCACCAGTTCCTCGCGCGACGCGGTGGCCGCATGCTGGGCCAACGCGAGTTGCGTCGTGGCGTTCGCGTAGAAGACCTGCTGACGGGCTCGCTGCAGCTTGCTGAAGTTGCCGACGAGCTGCATGCGCCGGGCCAGCTCCGCGCTGGCCTGTGCAGACTCGTTGACCTGGACGGCGTACTGAAGCGACTGTCGCGCCGAGACCGCACGCACCCAGGCCTGGCGCACCTGGGTGACCTGATCGACGACCGTGCCTGTGAGCTGCAGCCGGGCTTGCAAGCCCTGGCTGCGGGAAATCGCCAGGCGCTGCGGCAGCAGGATCAGGTCCACGAGCCCGAACGAAAGCAGGCGGTCGAGTTCCAATTCGTCCCTCAGGCGCATGCGCTCGAAGGTGAAGACCGGATTCGGCAGCCGGCTTGTCTGGTTGGCCGCGGACATATCGGCCCAGCCCTGGGCGACCAGGGCCTGCACGGTCGGACTGTTGGCCAGGGCGAGGCGCACCGCATCGTCCTGCGACAGGGGCTTGGCGAGCAGGTCTTCCGAGAGGGCGGCGCGAGCCTCACGCTGCTCCCAGGTTCGGCTGAGCGCGAGCTCACCCCCGGTGAAACGAGAGGCGGTGGTGTTCGTTTCCCGCAAGGTTTCGTCGATGTCGACCGAGGCGCATCCCGCCAGGACGAGCATCGCCAGCGCGCCCGCCGTCAGGCGCAGCGGGCGGCTCATGGCTTCTCCTTCCGCGGCACCGCGGCGGGTGCGTCCTTGGCGCCTTCGGAAACCTCCCTGGCATAGGCGCGCCAGCCGCCCCGCTGGCGGACAGTCTCGTTGGCCTGCTTCCAGGGAATGGCTTTTTCGTCGGCGAATGGCTTGTAGCCATCCATCGCCGAGCGAAAGGAAAGCGGCGGCGTCGACTCGGCCGAGGGGGCGGCGGACGGTGGCGCGCCTTGCGCAAGCGACGTCAATGCCGCGAGAGCGGGCAGGGCGGCCAGCCAACTGGCCGGCAAAGAAGTGAACATGGAATCCTCACGCTGTTCATGAACGAAGCGCCGTCAACGGGCCCGCAAGGGCCGTGACGACAACGAGCGATGCATGGGCGTCCGCGGGCGCACCGGCAGCAGGCGCTGCCGATGGCGGGACGCGCTCAGGCGCGAGGAGGTTTGTCGGGAACGCTGCGCGCGACGGTGGTCAACGCGTCGGAGGGGTCCGCGAGTTCGGCCTGCGGGAGGCTCTGGTTCACGGCGGCGGGCGCCGCGCTCGTCAGGGCGACGGCATGGCACGCGCTGCAGGCGCTACAAGTCCCGCACTTGTGGGTCGAATCCGCGAGATCATCCGCGGCGCCGTGATCCGAGCCCGGGCTCGCATGATCTCCCGCGCCGTGGTCCATGGCCGCCTGGTCGTGCGACATCGGAGCCGAGGAGGCCTGGGGCTGCGCTTCGAATGCGCAGAACGCCATGGCCGCCGCGGCGTAGCCCTGAAAGGGCACAGCCAGCATGACGAGCCAGAGCAGAACTGCGCGAAAGCGAACCATCCGCGAATTCTAGATGGTGGGCTTCGAGGGTTTGCACTCGGAGCCCCCATGTCATGACGACGTCATACTGCCGCGCTGAAATGTAATCGATTACATCGCCATTTCGCACAGTCCATGAGCATCCAGTCCGTCGCCAGAAAAGCCGGGGTTTCCGTGGCGACGGTCTCGCGCGCCTTCAACTTTCCCGACAAGGTGACGCCCGCGACTCGCGAACACGTGGAACGCGTCGCCCACGCGCTCGGCTACGTGCCGAATTCAAGCGCCCGCACTCTGCGGACCCAGCGCAGCCGCGTCCTGGGGGTGGTGCTGCCCACCCTGCTGAACCCCACCTTTGCCGAGTGCCTGCAGGGCGTCGCGCAAGCGGCGATTGCGGGCGGCTACGCGATCATTCCGGTCACCACCGGCTACCGGATCGATGAGGAGGAGCAGGCGGTCAACCTGCTGCTGGCCGGCAACGTGGACGGCCTGATCCTGGTCGTCTCGAACCCGGCCACCTCGACGGCGCTGCAGCGGCTGCGCGGCGCCGGCATTCCCTATGTGCTGGCCTACAACCGCCATCCCGACCACCCCTGCATCACAGTGGACAGCGAAGGCGCGGTCGCCGACGCCGTGGCGCACCTCGCGCGCCTGGGGCACAGACGCATCGCGATGGTCAGCGGCACGCTCGCCGCCTCGGACCGCGCGCAGCAGCGCTACCGCGGCTTCCTCCATGGCATGGCCGCGGCCGGCCTCGAGCCGCCGGCGCTGGTCGAAGTCCCGTTCATCGAAACGGCGGTCGACGCACTGACGCGCTTCCTCCAGGAAGCATCCTCGCGGCCGACGGCCCTGTTCTGCTCCAACGACCTCCTCGCCATCCGAAGCATCCGCGCCGCGCATCGCAGCGGCCTTCAAGTCCCGCGCGACCTGAGCGTGATCGGCTTCGACGGCATCGCGCTCGGCGAGGACCTGACGCCGGCGCTGAGCACCATCACCCAGCCGAACAGCGACATCGGCCGCCACGGCGTCGAGCTGCTCGTGCAGGCGCTGGCCGGTGGCGGCCCGTTGACGCCCGACGCCAGCATGTTGCTGCCCCACGGGATTCGCGCCGGCGAATCCTGCGCCCCCCTTCTTCGTCCTGACTTCGCCTTTACTCGCCCATCCCCTTCCACGACCAAGGAGCCCTCATGACACTGCATCTTCATCGCATCGCCCGCGCCGGCCTGCTGGCCCTGGGCCTCGCCGCCGCGACGGCGGCCATGGCCCAGACCGCCATCTGCTACAACTGCCCGACCGAATGGGCCGACTGGGGCACGCAGCTGCGCGCCATCAAGGCAAAGACCGGCGTCACGGTGCCGCCGGACAACAAGAACTCCGGCCAGGCCCTGGCGCAGATGGTGGCCGAGAAGGCCAGCCCGGTCGCCGACGTGACCTACCTCGGCGTCACCTTCGCCATCCAGGCCCAGAAGGACGGCGTGGTGGCGGCCTACAAGCCCGCCACATGGAAGGACATCCCCGACGGCCTGAAGGACCCCGCCGGCCAGTGGTTCACCATCCATTCGGGCACCCTCGGCTTCATGGTCAACGTCGACGCGCTCCACGGCAAGCCCGTTCCGAAGTCGTGGGCCGACCTGCTCAAGCCCGAGTACAAGGGCCTGATTGGTTATCTCGACCCGGCTTCGGCCTTCGTCGGCTATGTCGGCGCGGTGGCGGTCAATGAAGCGCGCGGCGGCACGCTCGACAACTTCGGACCCGCGATCGACTACTTCAAGGCGCTGCAGAAGAACGAGCCCATCGTGCCCAAGCAGACCTCGTACGCCCGCGTGCTTTCCGGCGAGATCGCAATCCTGCTCGACTACGATTTCAACGCCTACCGCGCCAGGTACAAGGACGGCGCCAACGTCGCCTTCGTGATTCCGAGCGAAGGCACGGTCGTGGTGCCCTACGTGATGAGCCTCGTCGCGAACGCGCCGCACCCCGCCGAGGGCAAGAAGGTGCTGGACTTCGTTCTCTCCGACGAAGGCCAGGCACTCTGGGCCAAGGCCTACCTGCGGCCGGTGCGTGCCGTGAACATGCCCAAGGAAGTCGAGGCGCAGTTCCTCCCCGCCACCGAATACGCGCGGGCCAAGGCGGTCGACTACGGCCGCATGGCGCAGGCCCAGCGCGCGTTCTCCGACCGCTACCTGAAGGAAGTGCGCTGAAGGCATGAAGCCCTCCGGCTTCCCGAACCAGCGCTGGCTGCTGCTGGGGTGCATGGCCCCGGCGGCCGTGTTCTTCCTGGCCTTCTGGCTGCTGCCGGTCGCGCGCCTCGTCGCGCTGCCGGCAAACCAGGGCTGGCGCACCTACTTCGCGGTGCTCACTAACAGTCGCTATCTGGAGAGCATGGCCGACACGCTCGCGCTGTCGCTGGCGGTGACGCTGGCGACGCTGCTCCTGGGCGGCGCGGTCGGCATTTATCTCGCACGCCGCGACTTCCGGGGCAAGCGCCTGCTGCTGTCGCTGCTGACGCTGCCGCTTTCCTTCCCCGGCGTGATCATCGGCTTCTTCGTGATCCTCCTGGGCGGCCGCCAGGGCCTGGTGGCCGATCTGGCGGCCGCGACGGGCATGGGACGCGTCACCTTCGCCTACGGGCTGCTCGGGCTCTTTCTCGCCTACCTCTACTTCTCCCTGCCGCGAGCGATCGCCACCTACGCGGCCGCCGCCGAGTCGATGAACCTGCAGCTGGAGGAAGCCGCCCGCTCGCTCGGCGCCTCGCGGCTGCGCGTGGCGCGCGACGTCTGGCTGCCGGAACTCGCGCCCACCACGCTCGCCTGCGGCGCCATCCTGTTCGCCACCTCGATGGGCGCCTTCGGCACCGCCTTCACGCTCGCGAGCAAGTTCGAGGTCATTCCGATCACGATCTACAACGAGTTCACCAACTACGCCAACTTCGCCCTCGCGGCGTCGCTGTCGATCGCCCTGGGGCTCGTCACCTGGGCCGTGCTCTTCGCCGCCCGGCATTTCGGCGCGGACCCCACGAAACGATAGGCCGCCAGCCATGCGCACCCCCACGACCACCCGAGCCCCCTTCCTTTTCGTCGTCACCCTGATCGTGAGCATCTTCATGCTGGCGCCGATGGTGCTCTCCGTCATGGCGGGCCTGGTCAACAACTACAGCGTCGGCCTCAGGAGCGGGCTCACGCTGCGCTGGCTCGACGAAGTCTGGGATGTGTACGGGGGCACCGTCGGCTGGTCGCTCGCGCTGGCCCTGGGCTGCGTGCTGTGCACCCTGCTGATCGGCGTGCCCTGCGCCTACGCCCTGGCGCGCAGCCGCACGCGCACTGCCCGCATCTTCGAGGAGCTGATCACCCTGCCGGTCGCGGTGCCGGGCCTGGCCACCGCGCTCGCGTTGATCCTGGCCTACGGGCAACTCACGGCCTTCCGCCAGAGCTTCGCCTTCATCCTGGTGGGGCACATCGTGTTCACCCTGCCCTTCATGGTGCGCACCGTGTCCTCGGCCTTCCAGCGCGACGAGCTGCTCGCGCTGGAGGAAGCCGCGCGCTCGCTGGGCGCGAACTTCAGGCAGCGCTTTCTCGGCGTGCTCGTGCCGGCGGTGTTCCCGGCCATCGTCGCCGGCAGCCTGATGGTCTTCACCCTGTCGGTGGGCGAGTTCAACCTCACCTGGATGCTGCACACGCCGCTGACCCGGACCCTGCCCGTGGGCCTGGCCGACAGCTACGCATCGATGCGGCTGGAGGTCGGCTCGGCCTACACGCTGGTCTTCTTCATCGTCATCCTGCCGGTCCTCTGGGGCCTGCAATACCTCGGCCACCTGATGCAGAAACGCCATGGAACTTGAACGCATTCCCGTCGACATCGTCGACTGCTCCAAGACCTACGCCGACGGCACGCGCGGCCTGCTGCCGACCTCGCTGCACGTCGAGCCCGGCGAGGTGCTCGCGCTGCTGGGTCCCTCGGGCTGCGGCAAGACCACCTTGCTGCGGCTGATCGCCGGCCTGGAATCGCCCGACGAAGGCAGCCGCATCGTCTTCGGCGACCAGGACGTGACGCGGCGCCCGGTGGAACAGCGCGGTGTGGGCATGGTGTTCCAGAGCTATGCCCTCTTCCCGCAGATGACGGTGGCGGCCAACATCGGCTACGGCCTTCGCATCCGGGGCGTGGCGCCTTCCGAGGAGCGGCGCCTCGTCGGCGAACTGGTCGACCTCACCCGGCTCGGCGGCCTGGAGACGAAGCGACCGAGCGAACTCTCCGGCGGCCAGCGCCAGCGCGTGGCCCTGGCGCGCGCGGTGGCGGTGCGCCCGCGCGTGCTGCTGCTCGACGAGCCACTGGCGGCCCTCGACGCCAAGCTCAAGGAATCGTTGCGCGACGAGCTGGCCGAGCTGCTGCGGCGGCTGCACATCACCGCCATCCACGTCACGCACGACCAGCAGGAAGCCATGGCGATTGCCGACCGCCTCGCCGTGATGAGCGCCGGGCGCATCATGCAGATCGGCCGCGGCGAAGACCTCTATCGCGCCCCGCAGCACCCCTTCGTCGCCGAATTCCTCGGCCGCGTGAACCGCCTGGCGCGCGAACCCGAGGCCATCGCCCAGGGAGTGTTGCGCCTGGGCGGCGCCACGATCGCCTGCCCTGAGGCATGGCGAGCCCACGCGACGCTCCTGATACGGCCGGAAGACCTCCAGGTCGGCGTGCCCCAGGCGGGCTGGGGGGATGCCACGGTGACACAGCGCACGTTTCTCGGCGACCGCGTACAACTCAAGCTGCAGGCGGCGGGACAACCGACGCTCGTTGCCGATGTGGGCCGTGATATTGCTTTCCAACCCGGCGACCGCGTCGGCATCCGCTTCGACCCGGACCGCCTGATGACCTCGCAGGAGCTTGCCCCATGACCACCTCTCTCGTCCAACTGACCGACCTGCACATCCGCGAGCCCGGCCGCCTCGCCTACGGGCGCATCGACACCGCGCCCTACCTGCAGCTGGCCGTCCAGTCGATCCTGCGGCTGAAGCAGCAGCCCGACGCGGTCGTCATCACCGGCGACCTGACCGACTTCGGCCGCGCCGCCGAATACGCCCACCTGGCGCAGTTGCTCGCACCCCTGCCGATGCCGATCTTCCTGATGCCCGGCAACCACGACGATCGGGACCAGCTGCGCCGCAGCTTTCCGGGCCATGGCTACCTCGGCGACGGCGGCTTCATCCAGTACTCCGCGCGGGTCGGCGGCCTGCGCCTGCTCACGCTCGACACCGTCGTGCCCGGCCAGAGCCACGGCACGCTGTGCGAAGAGCGCCTCGCCTGGCTGGAGACGCAGCTGGAGCTCTGCCGCGGCGAGCCGGTCGTGGTCGCGATGCACCACCCGCCATTCCAGACCCTGATCGGCCACATGGACGACATCGGCCTGCTGGAAGGCGCCGACGCGCTCGAGGCGCTGATCGCGCGGCACCGCAATGTCGAGCGCGTGATCTGCGGGCACCTGCACCGCGCCATCGACGTGCGCTTCGGCGGCACCATCGCGTCCACCTCGCCGGCACCCGCCCACCAGGTCTGCCTGGACCTGGCGCCCGACGCGCCTTCGGAATGGGTGCTGGAGCCGCCGGGCTTCCGCATCCACGCCTGGACCGGGCGCGGCGACCAGGGCCGGCTGGTGACGCACCTCGCCCCGAGCGGCAGCTTCGAGGGCCCCTACCCCTTTCACGACGACGGCGCGCTGATTGACTGAAGCAGGACGAAGCCCGGAATGCGCGGCGTATAGTCGTTCGCTTCCATGAAGCATCTGTTGAATCTGCTCGCAGCCATCGCGCTGCTGGTATGGGGCACCCATCTCGTTCGCACCGGCGTCCTGCGCGTCTTCGGCGCGAACCTGCGCAAGATCCTGGTGCAGAGCCTGCGCAACCGCTTCACGGCGGCCCTCTCGGGCATCGGCGTCACGGCGCTGGTGCAGTCGAGCACGGCGACATCGCTGATGACCTCCTCCTTCGTCGGCCAGGGCCTGGTCACGCTGCCGGCGGCGCTGGCCGTGATGCGCGGCGCGGACATCGGCACGGCGCTGATGTCGGTGCTGTTCTCAGCCGACCTTTCATGGCTGTCGCCGCTCTTCATCTTCGTCGGCGTGGTGCTGTTCATCACGCGCGAGGCGAGCCCGGCCGCCCGCGTCGGACGGGTGCTGATCGGCCTGGGGCTGATGCTGCTCGCGCTACAGCTCGTGGTCGAGGCCACCGGCCCGCTGTTCGCGGCCCCGGCGGTGCGCGAGCTGCTCGCTTCGATCAGCAGCGACGTGCTGCTCGAGATCACGATCGGTGCCGCCCTGGCCATCGCCGCCTACTCCAGCCTGGCCGTCGTGCTGCTGGTCGCCGCGATGGCGAATTCCAGCGTGATTCCCCTCGACGTCGCGCTCGGCCTGGTGCTCGGCGCCAACCTGGGCAGCGGCCTGCTCGCCGTGCTCACGACCGCGAAGTCGGCCATTCCCGTTCGCCGCGTCACCGTCGGCAACCTCGTCTTCAAGCTGGTCGGCGTCGCGCTCGCGGCACCCTTCGTGGGCCTGTGGGTGCGCGAAGTCCGACCCTATGTCGCGGACGGCACGCACATGGTGGTGCTCTATCACCTCGCCTTCAACGTGATCGTGAGCGTCGGGTTCATCGGGCTGACCACCACAGTCGCCCGCCTCGTCACGCGCCTGCTGCCAGTTCCCGACGAGTCGACGACCACGCTGCGGCCGAAGCACCTCGATCCCTCGGCGCTGTCCACGCCGACGCTGGCCATCTCCAACGCCGCGCGCGAGGCGCTGCACCAGGCCGACGTGGTCGAGACCATGCTCATCGGCATGCTGGATGTCATCCGCAAGAACGACCTGCGCCTGGCCCAGGAACTGCGCAAGCTCGACGACACCGTCGACGAGCTCTACTCAGCCATCAAGTACTACCTGACCAGGATCTCGCGCGAGGCCCTGGGCGAGGAAGAAAGCCGCCGCTGGACCGACATCATCAGCTTCACCATCAACATGGAGCAGATCGGCGACATCATCGAGCGCGTGATCATCGACATCGAGGACAAGAAGATCAAGCCGCAGCGCAACTTCTCGGAGGCCGGCATGGCCGAGATCGTCGAGCTTCACGAGCGCCTGGTGGCGAACCTGCGGCTGAGCATGAGCGTGTTCCTCAACGGCAACGTGCGCGATGCGCAGAAGCTGCTGGAAGAGAAAGCCCGCTTCCGCGATCTGGAGCGGGCCTATGCCACGACCCACCTCGGGCGCCTGTCGGACCAGACAACACTGAGCATCGAAACCAGTTCGCTGCACATCGACCTGATCAGCGACCTCAAGCGCATCAACTCGCACATCTGCTCGATCGCCTATCCGATCCTCGATTCGGCGGGTGCGCTGGCACCCAGCCGGCTGCGGGAGTCGAGGCTCGCGGCGCTCGAAAAGTAGACGCGCTCGCACCCGGGTGCGGGTGTCGCGGGGCTCAGGAATCAGGTCGCCGGTCCCAGCACCCGCCCGCATAGTAGGGCTTGTCGCCGCCGGGAACGAACGGCACCTCCAGCCGCAGGTCATCGTTTCGCCAGTTGTCCTGGCGGCGATAGCCCGCATCCGCGAGCTGCTTTGCCATCTCATCGGCGTGTTGTATCCGGTAGGGGCAGACAGCCACGATGATGCTGTTGAGCGTATACATCGTGCGCTCCGGATGAAGCGCCGTGGTGTTGAGCACGATGCGCCGGGGCTTGACCGGGAGCGACGCCAGGATCTCGCCGAGGTCCGTCGGCAGGTACTGAAGGCAGCCGGAGACGAGGAGCACGTCATGCCCGCTCGCCTCCCTGAAGTCCGTGCAGAAGGTCAATCGGTCCGAGCATCCGCGCTTCTCGGCGATCTCTCTGCCCGCCTTCACGATGCTCGGCACATCGCACACCTTCCAGTGCAGCTCGGGCGGATCGCGCAGCGCGCGCTTGAACGCGTAGTACTTGATACCAACGTGGCCGCCCAGGTCGAAGATCGTACGCATCCCCTCCTTGATCGATTGGCCGATCCAGAAAAGCGCCGGATAGTCCCTGGTGAGGAGCTGCGGTGCATAGAGCTCCTCGGCGCCGGGACTGTCGTAGCCGACGCGCTTGGACGGCGGCACCGCGGCCTCGGCCTCGGCAAAGCTGCCGAAGGATCCCATGAACAAGTTCTCGCTGGTGTTGGACAGGAAGCGCTGACGGTACGACGCTTCGCGCCAGGCCGCTGGCAGAAGAGTTGCGATCATGAAAACTCGCTTGCAAGAATAGGTCGAAGCGTCCGCGCCCAAGCCCCCTCCGGCGCAGGGCATCGGCTGACAGCCTTCACTGACTCGATGGCGATCTGCCGATTCTCACGTGTTTTTTTGCGCGCGGAAAGACTGGATTAGGCCGCCCCCGTCCGGGCCTTCGCTTGATCCACGTCAAACGAACCGCAGGAGGGCCCGCCGGCGCTTGGCCCTCCTCCTCCTGCTCGCGCTGGAGCCTCGGCCTCAGGCGACCTTGACACGTCCCTCGGCTTCCGCAGGGGCGTCTGCCTGCCGACGCGCGTACCTCTGGGCCAGCACGGCGCAAACCATGAGCTGCATTTGATGGAACAGCATCAGCGGCAGCACGATCGCACCGACCGCATGCGAAGCGAACAGCACCTTCGCCATCGGGATGCCGCTCGCCAGGCTCTTCTTCGATCCGCAGAACACGATCGTGATCTCGTCGGCCTTGCTGAACCCCAGGCGGCGGCTGAGCCAGGTGGTGGATGCCAGCGCCAGCGCCAGCAGCACCGCGCAGACCACCAGCAGACCCGCCAGCGCGGAGATCGGCACCTGTTTCCAGAGGCCTTCGATCACGGCGGCACTGAAGGCGGTGTAGACCACCAGGAGAATGGACCCGCGGTCGACCAGCGTCAGCACCGACGCGCGCTTCTTGATCCAGCCCCCGATCCATGGACGCAGCAGATGCCCGGCGACGAATGGCACCATCAGCTGCAGCAGGATGCGGCCGATGGCGTCGAGCGAGCCGCCCGCGCCGCCGTGCTGGACCACGAGCAGATTCACCAGCAGCGGCGTGATGAACACGCCGAGCAGCGTCGACGCGGAGGCGCTGCAGACGGCGGCGGGCATGTTCCCGCGCGCCATCGAGGTGAAGGCGATGGCCGACTGCACCGTGGCCGGCAGCACGCACAGGAACAGCACACCGGTGTAGAGATCCGGCGTCACCAGCGGCGACAGCACCGGCCTCAACACCAGCCCGAGCACCGGAAACAGGACGAAGGTGCTGGCGAACACCAGCAGATGCAGCCGCCAGTGCGTGATGCCGCCGAGGATCGCCTCGCGCGAGAGCTTGGCGCCGTGCAGGAAGAACAGCAGTCCGATCGCGACAGTCGTGAGCTGCTCGAAGAAGCGCGCCGTGCCGCCGTGCGCCGGCCACAGGCTGGCCAGCGTCACGACCGTGACGAGCGAGAGAGTGAAGTTGTCGGGGAGGTAGCGTGAGCGAGCCATGCGAAGGATTGGACGCCTTCCGCATTCAAAAGAGAAATGGATTTATCTGATAGATATATGACGCAAGTGCATTGAATGGATCATCGGCCGGCACAGCCCGCGCCGACAGGGAGCGTCGCTTGTGCGACGGCCCCGCCTCTCGGGCGGTGCTTCAATCGGTGCTTCCCGAGCGCCCCTGCGCACCATCCAGAAGACAAGGACATCGATGTTTGCCGAACCCTCCGCCAAGACCCGCGACCTGGTCGAACGCCTCAAGGCATTCTTCGAACAGCACATCTACCCCAACGAGGCGCGCTACTACCGCGAAATGGATGAGTTCCGCCGCCAGGGCAACGCGTGGCAGGTCTCGCCCCTGATCGAGGAACTCAAGCCCATCGCGCGCAAGGCCGGCCTCTGGAACATGTTCCTGCCGCACGAACACCGCGGCGTGCCCGGCATCTCCAACCTCGACTACGCGCCCCTGTGCGAAGTGATGGGCCGCGTGTCCTGGTCGGGCGAGGTGTTCAACTGCTCGGCGCCGGACACCGGCAACATGGAAACCATCGAGCGCTACGGCACCGAGGCGCAGCAGGACCAATGGCTCGCGCCGCTGCTGGCCGGCGAGATCCGCTCGGGCTTCCTGATGACCGAGCCCGCGGTCGCCTCCTCCGACGCCACCAACATCCAGTGCACCATCCGCCGCGAGGACGACGAATACGTCATCAATGGGCGCAAGTGGTTCTCCTCCGGCGCGGGTAGCCCGCGCTGCAAGATCTTCATCGTGATGGGCAAGACCGACCCCGAGGCGCCGCGCCACGCGCAGCAATCGATGGTGCTGGTGCCGCGCGATTCCGCCGGCGTCACGGTGCTGCGGCACCTGTCGGTGTTCGGCTACGACGACGCGCCGCACGGCCACATGGAAGTGCTGCTCGAGGACGTGCGCGTGCCGGTCTCCAACATCCTGCTGGGCGAAGGCCGGGGCTTCGAGATCGCGCAGGGGCGCCTCGGCCCGGGCCGCATCCACCACTGCATGCGCTCCATCGGCGCCGCCGAGCGTGCGCTCGAGATGATGTGCGACCGGTTGCGCGCCCGCGTCGCGTTCGGCCGCCCGCTGGCCGAGCAGTCCGTCTGGCACGAGCGCATCGCGGAGTCGCGCTGCCTGATCGACCAGGCCCGCCTGCTCACGCTCAACGCCGCCCACAGGATGGATACGGTGGGCAACAAGGAAGCGCGCGCCGAGATCGCGATGATCAAGGTAGTGGCCCCGAACATGTCCTGCAAGGTGGTCGACTGGGCCATCCAGGCGCATGGCGCCGCCGGCGTGAGCCAGGACTTCTGGCTGGCCGAAGCCTATGCGCACCAGCGCACCGTGCGCATCGTCGACGGCCCCGACGAAGTGCACCGCAACGCCATCGCCAAGCTCGAACTGGCCAAGCGCCCCGCCGCGGCGGCCGCGCGCTGAGGCGCCGCGGCGCCTAGAGCGTCAGAATCGTGCAGCCCGTGGTCTTGCGCGCTTCCAGGTCGCGGTGGGCCTGCTGCACGTCCGTGAGCGCATAGCGCTGGTCGATCGGGATCTTCACCGCGCCGCTCGCGACCACCGCGAACAGGTCGTCGGCCATCGCCTGCGCGTTCTCGCGCGACGAGAGATGCGAGAACAGCGTCGGACGCGTGACGTAGGTCGATCCCTTGGCGAGTAGCCCGAGGTTGAAGGCCGCGACCGGCCCCGAGCCGTTGCCGAAGACCGCCAGCAGCCCGAAGGGCCGCAGGCAGCTCAATGAGCCCTCGAAGGTGTCCTTGCCCACCGAGTCGTAGGCCACCTTGACGCCCTTGCCGCCCGTGATCTGCATGACCCGCTCGGCGAAGTTCTCGGTGCTGTAGTTGATGGCATGCGCCGCGCCATGCGCCAGCGCCAGCTGGCACTTGGCGTCGGTGCCCGCCGTGCCGATGAGCTGCAGGCCGAGCGCCTTGGCCCATTGGCAGGCGATCAGCCCCACGCCGCCCGCGGCCGCATGGAACAGGATGAAGTCGCCCGCTTGCAGGCCTTCCGCCGGCAGCGTCTTCTTTAACAGGTACTGGGCCGTCAGCCCCTTGAGCATCATCGCCGCCCCCGTCTCGAAGGAGATCGAATCGGGCAGCTTGCACACCAGCCTGGCCGGCATCACGCGCAGCTCGCAGTAGGCCCCCGGCGGCTGGCTGGCGTAGGCGGCGCGGTCGCCCGCCTTCAGGTGCGTGACGCCCTCGCCCACCGCCTCCACCACGCCCGAGGCCTCCATGCCGAGCTGCAGCGGCATCTTGAACGGGTAGAGACCGCTGCGCTGGTAGGTGTCGATGAAATTGAGCCCCACCGCCTTGTGGCGGATGCGGATCTCTCCGGGTCCCGGCTCGCCGACTTCGACCTCGACGATCTTCAGTTCCTCGGGCCCGCCGTGGCGGTCGATGCGGACGGCTTTGCTCATGCTCATGCTTGTTCTCCTGTGCTGCGATGCGGCTTCGAAAAGCCTGGGACGCCGATGCTGCCACGGAGCGCGCATCTCTGCCCGTTACAGTGCGCATCCATGCAACAGCGTCTCTCGCCCGGCACCGCCCTCCTCTTCACCACGGCTCCCTTGCTGTGGGCCGGCAACGCGGTGGTCGGCCGCGTCGTGCGCGAACTGGTCTCGCCGCTGACGCTGAATTTCATCCGCTGGCTGCTCGCCTTCGTGCTGCTGCTGCCCTTCGCCATCGCCGTGCTGCGGCGCGGCAGCCCGCTGTGGCCGCACTGGCGGCGCTTCGCCCTGCTCGGCCTGCTCGGCATCGGGTGCTACAACGCTCTGCAGTACCTGGCGCTGCAGACCTCGACGCCGCTCAACGTCACCCTGGTCGGCTCCAGCATGCCGCTGTGGATGCTCACCATCGGCACGCTGTGCTTCGGCGCCAAGGTGACGCGACGCGAGATCGCGAGCGCCGCGCTTTCGATGCTGGGCGTGCTGCTGGTGCTCAGCCGTGGCGACTGGCACCAGTTGCTCGCGCTGCGGCTGGTGGCGGGCGACCTCTACATGATGCTCGCCACCATCTCCTGGGCCTTCTACAGCTGGCTGCTCTCGCGCACCACCGAGCCCGTGGCCCTGCGCGGGAACTGGGCGGCGCTGCTGATGGCGCAGCTCGTGTTCGGGCTCGGCTGGTCGGGTGCCTTCGCGGCCGGCGAATGGGCCCTGTCCGGTGCGCACATCGACTGGAGCTGGCCGCTCGCCGCGGCGCTGGCCTTCATCGCCGTCGGGCCGGCCCTGTTCGCCTACCGGTGCTGGGGCATCGGCGTCCAGCGCGCAGGGCCGCAGATGGCGGGCTTCTTCATCAACCTCACGCCCTTGTTCGCGGCGCTGATGTCGGCCGCCTTCCTGCGCGAGCTGCCGCAGTGGTACCACGGGGCGGCCTTCGCGTTGATCGTGGGCGGCATCGTGGTGTCGTCCCGCCGATGAGCGGCCCGCAAGTCGTTCAGTAGGCGCCCGGGTAGGCGCCGCCGTCGGCCAGCACGTTCTGTCCCGTGATGTAGCCCGCGTGCATGCTGCAGAGAAAGGCGCAGATGGCACCGAACTCCGCCGGCGTGCCGAAACGGCGCGCGGGGATGCTCTTCTTGCGGTTCTCCAGCACGGTCTCGACATCCTGCCCCGTCTTCTTCGAGGCGCCGGCCATCGTGCCGCGCAGCCGGTCGGTATCGAAGGCGCCCGGCAGCAGGTTGTTGATGGTCACGCCCCGGGCGGCGATGGGCGTGCGCGCCGCGCCGGCCACGAAGCCGGTGAGCCCGCTGCGCGCGCCGTTGGACAAGCCCAGGATGTCGATCGGCGCCTTCACCGCGCTCGAAGTGATGTTGACGATGCGCCCGTAGCCGCGTGCGGCCATGCCGTCGACCGTGGCCTTGATCAGCTCGATGGGTGTGAGCATGTTGGCATCGATCGCCTTGATCCATGCCTCGCGGTCCCAGTCGCGGAAGTCGCCGGGAGGTGGCCCGCCGGCATTGGTGACCACGATGTCGAAGTCCTTGTGCACCGCGAATGCCGCGGCGCGGCCTTCCGGCGTCGTGATGTCGGCCGCCACGTGCTTGACGAAAGGCGTCGCGCCACCGGCCGTGGCCGCGGCCTTGAGCAAGGACGCGGCCGCCGCCTCGAGCACCTCCGCGCCGCGCGCGACGACGACCACGTTCACGCCCTCGCGCACCAGTGCTTCGGCGCAGCCGAAGCCCAGGCCCTTGCTCGCGCCGCACACCAGCGCCGTCCTGCCTGCAATTCCCAGATCCATGTTGATTCCTTCCGGCCTCAGCGGCCCATTCGAGTGAAGACAAAAATACCGGTGATCACGAGCGCCGAGCCGCCCGCGGTCCACGCGGTGAAAGGTTCGCCGAGGATGACCACGCCCATCAGAATTGTCGAGATGGGGCCGACCATACCCGCTTGCGCCGCCATCGCGGGACCGACGCGCTCGATCGCCATCATCACCACCAGCACCGGCACCGCCGTGCACAGCGTGGCGTTGAGCACCGACAGCCAGACGACCTCGGGCGCCACCTGCGCGAGCGTGCCCAGCGGCCGCAGCAGCAGGAACTGCGCGATGCAGAACAGGCAGGCCACGCTGGTCGCCAGCCCCACGAGCCGCAGCGACCCCAGCCGCTTGACGAACTCCCCGCTCGCGACCAGGTAGCCCGCATAGCTGACCGCACTCAGGAAGACCAGGAAGGTGCCCCAGGCGGCCGCCGCACTCTGGCCCAGCTGCACCTCGTGGCCGAACACCAGCAGCACCCCCGCGTAGCTGATGACCATGCCCACCAGCTGCCCGGGCGTGATGCGCCGCCGATAGACGATCCAGGCGAAGAGCAGCACCAGCGTCGGGTTGAGATAGAGGATCAGCCGCTCCAGGCTGGCCGTGATGTACGCCAGCCCCGCGAAGTCCAGGAAGCTGGCGAGGTAGTAGCCGGAGAACCCCAGCCCGAACACGCCGAACCAGTCGCGCCGCGTCAGTGCTGGCTTGCCGCGCCCGGCCCACCAGGCCATCAGCGCGAACAGCGGCAGCGCGAACAGCATGCGCAGCATGATGAGCGTGACCGCGTCCACGCCGTAGCGGTAGGCGAGCTTGACGATAATGGCCTTGCCGCTGAAGGCGATCGCGCCCAGCGTGGCGAGCGTGAGCCCCGTACCGATGCTCTTGTGAGCGGCCGACCCCGGCAGCGCCGGCTGCGGCGGCATCGACCTCAGAACCCGGCCGCCTGGCCGTCACGGCGCGCGTCGCTCGCCGCCACATAGCCTTCGATCGCCGGATCGCCCGCGCGCCAGATGAACTGGCCGGCGCCGAAGTCCTGGTAGGAGTCGTTGATGACGCTCATCTTGTGGCCGAGGTCGGACAAGCCCTGCAGCGTGTCCGGCTTCATCGCCGCCTCGACGTTGATGTCCAGCCCGCTGTTGAAGCGCCAGCGCGGCGCATCGCAGGCCGCCTGCGGGTTCTGGCCGTAGTCCAGCATGCGAACCAGCGTCTGCATATGGCCCTGCGGCTGCATGTTGCCGCCCATCACGCCGAAGCTCATCACCGGCGCGCCATCCTTCGTGAGGAAGGCGGGGATGATGGTGTGGAAGGGCCGCTTGCGCGGCGCCACCACGTTGGGGCTCTTGTCGTCCAGGCTGAAGCCGTGGCCGCGGTTCTGCAGGCTGATGCCGAACTCCGGCTCCACGCAGCCGGAGCCGAAGCCCATGTAGTTGCTCTGGATGAAGCTCACCATCATTCCGCTCTCGTCGGCCGCCGTGAGATAGATGGTGCCACCCTTGACCGGGTTGCCCGCCTTGAAGTCCTGCGCCTTGTTCACGTCGATGAGTCTGGCACGAGATGCCAGATATCCGGCATCGAGCATTTGCAGCGGGCTCAGCTCCATCGACGATGGGTCGGACACATAACGGTAGGTGTCGGCGAAGGCGAGCTTCATGGCCTCGATCTGCAGATGCTGCGAGGCGACCGAATCGAGCGGCATGGAGGCGATGTCGAAGTGCTCGAGGATGCCCAGCGCGATCAGCGCCGCGATGCCCTGGCCGTTGGGCGGGATCTCGTGCAGCGTGTAGCCGCGGTAGTCCTGCGCGATCGGCTCGACCCACTCGGGCTTCCAGTTGGCGAGATCGCGCACCTTGAGGCTGCCGCCGCTCTCGTTGGAGAACTTCTCGAGCGCCTCGGCGATTTCCCCGCTGTAGAAGGCGTCGCCCTTGGTCGCGGCAATGGCCTTCAGCGCGCGCGCGGCGGCGGGAAAGCGAAACAGTTCGCCGACTTCCGGCGCGCGCCCCCAGGGCAGGAAGCTTTGCGCGAAACCAGGCTGCGACTTCAGCAGCGGCGTGGCCGCGGCCCACTTCTGCTGCACCACCGGTGGCATCAGGTAGCCGCGCTCGGCGATCTCGATGGCCGGGGCCAGCAGGTCTTCGAAGGGCAGCTTGCCGAAGTGCTCCGACAGCGCGACCCAGCTTCCGACCGCACCGGGCACCGTGACCGAGTCCATGCCGCGCTGCGGCGGCGTCGCCGCGCCGGCGCCGTACTTGCGGCGGAAGTATTCCGGCGTCCAGGCCTGCGGCGCACAGCCGGAGGCGTTCAGGCCGTGCAGCTTGTTGCCGTCCCACAGGATGCAGAAGGCGTCGCTGCCCAATCCGTTGCTCACCGGCTCGACCAGGGTCATGACGGCCGCGGTGGCGATGGCCGCGTCGACCGCGTTGCCGCCCTGCTGGAGCATGCGCAGGCCGGCCTGGGCGGCCAGCGGATGCGATGTCGAGACGACGTTGCGCGCGAAAACCGGGATCCGGGTGGAGGTGTAGGGATTGGCGTAATCGAATTTCATGGAGATGGATTCTGACGGTTTGGCCGCGGGCCTGCTTTCAAGCAAAAACGGCGCCCGAAGGCGCCGTCCTGCTTTGCGGCCTCGGCCGTGGGTTCTTCCCCGTCAATCCTCGACGAAGGCTTCTTCCCGTTTCGACTTCACCGAAGGCAGCAGCACGATCACCAGCAGCAGCGCCGCCGCCGCCAGGAGACCGAGCGAGATCGGCCGCGTGACGAACACCCCCCAGTCGCCGCGCGAGAGCAGCAGCGCGCGCCGCAGGTTCTCTTCCATCATCGGCCCCAGGATCAGCCCCAGCAGCAGGGGCGCGGGCTCGCAACCGAGCTTGATGAAGGTGTAGCCCACCACACCGAAGATCGCCACCATCCAGATGTCGAACACGTTGTTGTTCGTCGAATAAACGCCGATCGCGCAGAACAGCACGATGGCGGGGAAGAGCCAGCGGTAGGGAATCGACAGCAGCTTGATCCAGATGCCGATCAGCGGCAGGTTCAGGACGATCAGCATCAGGTTGCCGATCCACATCGAGGCGATGAGGCCCCAGAAAAGCTCCGGGTTGCTGGTCATCACCTGCGGGCCCGGCTGGATGTTGTGGATGGTCATGGCGCCGACCATCAGCGCCATCACGGGGTTGGGCGGAATGCCCAGGGTGAGCAGCGGGATGAAGGAGGTCTGGGCGCCCGCGTTGTTGGCAGCCTCCGGGCCGGCGACGCCGCGGATGTTGCCCTTGCCGAAGGCGACTTCGCCGGGCGCGAGCTTGATCTTCTTCTCCAGCGTGTAGGCCGCGAAGGCCGACAGCAGCGCGCCGCCGCCGGGCAGGATGCCCAGGGCCGAGCCGAGCGCCGTGCCGCGCAGCACCGCCGGCGTCATGCGCTTGAAGTCGTCCTTGGTCGGCCACAGGCCGTGCACCTCGGCCGTGTAGATCTTGCGATCCTCCTCGGGCCGCGACAGGTTGGAGATGATCTCGCCATAGCCGAACACGCCCATCGCGATCACGATGAAGCCGACCCCGTCGGTGAGTTCGGGGATGTCGAAGCTGTAGCGCGCCACGCCCGAGTTCACGTCGGTGCCGATCAGGCCGATCAGCAGGCCCAGCACGATCATGCAGATGGCCTTGATGAGGGAGCCCGAGGCCAGCACCACGGCGCCGATCAGGCCCAGGATCATCAGCGAGAAGTATTCGGCCGGGCCGAACTTGAAGGCCAGTTCGGTCAGCGGCGGAGCGAAGGCCGCCAGGATGAGCGTGCCGACGCAGCCCGCGAAGAAGGAGCCCAGGCCGGCCGCCGCCAGCGCGGGCCCGGCCCTGCCCTGCTTGGCCATCTGGTGCCCGTCGATCACGGTCACGACCGAAGACGACTCGCCGGGCAGGTTGACCAGGATGGCGGTGGTGGAGCCGCCGTACTGCGAGCCGTAGTAGATGCCGGCCAGCATGATGAGGGCCGCCACCGGCGGCAGCGCGTAGGTGGCGGGCAGCAGCATCGCGATGGTGGCGACCGGCCCGATGCCCGGCAACACGCCGATCAGTGTGCCCAGCAGGCAGCCGACGAAGGCGTAGATGAGGTTCTGCAGCGTGAACGCCGCGGTGAACCCGATGGAAAGATTGTTGATGAGGTCCATGGATGTCTTCTGGCGGCGCTCAGCCGGTGATGAAGGTGGGCCAGACCTGGAACTGCAGCTTCAGCGCGACGACGAAGGCGATGTAGCTGCCGACGGCCAGGATGGTGGCGAGGACCAGGCTGGATTTGAGGCTGTACTTTTCGCCCGCGAGGCCGGCGACCAGCACCAGCGCATAGATGGCGGCGATGAGGCCCATGGCGGGGAGGCCCCACGACACGACGCCGCCCAGCAGCAGCCCGAAGAGCAGGTTGGCGCCGATGATGAAGCCGAGCGGCCGCCAGGCGATGCTGCCGACCGGATCGCCGTCCGGCGTCTCGATGGTCAGGGAGGAGAAGATGACGACGGTGCCCAGGACGGCCAGCAGGACGCCCAGCATGAGCGGGAAGTACCCTGGCCCCATGCGGGCACCGCTGCCGACGGTGTAGGTGGTGGCGCCCCAGGCGAAGCCGACGCCGATGAGGGCGAACATCAGGCCGGCAAAGAAGTCTTTCTGACTCTTGATTTTCACGAACAGTCTCCACGAAATGGTTCGGTGGCGATTGTGTAGTCAGCTTCCGGTCAGGTTGATGTGGGTTTCACCTATCGGCGTTTCAGGGTTATCCCTTGGGCGTGGGCATGAAGTCATGGTGTCCCATGGACGCGCGCCCGGCATGCGGTGCGGGCTCAGGGCTGTGCAAGCACCGAGGGCACCTCCAACGGATCAACCTTCGCGCAACAACGAAGCGTCCGGCGGAGGGATCAGTCCCAACGCCCCCCGCCGCGCCCCTGCTCGCACCAGTCCGTACACAGTAGCCCCCTACTCCAAGGGCGGCGTTGCGCTCAGCACTTCCTCGATCGTCGTCAGGCCTTCAGCCACCCGAAGCGCCCCCGCCAGCCGCAGCGGCCGCATGCCGTCCAACACGGCCTGGCGTCGCAACGCCCCCGTGTCGGGCTCCTTCGTCACCTCGGTCTTGAAGGCCTCGCTGATCGTCAGCAACTCGTATAAGCCCATGCGCCCCATGTAGCCCGTCATGCGGCAGTCCACGCAACCCACCGGTTTGTAGGCGCGCACGGAGCCCGTGATCTGCCAGGGCTTGACGAATTCGGCCAGCTTCTCGCGCGTCACCGACTCGTCGGGTTCCTTGCAGTGCGTGCACAGCGTGCGCACCAGCCGCTGCGCCAGCACGCCCAGCATCACGGCGTTGATCAGGTACGAGGGTACGCCCAGCTCCATCATCCGCGTCACCGCGCTCGGCGCGTCGTTGGTGTGCAGCGTGCTGAAGACCAGGTGCCCCGTGAGCGCGGCCTGCACCGCCATCTCGGCCGTCGCGAGGTCGCGGATCTCGCCCACCATGATGATGTCCGGGTCCTGCCGCATCAGCGCGCGCAGGCCCTCGGTGAAGCCGAAATCCAGCTGCGGCTGCACCTGCGTCTGGTTGAAGGACGGCTCGATCATCTCGATCGGGTCCTCGATGGTGCTCACGTTGACCTGTTCGGTCGCCACGCGCTTGAGCGTGGAGTAGAGCGTCGTCGTCTTGCCCGAGCCGGTCGGGCCGGTCACCAGGATGATCCCGTGCGGCCGCGTGACGAGCTGCTCCCAGCGCTGCGCGTCGTGCCGGGCGAAGCCGAGCGCGTCCAGGTCCTTGACCGCCGTGTCCGGATCGAAGATCCGCATCACCATCTTCTCGCCGAAGGCCGTCGGCAGCGTCGAAAGCCGCATCTCGACCTCGTCGCCGCGCATATTGCGCGTCTTGATGCGGCCGTCCAGCGGTCGGCGCTTCTCGACCACGTCCATCCGGCCGAGCAGCTTGATGCGCGACACCATCGCGTTCATCACGCCCATCGGCATCTGGTAGGCCGGATGCAGCACGCCGTCGATTCGGAAGCGGATCACGCCCTGGTCGCGGCGCGGCTCCAGGTGGATGTCGCTGGCGCGCTGGTCGAAGGCGTATTGCCACAGCCAGTCGACCACCTGCACCACGCTCTGGTCATTGGCATCGAGCTGCTTGTTGCTCTTGCCGAGCTCGACGAGTTGCTCGAAGCTGCTGCCGCCGGCACTGCCGCCGGCCTTCTGCACCGCCTTCACCGATTTGGCGAGCGCGAAGAATTCCGCCGTGTAGCGCTGGATGTCGGTCGGATTGGCGATCACGCGGCGCACCGAGCGGCGCGACTGGCGCTCGACCTCGGAGATCCAGTCGGTCAGGAAGGGCTCGGCCGTCGCCACCACCACCTCGCTGGGCGTCACCTGGACAGGCAGCACCTTGTGCCGCTCCGCATAGGCCGCGCTCATGGTGTCGGCCACCTTGCCCACGTCGACCTTGAGCGGATCGATGCGCAGGTACGCCAGCCCGGCGCGACCGGCCAGCCACTGGGTGAGCATTTCGAGGTCGAGCGGCTTGCCGTCGCTCTCGCGCGCCATCGCGACGTTGGCCAGCCGCACCAGCGGCGCCTGCCGGCTTTCGACCTGCGCGCAGCGCGCCAGCGTGCGCTTGGCCTCGACCGGGGAAATCACGCCGTCCTTGGCCAGCCATTCGATCAGATGCTTGAGGACCAGCGGGCCCTCATGCCGGGACGATGCGGGCGGGATGGGAGTGACGACGCTCATGGATCAGGTCTGCGGTTTGAACACCCGCAACCACTTGGGCGCGGGCAGGCCCCAGCGAGTCTGGATGGTTTGTGCGCGCTCGGCAAGCTCGGGGCGCTTCGGGCGGCTCGCGGTGCGCTGGGCCAGCACCACGGTATTGCCTTCGCGGGTGGCCTTGAAAGCCCAGACCGCGTCGCTGCCGAAGGCGGCCATGATCTTCTCGAGGCTGCGCGCATAGCTGGAGGAGCGGCCGAACAGGTTGACCGTCATGCAGCCGTCCTCGGTCAGCAAGGCGCGGCAGTCGGCATAGAAGTCCTCGCTGTCGAGCACGGGCGCGGCCGCCTCGTGGTCGTACAGGTCGACCTGGAGCGCATCGACCGTGCCCAGCCACTTCGGCTGGCGGATCTCCGTCGCCGCATCGGCGATCACCACTTCCAGCCGCGCGTCGTCCGCCGGCAGCTTGAACCAGCCGCGGCATGCCGCCACCACCTGCGGGTTCAACTCGACCGCCGTCGTGCGCATGCGCAGGGTCTTGCGGCAAAACTTGGTGAGGCTGGCCGCGCCCAGGCCGAGCTGCATCGCATGGCGATTCGCGACGCTGCCGGCATCGACGAAAAGCAGCCAGGCCATCATGCGCTGGACGTACTCGAGCTCGATCTCGAAGGGCGCGTCCAGCTTCATCGAGCCCTGGATCCACTCGGTGCCGAGGTGCAGATAACGCACGTCGCCCCAGTCGGAGAAATTGACTTCCGGGAGTTCAGGAGCCGCCGCCTTTCGGGTGGCCATCAGAGCAGCCCGTGCTTCAGGAAGACCGCGCGCCATGCATCGAGCTTGCGCTCGAAGGCCCACGACGCATTGGCCGCGCTGGAGGACGGCAGGCGGTAGACCGGCACCCCCAGGGTCTGGGTGTGCCGCGCGTGCTTGAAGCTTTCCGAGCCGTTGTGCGCGATCGCGGCCAGCCTCGGCAGGGCCAGCCCGGCGATGTCGTTGACCATGGGATGGCGGATGGCCGAGTCGAGGCTGCCTTCGCGCTCGCATTCGGCGTAGACGTCCCACAGGCCGAGGCCGCGGTCGAGCAGCCAGGCGGCGCGCGCGGGATAACTGTCAGTGCCCGCCGGTAGCGGGCTGTCGGGCCAAAGCGCTTGCAAGATCTTCCAGAAGTGGTTCTGCGGGTGCGCATAGTACTGCCCCTCGGCCAGCGAACGGCCGCCGGGGAAGCTGCCGAGGACCAACACCACCGTGGCCGGGGAGACGATCGGCGCCAGCCCCTTGAGCCGGGTCTGTGCGTTCGGCCTCGATGGCGGCACTTCTTTGCTGGGCATGCCCACGGAACTCCCCTTGCTGCATCACCGCGACACAAGCGCGGGCTCTTTCTGGGGAATTGTCGCAGATGCATGCCACCGGAATTTGCCATCCCTAACATCCGCCGGACCCGCAAATCTGAAGTCTTCTCTTATTCAAATTGCCGGTGCCGACTCAATCAAATGCCAACAAGAATGAGGCCCAAAGAATGCAACGGATCTTCAGGCAGATTGCTGAACGGAAGGAGCGCACCCAGGGACATGCGTTCTTTTCGCGAGCCCATGAAATCAGCGAAGACAGTGTCGTGGAGAAACTGAGGATCTGGGCGCCTCTCTTTGTTCATCTGGCAATGACGTTTCGCGACATCAATCGGATGTACTACGTCTACCCGACCCCCAGCTCGGATTTCGAGCGCGCCATCAATGCGCATGCCAAGGTCGATGGCACGCACTGGCAGCTATTGATCGACGACCTGCGCGCCATTGGCGTCGACAAGGATGTCATTGCCGCAGCCCGAGGAGATGGCGGAAAGCATTCGCAGCCAGCAGGCCCTGGCCCGAGCGCTTTTTCCCCAGGATTTCGAGCGCGTGTCCCACCTTGTCGACTACTACCCCTATCTTTCCGGTCTCGCGAGAAAGATAGGGGTGCAGCCAAGGCAATGGCGCCTCTTCCTTTCGGACATTGCGCTTTGGTACAAGGTCAATTTCTCATTCCTCTGCCCGGGCATGTTCCGCCTTCATGGTCCCGGCGCCAGGCCGGCCGCGGTGAAGCCCATCCTGCGCGCACTGCCCACCATGCACGCGTCGGTCTTGCTCATGGAAGGCGCTCTTTACGCACTGTGTCGCCTTCTGTCGCTCGTCGGATTCCGACGTTTTCGCCCATCCGCCTAACCACGAAAAGGAGTCATGAACATGGAGTTAGCCATCGCACCGCATCTGAGGTGTCCCCGCACGCGAGACCGGGCCATCGGGGATGACTATGTGCCGATGTTTCCAGGCTATGTGGCGCGGCCGCGTCCATCGATCGATCGCATCGTCATGGCTCACTTCGGCGTGCAGGCCCAAGCTGCCGGGAAAAAGGCCGACGCCTGGGCCGCATTGCGCAGGATCGTCGGCAGTTTCAGCGCGCCCGACGGCCCTGGCCACCATGAACTGGCCTTCCATGCCGACACGGCCGGCCAGGACACTTTCCTGGCGCTCGCCTACTGGGATGCACCGGATCGCTTCAGTCGGTGGGTCGCGCAGCCCGCGGTCGACGCTTGGTGGCAGTCCGAACAGCGCCTGAATGACGGCCTGGGCTACTTCCGGGAGATCGTGAGCCCGCGGATCGAGCGCTACGAATCGCTGCTGAGCGACTCGGATCGCGGCGAAGGCGCGGGCTGCGTGCTGGGCGGCATCAGCGAAGCGCCGATTCAGGAACACGGCTACTGGGGCTCGTCCCGCGATCGGCTGCCTCTGTCGCAAACCGATGAAATGGTGGCGACCGGTGCACTGGCGTTCGGAGAAGGCCCGAACCCCAAGGGGCGCATTCGCATTGCCGGTCACGAGAACATGGCCTTCATCCGATCGGGCCAGGACTGGGCCGAGACCGACGGCAAGGAGAGGGATCTCTACCTGCGCGAGATGGAGCCGCCGCTGCGCACGGGAATGGAGTTCCTGGCGCGCGAAGGCCGCGCGCTCGGCTGCTACAGCAGCCGCTACATGCGGCATCTGGACGATGCGGGGCAGCCCATCGACAGGACTTTCGGCATGGCCTACTGGCGCTCGCTCTCGGAGCTCAAGCGCTGGGCCTGGTCGCATCCCACGCACAAGGCCATCGTGGGCTCGTTCCCGCCCGTGGCCAAGCAACTGAATTTCGACCTGAAGCTGCGGCTCTACCACGAGGTCGCGGTCCTGAAGGCCGAGGAGCAGAGCTACGAGTACATCAACTGCCATCCCGCCACCGGGCTGGCAGGTGCGTTGGCGCTGCAACACGAGCGCGTGGCGCCTCGCGGCCATCCCCACGCCGAATACCTCGGAAAGGCGTCGATCCCGCTGCCCACGGCGCCTTGAGTCAGCCGGGCACCTTCGCCGTTCGACGCAAAAAAAACCCGCCGCGGCGGGTTTTTCGTCAGTAGCCGAGCGGATGCGCTCAGGGCTTCTTCGCGGCCTTTGCGGCTTCGTTCTCGGCGGTGCCGGGGATCTTCTCGCCGATCTTGCCGCCGACGTTGCGCACGGCGTCGGCCGTCTTGTGACCCGCCTTGGCCACGGCATGGCCCGACTTCTTGGCGACCTTCTTGGTGCCCTTGTAAGCCTTCTTGGCCGTGCGTTCGGTCGCGTCCACGGCCTTCTCGCCGGTGGCCTTGGCCTTTTCCATGGTCGTCGGTTCCGCGGGCGCCGGCGTGGTTTGCGCGACAGCCGACAGGCCGATCGAAGCGAGCGTCAATGCCAGCACGGCAGGAATGGCACGAAGGGACGATTTGTTCATAGTGAAGCTCCTCTTGATGATTTGGAGTGGGCGGAGTGTCGAGGGAGTGACGAATTTGCCACTCCCTTGCAACGAATGTGCAGGCTCCGAGGATGACAGCAAAAAGCCGATCGCCGGGTGCCGACCGCCAAGTCGGGTACTTGGCCTACGCAGTCCCGGGTGGATCGACTGACACGCCGAGCAGGCCGGACAGGCGCGGCAAAGCCGAAATCGCGTTGCGCGTGGTCGCCTTGGCCAGCGCTTCGATGCCGAGGCCGCGCAACTGCGCCATCACGGCCGCGATGCGGGGCAACTCGGCCGGCTCGTTGCGTCCCTGTGGCGCGCCGGCCGCGCGCTGCGCCTGCGTGCGGTAGAGCCAGTGCGGCTGGATGTCGGGCGCGTCGGTCTCCATCACGATGGCCTCCAGCGGAAGGGCTGCGGCCAGCCGGCGCAGCTGCAATGCGCGTTCGAAGGTCAGCGCGCCGCCGAAGCCCAGCTTGAGTCCGAGCTCGATGCAGGCGCGCGCCTGCTGCTCGCTGCCGTTGAACGCATGCGCGATGCCGCGCCAGACCTGCCCCGGCGCAACCTGGCGCAGGTGCTTGAGGACCTGGTCCACGGAACGGCGCACATGGATGATCACCGGCAGCTCGTGCTTGCGCGCAAGTTGCAACTGAGTGTGAAAGAAGCGTGCCTGCTTGTCGGGATCCAGCCCCTCGACGAAGAAGTCGAGCCCGATCTCGCCCACCGCGACCAGGCGGGGATCGTCGCGCCGCGCGGCGAGTTCGGCGTCGAGCGCTGCGAGATGAGCATCCAGCGCCTCGCCGATGCACAAGGGATGGATGCCCAGGGCGTAGGCATCCCCGTAGGCATGCGCCAGTTCGCGCACCGCGGCGAAGTTGGCGACCGCCACTGCCGGAATGACACACAGCGCGACCTGCCGGGCTGCCGCGCGAGCGCGGATCTCCGGCGCCTCGGACCCGAATTCCGGGGCATCGAGATGGCAATGGGTATCGACAAAGCTGACCATCGGCTGATGATGCCCGAAGAGATGCAAGACCGCGGAAAGCGTGCTACCGTGCCTCTTCAGAACGTCTAGACCCGTCGTCTTCTTGCCGGAGGTGCCACGATGCGCAGGCCCGCCTTTTACAGCCGTTCGCCCCGCGCGCCGCAGGATGCGGCCGAGTCGCCGGCGCCCGTGACAGCCCTGGCGCCCGCCCCCGCATCGAGACGATGGCAGCCCGGCCGGTGGAGTCTCGCATTCCTGCTCGCGGCGAGTGTCGGAGTCGGCGGCGCGGGCGTGGCCTTCTGGCCGCGGCACGGGCACACGCTCACGCAGAAGGACATCGATGCGGCGGTGCTGCGCACCCTGCAGACCACCACGCTTCCCTCCGCCGCCGCGAAGGCCGCGGAAATCATCCGACCCTCGGTGGTGCGTGTCGTGGGCTATGGCCACGAAAAGGCCACGCCCGAAGCCAAGACGGAGAAGCGCGGCCGCAATCTCGCCAAGGGCAAGCCGCCGGATGCAGACGAAGTGCCCGGGCAGCAGGTGGAACGCGGCGTCGGCACGGGCGTGGTGATCGTCGACAAGGGGGTCATCCTCACCAACCTGCACGTCGTCGCCGGCGCGGAAAGCATCAAGGTCACCTTCGCCGACGGGCTCGAATCGCCCGCCACCGTCACCGGCGTGCAACCCGAGAACGACCTCGCCGTGCTGCAGGCGTCGAAGCTGCCCGACGACCTGATCCCGGCCACCATGCGTTCGACCGCCGACCTTCGGCCGGGCGACCAGGTGGTGGCCGTGGGCTTCCCCTTCGGCATCGGCCCCTCGGTGTCGGCGGGCGTGGTGTCAGGCCTCGACCGCTCGTTCCGCTCGCCGGAAGGCAAGCAGGAACTGGGCAACCTCATCCAGTTCGACGCCGCTGCCAACCCCGGCAACTCGGGCGGGCCCCTGATCAACATGGACGGCGAGGTGCTGGGCATCGTCACCGCCATCCTCAATCCGACACAGGCGCGGACCTTCATTGGCATCGGTTTTGCAGTGCCGATCGAAAACGCAGCGACCGCCGTCGGCTCGCCACCGTTCTGATTCATCTTCAACGAAAGCATTCAGCATGAGCACAGAGAACGAATCGATCGCCACCGCCGAGCTGATGGAGCAGATCCTCTACCAGGTCAAGCGTGTCGTCGTCGGCCAGGACCGTTTTCTCGAACGCGTGATGGTCGCCGTGCTGGCGGGCGGCCACCTGCTCGTGGAGGGTGTGCCGGGTCTGGCCAAGACCCTGACCATCAAGACGCTCGCCGAGACCGTGCGGGGCCGTTTCAAGCGCATCCAGTTCACGCCCGACCTGGTCCCGGCCGACCTGGTCGGCACGCGCATCTACAACCAGAAGACCGGCGACTTCAGCACCTCCCTCGGCCCGGTGTTCGCCAACCTGCTCCTGGCCGATGAAATCAACCGCGCCCCGGCCAAGGTGCAGAGCGCCTTGCTGGAAGTGATGCAGGAGCGCCAGGTCACGATCGCCGGCGAGACCTACAAGGTGCCGCGCCCCTTCCTCGTGATGGCGACGCAGAACCCGATCGAGACCGAAGGCACCTATCCGCTGCCCGAGGCGCAGGTGGACCGCTTCATGATGAAGGTGCTGGTCGACTACCCGACCGACGAGGAAGAATTCGTGATCGTCGAGCGCGTGATCGGCGCCGCGGTGGAGGTCGCCCCGGTCGCCACGACCGACCAGCTCGCCGACCTGCAGGCCGAGGCCAGGCGCGTGTATGTCGACCCATCGCTGATCCAGTACGCGGTCAGGCTGGTGTCAGCCACGCGCAACCCGGAGAAGCACGGCATGAAGGACATGCGGCGCTACATCACCTTCGGCGCCAGTCCCCGCGCCAGCATCAACCTGACCGAAGGCGCGCGCGCGCTGGCCCTGCTGCGCGGGCGCAGCTACGCGCTGCCCGAAGACATGATCGCGCTGGTGCCCGACGTGCTGCGCCACCGCATCACGATGTCGTACGAAGGCCTCTCCGAAGGCCTCACGCCCGACAGCCTGGTCGAACGGATCATGCGGGCCGTGCCCGCGCCAGCCAAACCGCTCGAGCATGAAAAGCTGGTGGCCTAAGCGCGCGAAGGCGGCGAACGACGAAGCGCTCGCGGCCGCCGAGGCCGCGGCCGGCGGCGCCGAGCGCGTGCTGCGCCGGCTCGAGTGGACGGTCATACGCCGGCTCGACGGTCTTCTGCAAGGCGACTACCGCACGCTGATGCGCGGCACGGGGCTCGACCTCGCCGACCTGCGCGAATACCAGCATCACGACGATGTGCGCCACATCGACTGGAACGTCACGGCGCGCCTGCAGACGCCCTATGTTCGCGTGTTCACCGAAGACCGCGAGATGGCGGCGTGGTTCGTGCTCGACCTGAGCCGCTCGGTCGACTTCGGCTCGGGCCAGAAGGCCAAGCGCGAGATCTCGGCCGGCTTTGTCGGCGTGGTCGCGCGCCTGCTCACCGGCCACGGAAATCGCGTCGGCGCGCTGGTCTACGGCAACGACGTCGAGGCCGTGATACCGCCGCGCACCGGCAGGCGTCACGTGTTGCAACTGCTGCATGTGATGGAGCGCCGCGCGCAGAGCAAGATGTCGGGGCAGCCCACGCAGGTGGGCATGACCCGGCTGGCCGACCTGTTGAAGTCGGCCGCGATGCTGATCCAGCGCCGCTCGACCATCTTCGTCGTTTCCGACTTCCTGAGCGAGCCGGGGTGGGAACGCCCGCTCGCGCAACTGGCGCAGCGCCACGAGGTGGTGGCCGTGCGCATCTTCGATCCGCTGGAACTCCAGCTGCCTGATCTCGGCCTGGTTCCGCTGCGCGATGCCGAGACCGGGGAGCAGCTGTGGGTCGACACGCATGACGCCGGTTTCCGCAAGCGCTTTGCCCGCATTGCGGCGGAGCGCGAGGACATCCTGCGCGCGGCCCTGGCGAAGGTCGGCGTCGACGCGCTCGAACTTTCAACCGAGGATGATCTGGTGGAGGCCATCGTGCGCTTCGCCGACATGCGCAAGCGCCGTGTGCGCATCGGGTCACCCCAAGCAAAGGCGGTGGCAGCATGAACTTCCTCTGGCCTCAATTCCTCTGGCTGCTTCTGGCGCTGCCCCTGCTGGTGCTGCTGTACCTCTGGCTGATTCGCCGCAAGAAGAAGCTGGCGCTGCGCTATGCCAGCCTGTCGATCGTGCGCGACGCGATGAGTGCGGGACAGACGCTGCGCCGCCACATCCCGCCGCTGCTCTTCCTGCTGGCGATCGCCGCGATGCTGGTGGCCGCCGCCAGGCCCATGGCCGTGGTGGTGCTGCCCTCGAACCAGCAGACCATCATCCTCGCAATGGATGTCTCGGGCAGCATGCGCGCGGCCGATGTTCAGCCGAACCGTCTCGTGGCGGCGCAGGAAGCGGCCAAGACCTTCCTGAAGGAACTGCCGCGCTCCGTGAAGGTCGGCGTCGTGGCGTTCGCGGGCAGTGCGAACGTGGCACAACTCCCCACGACCAACCGCGAGGAGTTGGTCGCGGCGATCGACTCCTTCCAGCTCCAGCGCGCGACGGCCACCGGCGACGCGATCGTCGTCTCGCTCGCCACCCTCTTCCCGGACGCCGGCATCGAGATCTCGGACTTCAGCCCGCAGAGCCGGCGGCGCGGCGTGTCGATCGACCAGGCCGGAAAGGGCCCGCAAAAGGACTTCACGCCGGTGGCACCAGGCTCCTACACCTCGGCCGCGATCATCATGCTGACCGACGGCCAGCGCACCACCGGCATCGATCCGCTCGACGCGGCCAAGGCGGCGGCCGACCGCGGCGTGCGGGTCTACACGGTGGGCATCGGCACGGTCGACGGTGAGACGATCGGCTTCGAAGGCTGGTCGATGCGCGTGCGCCTCGACGAGGAAACGCTCAAGGCCATCGCCAACAAGACGCAGGCCGAGTACTTCTATGCCGGCACCGCCACCGATCTGTCCAAGGTCTACAGCTCCCTGAGTTCGCGACTCACCGTCGAGAAGAAGGAAACGGAGATCTCGGCGCTCTTCGCGCTCGGCGCGGCCGTGCTGGCGCTGCTGTCGGCGGGGCTGTCCTTGCTCTGGTTCAACAGGATCCTTTAAACACCCCCAGGCTTCGCGCGCTTCGTGTCGCAACGCCCACCCCCTTGCAGGGGGCAACACCTGCGGCCCGGCGGAGCCGGCTCCGCGGTGTTCACTGGCTCTCCCCCAAAGCCGGGTCTGCGGTGTTCATGGGCTTCCCGCATTCACATAGGAGCAAATGATGTTTGATTTGACAGGGAAGGTTGCGCTCGTCACGGGGGGCAATGGGGGCATCGGGCTCGGGATGGCGCGGGGACTGGCGCAAGCGGGTGCGCGCGTCGTCATCGCGGCGCGCAACGCGGGGAAATCGGCGGCGGCGGTCGAGGCGCTGAAGGCGCTGGGCAGCGACAGCTTCGCGCTGGCAGCCGACGTGACCCATGAAGACGCGGTACAGGCGCTCTTCGATCAGCTCGCCGAACGCTGCGGCCGCCTCGACATCCTGGTCAACAACGCCGGCACCACGGTGCGCAAGCCCGTGGACCAGCTCTCGCTCGCCGAATGGAACCAGGTGATGGACACCAACCTCACCAGCGCCTTCCTTTGCTCGCGTGCCGCCTATCCACACCTCAAGGCGGCCGGCGGCGGCAAGATCATCAACATCGGCTCGATGATGTCGATCTTCGGCGCACCCTATGCGCCAGCCTACGGCGCGAGCAAGGGCGGGATCGTCCAGCTGACTCGCGCGATGGCAACCTCTTGGGCCAAGGACGGCATCCAGGTCAATGCCGTGCTGCCAGGGTGGATCCAGACCGAACTCACCGATGGCGCGCGTGCCCAGGTGCAAGGGCTCGACGAGCGCGTGATCGCGCGCACGGCCGCGGGGCGCTGGGGCCAGCCTGCGGACATGGCGGGCATCGCGGTGTTCCTCGCGAGCGCGGCTTCGGATTTCGTCACGGGAACCGCGATTCCGGTGGATGGCGGGTATTCGATCTCCGGCTGATCCTCAGCCCATCTGCGTCAGGATGTCCCGCACCCGGTCCAGGGAAGGATCGATGTCCCCGGTCTCGATCGCCCCGTAGCCCAGCATCAACCCCTGCCGCGCGGGAGCGAAGTGATAGAAGCCCTCGAGCGGATAGAGCCCGACATCGACGCGCCGGGCGAGCCTCAAGAGCATCTCGACATCGATGCGTTGTCTGCAAACCGCGGCCATGTGGATCCCCGCCGTCGCCGGCACCAGGTCGAACCATGCCGAAAGATCGCCGGCGAAGCGCCGCATGATGCGCTCGCGCCGCTCGGCGTAGACCGCGTGGCTGCGCCGGATGTGCTTGTGCAGCTCCCCATCTCCGATGAACTTCGCCAGCGCCCACTGCGCCGGCGTGGAGGTGTGCCAGTCGCTCAGGTGCTTGGCCACGCACACCGCCTCCAGGATCGCCGCCGGCGCGATCAGGTAACCCAGGCGCAACTCCGGCGACAGCGTCTTCGAGAAAGTACCGACGAAGGCGACCGTGCCCTCCTTGTCCATGCTCTGCAGCGAGTCCGCCGGCCGGCCTTCGTAGCGGAACTCGCTGTCGTAGTCGTCCTCGATGATGATCGCGCCGAGCGCGTGGGCGCGCGCGAGCAGTGCCTCGCGCCGGCCCACGCTCATCGGCATGCCCAGCGGGAACTGGTGCGCAGGCGTCACGTAGACGAGCCGCGTGCCGTCGGGGATCTGGTCCACCCGCATTCCCTCGGCATCGACCGGTATCCCGACCACCCGCGCGCCCTGCGCGCCGAAGAGCAGCCGCGCCGGCGGATAGCCGGGCTCCTCGACGGCCACCGTGCAGCCGGGCTCCACCAGCACGCGGGCCACCAGGTCGAGCGCCTGCTGCGCCCCGTTGGTGACGATGATGTCGTCCACGCCGCAGCGCACCCCCCGCGAGAAGGCCGCATGCCGCGCGATGGCATCGCGCAGCGCGGGCAACCCCTCCACCGGGCCGTACATGCCGCGTGAGCGGGCCCCTTCGCGCAGCGCATGCAGCACGCAGCGGCGCCATTCGGCGTGCGGGAACAGGCCGCGGGCCGGCGCGCCGCCGATGTATTCGTAGCGCGAGTTGCCCGCCGGCGCGGGGTGGCGCAGCGGCGTGTCCATGCTGCGCCAGCGCTCGACCATCGCCGCGCCCGCAATGCGCGGGGTGCGGCTCGGCGCCGCGCGCGGCGCCAGGTCGTCGGCAACGAAGGTGCCGCTGCCGACGCGGCCGACCAGGAGCTTGTCGTAGGTGAGCCTGGCGTAGGCCTCGGCCACCGTCTTGCGCGACAGGCCGAGCTGCCCGGCGAGCAGGCGCGAGGGCGGCAGCTTCTCGCCGGCGGCAAGACGGCCGGCGCGGATCGCTTCCCTCAACTGCCGGTAGAGCTGCCCGGTCAGGTCCTTGTCACCGTCGATGACGACGTGCAACTCCATCGGATTGGCCTCCTGCAAATGCCTGGGATTGGCTGCCCGCGAATGACCTGCCGGTTTTTAACATCGACTCACTTTCAGCCACTCAGGAGCAACACCATGGAACAACGAATCGATTTCTACAAGGCCTCGCCCGAGGCCGTGAAGGCGCTGATCGCCCTGGAGGTCGCCATCGGCAAACTCGGCCTGGAGCCGGTGCTGGTGGATCTCGTCAAGCTGCGCGCATCGCAGATCAACGGCTGCGCATTCTGTGTCGACCTGCATGCCAGCGACCTGCGCAAGAAGGGCGAGAGCGAGCGCCGCGTCCACACTGTGTCGGTGTGGCGCGAAACGCCCTTCTTCACGCCGCGCGAACGCGCCGCCCTCGCCTGGACCGAAGCCGTCACAGACATCGCCGCGAGCCGCGCGCCCGATGCGGACTACGAGGCGCTGCGCGCGGAATTCAGCGAAGCCGAGATGGTCAATCTCACGCTCGCGATCGGCGTCATCAACAGCTGGAACCGGCTCTCGATCGGCTTCCGCAAGACGCTCACGGCCTGAGGAGAAGGCCCATGAACGCCAGGAAGCTCATCCTCGCCGCGATCGCCGTCGGCGCCACGCTGGCGCACCCGTGGGCCTTGGCCCACGAGGTCCACGGCACCGAAGAGAAGGTCACGCCGGTGCAGGTGCGCAAGCTGCCCGAGATCCCAGGCAAGCAGGTCGTCATGGCCATCGTCAGCTACGAACCGGGGCAGGCCTCGGCCGCGCATGTGCATTCCGGTTCGGTCTTCGCCTACGTGCTCGAAGGCGAAATCGTCTCGCAGCTCGAAGGCCAGCCAGCGGTCACCTACAAGGCGGGCGAATCCTGGTACGAGCCGCCGCGCACCGGGCACCTCGTGTCGCGCAACGCGAGTGCGTCGCGGCCCGCCAGATTGCTGGCCTATCTGGTGATGGACGAAGGCGGCAAGACCAAGGAACCCTTGCCCACCAAGTGAAGCAACAAAGGCGCCCCCCATCCGCGTGGTGGCCTTCAACGCCGGCCCGATCAGGGGCGGCATCGGCGCCAGTCCGGAGGAGGCCTTCTCCCACGCCAAACAGGTGAAGAACATGATCGCGCAGTTCGGCATCGCCGCCGGCACGGCCTTGGCCACGCTGTGCATGCAAGGAAGCCACGCTGATGGCCGCGCCCGACTACTTCCTGGTGCTGATGGTCTTCGCCGCTGCCTGCCTGGGGCTCGTGCTGCGCGGACGCCCGTTGCGCGAGCTCTTCAGCCCGCGAGCCGTCCGGCGGTGAGGCGCAGCACGCGGTCGCAGCGCCTGGCCAGGCTCTCGTCGTGCGTCACCATCACGAAGGCCGTGCCGCGCTCCCGCGCCAACCCGAGCATCAGCGCGAACACGCCATCGGCCGTCGCGCGATCGAGATTGCCGGTCGGCTCATCGGCCAGTACGCAATCGGGCTGCGTCACCAGCGCGCGCGCGATGGCCACGCGCTGGCGCTCGCCGCCCGAGAGCTCGGCGGGGCGATGCTGGACGCGCTCGCCGAGGCCCACGGCCGTCAGCATGGCCACGGCCGTTTCGCTCGCCTGCGCCGGCGGCACGCGCCGGATCTTCAACGGCATCGCCACGTTGTCGAGCGCGCTGAACTCCGGCAGCAGGTGGTGGAACTGATAGACGAAGCCCAGGTGCCGGTTGCGCAGCCGCCCCTGCTCTGCGGGATCGACATGCGCGATGTTCTTGCCGTGCAGCTCGACGCTGCCCGAGGTCGGCGCATCGAGCCCGCCCATCAGGTGCAGCAGCGTGCTCTTGCCGGAACCGGAGGCGCCGACGATCGCGAGCGTCTCGCCCGCGTGCACGTCGAGGTCCACGCCATGCAGCACCGTGAGGTCGATGCGGCCTTCGTGGAAGCGCTTGGTCAAGCCCCGGACCTTGAGGACCACGCCCTCGGCGGCGGGGCGCGCGACGGCAGCGGTCCCCTCGGGGGCCGGAACGGTCAGCCCGGGGCCGAGCGTGGAGGCGAGCCGTTCATTCATAGCGCAGCGCCTCCGCGGGGTTGACGCGGCTCGCGCGCCAGCTCGGGTACAGCGTTGCGACGAAGGCGAGGATCAGCGAGATGAGTGTGATCGGCACGATGTCGCCCTGCTGCGGATCGCTGGGCATCTTGCTGATGAGGTAGATGTCCTTCGGCAGGAAGCTCGCGTGGAAGAGATGCTCCAGCGCAGGCACGATCACGTCGATGTTGTAGGCGATGCCCAGGCCGAGGAGCAGCCCGCCGATGGTGCCGATGATGCCCACCATCGCCCCCTGGACGACGAAGATGCCCATGATGCTGCGCGGGCTCGAGCCCAGCGTGCGCAGGATCGCGATGTCGGCGCGCTTGTCGGTCACCGTCATCACGAGCGTCGACACGAGGTTGAAGGCCGCCACCGCGACGATGAGCGTCAGGATGATGAACATCATGCGTTTCTCGACCTGCACGGCCGCGAACCATGTCTTGTTCTGCCGCGTCCAGTCGCGGATCAGGAAGGTGCCCGGCAACGTGGCGGCCAGTTCGTCGGCCACCTCGCGCGCCTGGTGCAGGTCCTTGAGCTTGATACGCAACCCGCTCGGGCCTTCGAGCCGGAACACGCGCTGTGCATCCTGCTCGTGGATCATCGCGAGCGTCGAGTCGTATTCGTAGTGGCCGGAATCGAAGGTGCCGACCACCGTGAACTGCTTGAGCCGCGGCACCACGCCGGCCGGCGTCACCTGCCCGCCGGGGGCGATCAGCGTGACCTGGTCGCCCTCCCGCACGAAGAGCGAGCGCGCGAGTTCGACGCCCAGCACGATGCCGAACTGGCCGGGCACCAGCTTGAGCAGCGCGCCATGCTGCGCGGTGGTGGAGATGTCGGTGACCTGCGGCTCCAGCGCGGGGTCGATACCGCGCACCAGCGCGCCCTTCATGTCGTCACCGCGCGCGATCAGCGCCTGCGCGGCAATGAAGGGGGCGACGCCGATCACCTGCGGGTTCTTGCGCGCTTCGGTCGCGATGGCGTCGATCTCGCCGAGCGCCTGGCCATCGCGCGAGCTGATCTCGATGTGCGAGATGACGCCGAGCATGCGGTCGGTCACTTCCTTCTGGAAGCCGTTCATCACGCTCAGCACGATGATCAGCGCCGCCACCCCCAGCGCGATGCCGAACATCGACACGCCGGAGATGAAGGAGATGAAGCCGTTGCGCCGCGTGGCGCGCCCGGCGCGCGTGTAGCGCCAGCCGAGTTCCAGTTCGTAAGGGAGGGGCATAGAGCCGGAATTGTGGCATCCCGGACAATAGGCCCCATGCCAGCCCTGCCTACTGCCCGCCATTTGCTCATTCCTTTTGCCGGCCGAGGCTCCCCGGCGTGTCTGGCCGCGACGGCCGGACTTCGGCTTCCGAAGCTCGAAGCCCTCCTGTCCCGACTCGCGCTGGTGCATGAAGACACCCAGGAAGACAACACACGCTCGCCACCGCACGAACGGGCGCTGGCCGAAGCGCTGGGCATCGCGGCGGCCGACGGCCGCATTCCCTGGGCGGCGCTCGAGGCTCGGCGGGCCGGCCTGGCTCCGACCGGGCCCGGCGAAAGCTGGGGCCTGGCGACGCTGTGCAACTGGCAGGTCGGCATCGACGACGTGGTGCTGGGCGACCCGGCCGCCATCGAGATCGACGCGGCCGAGTCCGCCGCCCTGCTCGCCGTCGCCCAACCCTTCTTCGAGGAGGACGGCATCGCCCTGCACGCCACCGCGACGCCGGGCCGCTGGCTCGCGCACGGCAAGGTCTTCGACGGCCTGGCGACGGCCTCGATCGACCGCGCGATCGGCTACCCGATCTCGCAATGGTCGCCCCTCTCCGACGACGCCCGGGCCCTTCGCCGGCTGCAGAACGAAATGCAGATGCTGCTCTACACCGAGCGCGTCAACGACGAGCGCACGGCGCGCGGCGTGCCGCCCATCAACTCCTTCTGGCTCAGCGGCACGGGCAGCCTGCCGGCCTCGCTCGCGGCGCCGGACGGCGTGGCCGGGCCCGAGCCCACCGTCGCCGACGCACTGCGCGCACCGGCCCTGCGCGACGATGGGGCCGCCTGGGCCGCGGCCTGGCAGGCGCTTGACGCGGGCCCCGTGGCCGAGCTGCTGGCCGACTGCGCGCGCGGCGCCGATGTGTCGCTCACGCTGTGCGGCGATCGCGGCGTGCGGCGCTTCGGCGTGCGGCAGCGAGGCTTCGCGCGTTGGGCCAAGGCCTTGTTCAAACGACCCGCAGCGGCCACCGCGCTGGAGGCGCTGTGATGAAGATCGTTGCCCGCGACATCCCCCCGCGCAGCGCCTGGGCGCTCGAGCAGGCGGGCGTGCACCCGCTGCTGGCCAGGCTCTACGCGGCGCGCGGCGTGCGAGGCAAGGATGAGCTCGACGACGGCCTGTCGAGATTGCTGCCGCCGGCCACGCTGCGCGGCACGCAGGAGGCGGCCGTGCTGCTGGCCGATGCCATTCGCGCCGACAAGCGCATCTGCATCGTCGCCGACTACGACTGCGACGGCGCAACGGCCTGCGCGGTGGCGGTGCGCGGCCTGCGCCTTCTCGGCGCCAGGCATGTGGAATACCTCGTGCCCGATCGCGTGGTCGACGGCTATGGCCTCACGCCGCCGATCGCCGAGCGTGTCGCCGACAGCGGGGCCGAGCTGCTCATCACCGTCGACAACGGCATCGCGAGCGTCGAAGGCGTGGCCGCCGCCAAGGCGCGCGGGCTGTCGGTGCTGGTGACCGACCATCACCTGCCGGGTCTCGAACTGCCGGCGGCGGACGTGCTGGTGAATCCCAATCAGCCGGGCTGCGCCTTCGAAAGCAAGAGCATCGCGGGTGTCGGCGTGATGTTCTACGTGCTGCTGGCGCTGCGTTCGCAACTGCGCGCACGGGGCCTGTTCGACATGGCCACCCAGCCGAAGCTCGACGTCCTGCTGCCGCTGGTCGCGCTGGGCACCGTGGCCGACGTGGTTCGGCTCGACGCCAACAACCGCCGTCTCGTCGCCCAGGGCCTGCGCCGCATCCGCGCCGGCGCACTGCCCGCCGGCATCACGGCGCTCTTCAAGGCCGCGGGGCGCAACGCGGCGGCCGCCACCACCTTCGACTTCGGCTTCGCGCTCGGCCCGCGCATCAACGCCGCCGGCCGCCTCGCCGACATGACGCTCGGCATCGAGTGCCTGCTGACTGATGACGCCGGGCGCGCCGACGAACTCGCGCGCACGCTGGACGGCATCAACCGTGAACGGCGCGACATCGAAGGCGGCATGCGCGAGCAGGCGCTGCTGCTGGCCGAGTCGCTGCTCGACGCGAGCCAGGCCGCGCCCGCCGCGATCAGCGTGTTCGGCGCGGACTTTCACGAAGGCGTGGTGGGTATCGTCGCGTCGCGCATCAAGGACCGCTTCCACCGCCCGACCTTCGTCTTCGCCGCGAGCGGGGCGGCCGGCAAGGAGAACGAATTGAAGGGGTCCGGGCGCTCGATTCCCGGCTTTCACCTGCGCGACGCGCTCGATCTCGTCGCCAAGCGTCACCCGGGCGTGCTGCTGCGCTTCGGCGGGCATGCGATGGCCGCGGGTTGCACCGTGGCCCGCGAACAATTCCCCACGTTCGAGAAGGCGCTCGCCGAAGTTGCGCAGGAATGGCTGGATGCCGCGACGCTGACGCGCCGGCTCGATACGGATGGCCCGCTCGCGCCCGAATACCTGCGCGTCGACCTGGTCGACACGCTGCATCGGGAGGTCTGGGGCCAGGGCTTCGCGCCGCCGACCTTCAGCGAGGAGGTGGAGGTTCTTTCACAGCGGCTCGTGGGAGAAAAACATCTCGCGCTGAAGCTGCGGCATCAGGGAAAGCCGGTGGACGGCATGTGGTTCGGCCACACCGAGCCTCTGCCGCCCCGGGTGCTCATCGCGTTTCGCCTGGATGCCGACGAATGGCAGGGCGTGCGCCGCGTTCGATTTCTGCTCGAAGGGGCCGAGTCAGGCCCGTGATGCAATGAAAGAGACGGATGCCTTGCGCAATTCAGGCAGGGCAGCCGCGCGGACTCAATGCGCGAGATCTTCCAAAGTCTTGCCCGCGGCGAGCGCGTCCTTCAGCCATCCGGGCCGGGGTCCGCGGCCCGTCCAGGAGTGACCCGCTTCATCGCGATAGAGCACGCTCGATGCGCGCCTCTTCTTTGAACCATTCTTCGTCTTCTTCGGCGGTGCGCCGGCCGATGCCGACGAGATGGCGAACTCCTCGAGTGTCCTGCCGGCGTTCAACGCGTCCCTGAGCCAATGCGGGCGGGGTCCGCGGCCCGACCAGTAATTGCCTTCTCCGTCGCCGTACTTGGCGGCGGCGTTCGAGGCGCCGATCGAAGCGGTCCTCGCCTTCCTTGCCGAGGTGGAGCGAGTTCCAAAGCCCAATTGTTCCGCGCTCAGGCCGTAATGCGTGATCGCTGTCTTGATTCGGGCAACCACGCCCTGAATTTCCTTGTCGCGCAACTTGTCGGCCTGGCGCTGCAATACTTCGATCTGCTTCTGTATCTGGCTGTAGCTTTGCGTCATGAAGTTCCTCGCTTGAATTCGTTGAAGGCTTGTAGCTTAATCCAATTGAGAATCGAGTCAGAGAATGTCCTGACTTGCGCAGTCGTGCCAGAGCGCGATATCAGCGCATTCGCAATGCAGACAAATCGAGTGCGCGCGAAGGCGCAATGCCAATGCTATTTCAGCGAATCGGATCAATGTCCGCCGCGGCCGGCAATTCGAATGGCGGCCGGACTCCGTGGAGAACGCCTATCGCCCGAACTCCCGATTCACGCCGATCAGCACGCCGCGCACTCTGTCGACGCCGGTGYGCGAAGCACTGATATCGATGCTGGTCATGGGCGTCAAGCTGATGCGCGCACCCGCGCGAGAAGTCCATGCCCCGAAAGCCCGGTTGCGCTCCGCAATCAATGACACCGTGTCATTCAGTGCCCACTCGCCGGCAATTCCCTTGCGCGCGCTTCGCGTGCCGTCGGCGACGGCCGGCCAATCAGCACCGAGATTGACGTGGATCTGCAGGCTCTCGGCCGCGTGCCACGTGACGGGCACGACAAACTGCCCACCCATGCCGCCGCCGCGACGCGGCATATTGAATGTCAGGCCCGTCGAGATGGCGGCACTGAGTGGCGCGTCCGCTGCCTGCCCGAGAAAGGTCCACTTGAGTTGAGGTCCCACCGAGTGCGTGTCGAATCCCGCCACGGAGACACCGTCGATATTCAGATCCAGTTCGACGGGACCCACCCGGCATCCAGGACCCACATGCCACACGGTGGTCTTCGTGTCGCGGAACCGACCGGCCCACAATTCGACCTGGCAACGACCCGGATCGAGCATCCCTGCGTCGTCGACGTCGAAATGCCCGGCCGCCTGGGCGGTAGCCGCGCTCAGACAGAGCGGAAGGATCAGGGTGCGACGCATCATCGCGGCGCATTCTAGAAGGCGCAGAAGTCAATTCGACTTGATTTCGCCACTTCATATCTCGAATTGCGGCTGCAACTCGCGAATGCGTTTCATTGCCACGCCCGCCGCCGCAGTCCGTGTCTCGACACCGAGCTTCACGTACACGCGCTCGAGATGTTTCTTGGCGGTCGCCGGGCTGCTGCCGAGGATCTCGCCGATGTCCTTGTTGGTCTTTCCCTTGACCACCCAATAGAGCACCTCGGCTTCGCGCGCGGTGAGCTTCAGGCTCAGGCTCATCGCTTCGATCACGGCGGTGTCCGAGACCTCGCGCATGATGATCAGCCAGTCGTCGCCTTCGTCGTCATGGCCGGTCTGCTGATGCAGCCGCAGGTTGAGGCTGGTGGTGCCCTGCGCGATGGACAGCGCGGGCGGCTCGATCTGGCGCTGACGCGCATCGGGCAGGTGGCGCTGCAGCCATTCGAGGACCTGCGGCGGCGTGGCGGGCGCGCTGGTGCCGCAATAGCGCCGCAACAGCTCGCGCGCCAGGACGGTCTGCCAGATGACCCTGCCCTCGGGCATGCGCACCATGAAGCTCGCATAGCCGAAGGCATCGAGCGCGTTGCGCGCCTGGCCGGCCTGCTGCGCCGCCTGCCGGGCGCGGCGCGCGCCCTGGAGGTGGACGTTCATGCGCGCCAGCACTTCCTTTGGCTTGATCGGCTTGGTGACGTAGTCGACGCCGCCCGCCTCCAGCGCGGCGACCAGGTGCTCGGTTTCGGTGAGCCCGGTCATGAAGACGATGGGGATGTGCGCGGTCGCCACATCGGCCTTGAGCCGGCGCGCCACCTCGAAGCCGTCGATGCCCGGCATCATGGCGTCGAGCAGGATGATGTCGGGCCTGGCCTGGACGGCGCGCTGCAGCGCCTGCTCGCCGCTGGTCGCCACCAGCACGGTATAGCCTGATTCGTCGAGGGCGTCATGCAGCACGGCGAGGTTGTCGGGGACGTCGTCGACGATCAGGACCAGGTCGCTGTTGCTCGCGAGGGCACGCGTTCCATGGCCGGTGATGTCGCTCATCGCGCGCCCTCCGCCGTCATCAGCCGGCTCATCGCCTCGAACTGGAACTGGCGCGCGAGCGCGCGCTGGGCCGCGGTCCACGCCGCGCACTCGGGCTGGGCCGCATCGATGTCGTCGAGCTGGTTCATGATGCCGCGAAAGTAACCCAGGCTCACGGCTTCCTCCAGCGCGTGCAGCCGGTGCGGCGCGGGCATCACCGGCGCGGGCCGGGCGGGCGTGGGGGCCGGCGCCGGTGCGCTGTCGGTCCACTGGAGTGCCAGCCTGCGTTCGAGCCAGTCGAGCAATTCGCTGTGGCGCACCGGCTTGACGAAGAAATCCTCCGGCGTGATGCCGGCGTCGTTCTCCAGGCGCTTGTCGAAGGCATTGGCCGAAACGATGGCGACCACCGCATCCGCGAGCCCGAGCCCGCGCGAGCGGCGGATGGTTTCCCATCCGTCGATGCCCGGCATCGCGAGATCGACGAACATCGCATCGGGCCACCAGCCGGCGGCGATCAGGTCGAGCGCGTCGTGGCCGCTGGCGGCCGTGCGCAGTTCGAAGCCCAGGGGCGCGAGCACGTGGCTGAGCAGCTCGCGGTCGGCCTCTTCGTTGTCGACCACCAGCACACGCCGGCGCGCGCCTTCGTAGCCGCGCCGCACGCGCGCTGCCGGCGCGGGCGCCGAAGACGCGCGCCGCCCGGCGCCAGCGCCCTCGTGCACATGCGGCAGGAACATCCGCACGCGAAAGAGCGAGCCCACGCCCGGCGTGCTTTCCACGGTCATCTCGCCGCCCATCAGGTCGACCAGCATCTTCGCGATGGTCAGGCCCAGGCCCGCGCCGGGCGCGGACGGCCCCGCGACGGCGCCGCGCGCGAAGGGCTCGAAGATGCGGCTCAGGTCCTCGGGCGACATGCCCGGCCCGGTGTCCTCGATCTCGATCGCCGCGAATTCGCGCGCATAGCGCAGGCGCAGCGCGACATGGCCGCCGGCGGTGAACTTGATGGCATTGCCCAGCAGGTTGATGAGAATCTGCCGCACGCGCTTCTCGTCGGCGCGCACCAGCTCGGGCAGCGTGCCGCTGGGCTCGAAGCGAAAGGCCAGGCCCTTCTCCGCCGCCTGCAGCTCGAACATGTCGGCCAGCTCGCTCATCAGTTCGGCGAATCGCATGGGCCTGGCATGGAGGGTGAGCTTGCCGGCCTCGATGTGCGCGATGTCGAGCGTTCCCTCGATCAGCGACAGCAGGTGCTCGCCGCCGCGCTTGATGACCGCGACCGCCTGCTGCCGATGCGGGGGCACGGCCGCGTCTTCGCCCATGAGCTGCGCATAGCCGAGGATGCTGTTGAGCGGCGTGCGCAGCTCGTGGCTGATGGCGCTGATGTAGCGGCTCTTGGCCTGGTTGGCCTGATCGGCCGCGAGCTTGGCGCGCTCGGCAATGGCGCGGGCCTGGTCGGCGGTCAGCGTGGCGGCCTGCAGTGCGCGGTCGGTCTCGCGGTGCAGCTCGATCTCGCGCACCAGCAGGTGGGTCTGGCGGTTCGACTCTTCCTGCGCAACCTTGCGGCTCTGGTGCGCCAGCACCAGCCACCAGGCGACGATGCCGGCGATGAGCAGCAGCGCCATGTAGGCCTTCAGGAAACCCGAGCGCAGCGACGCGGCCTGCAGCAGTTCGGCCTGCTGCGCCTCGCCGAGCACGTTCTCGCCGAGTCCGCGCAGTTCCTGCTGGTACAGCACGCCGAAGACGGCGGCCAGCAGGGGCACCACGATCAGCATCAGCAGCAGGAAATGGCCGAGGCCGGTGTCGAGGTAGGGCCAGACGCGCCGCGGCAGCAGCCAGCGCAGGGCGCCCGACCACTGGGCCGAGAGGCTCGCCCGTGGCTTGCACAGGTCGCCGCAGCGCGCGTCGAGCGTGCAGCACAGCGAGCAGATGGCGCCCTGGTAGGCGGGGCAGTGGGCCATGTCCGGCCCCTCGTATTCGCGCTCGCAGATCACGCAGCGCTGCGTTGTCAGCCTTCGGTAGCCGCCGGCCTCGGATTCGACGCGAGCCCAGCGCACCGCCGCGCGGCCGGCCGCCGGCGCGAAGGACGCGGCGCCGCCCTCGTCCGAGACGCGGGCGATGTAGTACTTGCCGCGCGTGGCCCATGCGATCAGCGGCGCGGTGACGAAGGCGGTGCCCAGCGCGATGAGGGAGGAGAAGGCCTGCGCCAGCGGCCCGAAGAAGCCCAGGTGCGCCGTGATCGACAACACAGATGCCAGTGCCATCGCGCCGACGCCGACGGGGTTGATGTCCCACAGGTGCGCGCGCTTGAACTCGATGCCCGGCGGCGAAAGGCCGAGCGGCTTGTTGATGACCAGGTCGGCCACCACCGCCATCATCCAGGCGATGGCGATGTTGGCGTAGAGCCCGAGCACATCGCCCAGCGCCTCGAACACGTTCATCTCCATCAGCATGAAGGCGATGAGCGCATTGAACACCACCCACACCACCCGGCCCGGGTGGCTGTGGGTGACACGAGAAAAGAAGTTGCTCCATGCGAGCGAGCCCGCGTAGGCGTTGGTGACGTTGATCTTGAGCTGCGAGAGGACGACGAAGAAGGCGACCGACGCGACCGCCCAGCCGTAGTTGGGGAACACGTACTCGTAGGCGGCCAGGTACATCTGGTTCGGGTCGACCGCGCGTTCGGGCGGCACCATGTGGCTGATCGCGAGGTAGGCCAGCAATGCACCGCCCAGCATCTTGAGCACGCCGAGCACGACCCAGCCTGGGCCGCCGGCCAGCACGCCGGCCCACCAGCGCACGCGGTTGGCCGAGCTGCGGACCGGCATGAAGCGCAGGTAGTCGGCCTGCTCCCCCATCTGGGTGATGAGCGCGATGCCGACGGTCAGCGCGGCACCGAAGAGGTGCAGATCGAAGCCCGGGGAGTCGGCCCTCACCCCGTTGTAGTGCGTGATGCCGGCGAACGCACCGGGATCGCGCGAGAGGACAAAGCAGAAGGGCACGACCAGCATCACGAGCCAGATCGGCTGGGTCCACATCTGGAGCCTGCTGATGGCGGACACGCCGTGCGTCACCAGCGGGATCACCACCAGGGCGCACACCAGATAGCCCCAGACCGGCGGGATGCCCAGGACGAGGTCGAGCGCGTAGGCCATCACGGCGGCCTCGAGCGCGAAGAAGATGAAGGTGAAGGACGCGTAGATCAGCGAGGTCAGCGTCGAGCCGATGTAGCCGAACCCGGCGCCGCGCGTGAGCAGGTCCATGTCGACGCCGTAGCGCGCCGCGTAGACGCTGATGGGCAACCCGGCCAGGAAGATGATGAGCCCCGTCATCAGCACGGCCCAGAAGGCGTTCACGAAGCCGTACTGCACCAGCAGGGTCGCGCCGACCGCTTCCAGGATCAGGAAGGAGGCGGCGCCGCCGAAGGCGGTGTTGGCCACGCGCCATTCGGACATGCGGCGAAAGCGCTGCGGCGTGTAGCGCAGCGCATAGTCCTCGAGCGTTTCGCTCGCCACCCAGCTGTTGTAGTCGCGCCGGACCTTGACGATGCGCTGCGGCGCTTCGTCGGTCGGGACGGGATTGACGGGGGTGGGCTCCACACCTTTACGGTGCAGTTTTCGTGCCACTGGCCGCCGGCGGGCAGTGGCGGCACGACTGTTGCAAAGACGCGGGCTTGCCCATAATGGCCCGCTTCCGACGCCAACCACCGCTCCCATGGAACTGACACCGCGCGAAAAAGACAAGCTGCTGATCTTCACGGCGGCCCTGCTGGCCGAACGGCGCCGCGCCCGCGGCCTGAAGCTCAACTACCCCGAGGCCGTGGCGCTGATCTCGGCCGCGGTCATGGAAGGCGCGCGCGACGGCAAGAGCGTCGCCGCCCTGATGAGCGAGGGCCGCAGCGTGCTCACGCGTGCCGACGTGATGGACGGGATCGCCGAGATGATCCCGGATATCCAGGTCGAGGCGACCTTTCCGGACGGCACCAAGCTGGTCACGGTCCATCAGCCGATAGTATGAAGCTCACCCCCAGGCTTCGCGCACTTCGTGTCGCTTCGCCTTCCCCCTCACCGGGGGCAACACCGGCGGCCCGGCAGAGCCGGTTCCGCGGTGTTCCTGGTTCTGAGATTCCCGTTTTCATTGGAGTGTTTTTTATGCGCAACCGTCGTTTTGGCCTTGCCGCGCTGATCGCCGGCGCATTGCCACTGGTCGCCTCGGCCCATACCGGCGTCGACGGGGGCATGCACCATGGCTTTGTCTCCGGCTTCCTGCACCCGCTCACGGGCGCGGACCACCTGGCCGCGATGGTGGCGGTCGGGCTGTGGAGCGCGCTCAGCGCGCGCCGGGCATGGCCCGATCTGCTGTGGGCACCGCTGGGCTTCGCCGTGATGCTGCTGGCCGGCGCACTGGCGGGACTGGCGGGCCTGCAACTGCCCGCCGTGGAACCGATGATCGCAGCCTCGCTGCTGGTGCTGGGCCTGCTGGTGATCACGCAACGGCGCCTGCCCGCAGGGGCAGCCGCCTCGCTGGTCGGCGTATTCGCCGTGTTCCACGGCGCCGCGCACGGCCAGGAACTGGCAAGCGAATCCGGCGCCGCGCTCACGCTGGCCGGCATGCTCTGCGCCACCGCGCTGCTGCATGCGGCCGGCGTCGCCATCGGCTGGTCGCTGCGCCACGCCAACCGCTGGGTGCCGCGCGTCGCGGGCGCGGCGGTGGCGGTGTTCGGCATCGCACTGCTGGGCGGGCTCGCATGATTCCCGGCGAACTCTTCACCGATGAGGGCGAGCACGTCCTCAACCCCGGCCGGCGCGCGATCACGATGGTGGTGCGCAACACCGCCGACCGGCCGATCCAGGTCGGCTCGCACTACCACTTCGCCGAAACCAACGGCGCCCTGGGCTTCGACCGCGAAGCCGCGCGCGGCATGCGGCTGAACATCGCCTCGGGCAGCGCGGTGCGCTTCGAGCCCGGCCAGCAACGCACGGTCGAACTCGTCGACTTCGCCGGCCACCGCATCGTCTACGGCTTTCGCGGCCTCGTTCAAGGAAAACTCTGATGGCAACGATCGCCCGGCGCGCCTACGCCGAAATCTTCGGCCCCACCGTGGGCGACCGCATCCGCCTCGCCGACACCGATCTGGTGATCGAGGTCGAGGACGACTACACGCTGCGCGCCGGCGGCTACGGCGAAGAGGTGAAGTTCGGCGGCGGCAAGACCATCCGCGACGGCATGGCGCAATCGCAGCGCACGCGCGCCGAGGGCGCGGTCGACACCGTGATGACCAACGCGCTGATCCTCGACCACTGGGGCATCGTCAAGGCCGACATCGGCCTCAAGGGCGGGCGCATCGTCGCGATCGGCAAGGCCGGCAACCCGGACGTGCAGCCGGGCGTGGACATCGTCATCGGCCCGGGCACCGAGATCATCAGCTGCGAAGGCAACATCGTCACGGCCGGCGGCATCGACAGCCACATCCACTTCATCTGCCCGCAGCAGATCGAAGAGGCGCTGTCCTCCGGCGTCACCACCATGCTGGGCGGCGGCACCGGCCCGGCCACCGGCACCTTCGCAACCACTGCCACGCCGGGGCCATGGCACATCGAGCGCATGCTGCAGGCGGCCGACGCCTTCCCGATGAACCTCGGCTTTCTCGGCAAAGGCAACGCGAGCCTGCCCGCCGCGCTGCACGAGCAGATCGATGCGGGCGTGATCGGCCTGAAGCTGCACGAGGACTGGGGCACGACGCCCTCGGCGATCAGCAACTGCCTGGACGTGGCCGACGCGACCCACACGCAGGTCGCGATCCACTCCGACACGCTCAACGAATCGGGCTTCGTCGAGAACACGATCGCGGCGGTGAAGGGCCGTTCGATCTGCGCCTTCCATACCGAGGGCGCGGGCGGCGGCCACGCGCCGGACATCCTGCGCGTGGTGGGCGAGGCGAACTTCCTGCCCTCCTCGACCAATCCGACGATGCCCTACACCGTCAACACCCTCGACGAGCACGTCGACATGCTCATGGTGTGCCATCACCTGGACGCCGGCATTCCCGAGGACCTGGCCTTCGCCGAGAGCCGCATCCGCAAGGAGACCATCGCGGCCGAGGACATCCTGCACGACCTGGGCGCCATCAGCATGTTCAGCTCCGACAGCCAGGCCATGGGCCGCGTGGGCGAGATCATCATCCGCTGCTGGCAGACGGCGCACAAGATGAAGGGCCAGCGCGGCAAGCTGCCCGAGGACAACGAGCGCAATGACAACTTCCGCGCCAGGCGCTACGTCGCCAAGTACACGATCAACCCCGCCCTCGCGCACGGCATCGCGCACGAGGTGGGCAGCATCGAGGTCGGCAAGTGGGCCGACCTGGTGGTGTGGAAACCGGCCTTCTTCGGCGTGAAGCCCTTCACCATCATCAAGGGCGGCACCATCGCGATGGCCGCGATGGGCGACCCGAACGCGTCGATCCCCACGCCGCAGCCGGTGCACTACCGGCCGATGTTCGGCGCCTATGGCGGCTCGCTCGCGAAGAGTTCGCTCACCTTCGTCTCACAGGCGGGCATCGCTGCGGACATCGGCAGGCGCTATGGCCTCGCCAAGAACCTCAGTGCGGTGAAGAACGTGCGCGGCGTGCGCAAGGAGCACATGGTGCACAACGCGTACACGCCGAAGATGGAGATCGATGCGCAGACCTACGCGGTGCGCGCGGACGGGCAGCTGCTGACTTGCGACCCGGCGGTGTCGCTGCCGATGACGCAGCGGTACTTCCTGTTCTAGGACCGGTCAGCCCGCGCGCCGCTGAAGATGCTCTCGAATCCACGCGGCAAAGCCTTGCTCGTCGATGGCGCCCGCAGCGACGTCGAACATCGCCAATGCGGCCTCCGCCTGCGTGGCAACCAGGCGCCATCCGTTCAGTGCGGCAAACAAGCCCACGGCAAGGAATGCAACGCGCTCGTTGCCGTCGATGAAGGGATGATTCTTGGCAAGACCGATGCCATGGGCCGCAGCCAGATCGGCGAGATCGGGAGTACCGCAGGCCACGAGATCCAGAGGTCGCGCCAGCGCAGACTGAAGCAAGCCGTCATCACGCAAGCCAGGCGCGCCACCGTGCTCGGCAAGGCTCTCGTCATGCAGCAGAACCAAAGAGCGACGGTCGATCCAGCGCCATTCGCTCATTTGGCAAGTTGGTGGAAGGTGTTCCGAAACTCACGCATGAACTCGCGTCCGAATCTCAACTGCTCTTCCATGTCGGGGTCGTAGGGAGTCAATGTCACGCCGTTTGCAGCTTCGGTCAGGAAAAGCGTGTCGCCCTTCTCGACCTTCAAGCGTGCCAGCACTTCCTTGGGCAGGATGACGCCGACGGAATTGCCGATCTGAGTGAGTTTGAGTGCCGACATTGCCATCCCCAAAGTTATAACGCTTGTTATTATCGACGTTCAGTCGCCGCATCAAGTTCTCATCGTGCCCATGCTCACAGCCAACAAACTCATGCCCCAGGGCGGCGGCCTCGCGCCCGTCCTGCTCAAGCGCGCGGCCACGGTCGAACTCGACTGGGACGTGCGCCAGAAGAGCCGCTTCGACACCACCGACTCGCAGGGCCGCCAGATCGGCGTGTTCCTGCCGCGCGGCACCGCGGTGCGCGGCGGCGACGTTCTCGTGGCCGAGGACGGCTCGCTCATCAAGGTGATCGCGGCGCCCCAGCCGGTGCTGGTCATCACGCATTGCAGCGAGCACGGAACGCCCTTCGACCTGATGCGCGCGGCCTACCACCTGGGCAACCGGCACGTGCCGATCGAACTCAAGCCCGACCACCTGAAGATCGAGCCCGACCATGTGCTGGCGGGCATGCTGCGCTCCATGCATCTGATCGTGCGCGAAGCCGAGGAGGCCTTCGAGCCCGAAGGTGGCGCCTATGGCGCGCAGGGCGGCGGGCACGGCCATTCGCATGGCGCGGCGCCGGTCGGGCCGGTGCTGCATCCGGATGCTTACACGGGCGCGCACGACCCTGAGGCGCACGACCACGATCATGGCCACGACCACTCGCACGGCCATTCGCATTGACGGCACGGATGGATGACGCGCCCGCGGCGCTGCCCGCCGCCAGTCTGCTTCAGCTGATCTGGCTGGCATCGCCGGCCTTGCCCATCGGCGGCTTTTCCTATTCGGAGGGCCTGGAGGCGGGCATCGAATGGGCGGGCCTGGGCACCGAGCGGGCGGCCTCGGACTGGCTCGCCGATCAACTGCACCTGAGCCTTGCGCGCGGCGACCTCGCCGTGGTGGCGCAAGCCGTGCAAGCCTGGCGTGGCAGCGACATGCCGCGCATCCGCGCGCTCAACGACTGGGTGTTCCAGACCCGCGAGTCGGCCGAATTCCTGCTGCAGACCGAGCAGATGGGCCGCTCCTTCGTGGAATGGCTCAAGCTGCACCACACCGATATCGCGACCGTCTTCGAGGCGCTGCCCGCGAGCTATCCGGTCGCCTTCGCCTTCGCGGCGAGCCGCACCGAGGCCCCGGCGCGGGACATCTGCCTGGCCTTTGCCTTCGGCTGGGCCGAGAACATGGTGGGCGCGGCGGTCAAGGCGGCACCCCTCGGCCAGAGTGCCGGCCAGCGCATGCTCGGCCGCCTGGCGGCGGAAATCCCCACGGCGGTCGATCATGCGATCACACTAGGGGACGACGACCGCCAGGCCTTCGCTCCCATGCTCGCAGTGCTGTCGTCAAGGCACGAAACCCAGTACTCGCGTCTCTTCAGAAGCTGAACCACCCCCATCATGTCCTCCGCCCTCCACCACATCGCCAACCGCACCAAGAAGCTGCCGCCCCTGCGCGTGGGCATCGGCGGCCCGGTCGGCTCCGGCAAGACCACGCTGCTGGAGATGCTCTGCAAGGCGATGCGCGACAAGTACGACCTGATCGCCATCACCAACGACATCTACACCAAGGAAGACCAGCGCCTGCTCACGGTCGCCGGCGCGCTGCCGGCCGAGCGCATCATGGGCGTGGAGACCGGTGGCTGCCCGCACACCGCGATTCGCGAGGATGCCTCGATCAATCTCGAGGCCATCGACCGCATGCTGGCCGACTTTCCCGACGCCGACGTGGTGTTCGTGGAGAGCGGCGGCGACAACCTCGCCGCCACCTTCAGCCCCGAACTGAGCGACCTCACGATCTACGTGATCGACGTCGCGGCCGGCGAGAAGATCCCGCGCAAGGGCGGCCCCGGCATCACCAAGAGCGACCTGTTCGTGATCAACAAGACCGACCTCGCACCCTACGTGGGGGCGGACCTGAACGTGATGGAGGCCGACACCAAACGCATGCGCAAGCAGCGCCCCTACGTGATGACCAATCTCAAGACCCACGCCGGTCTGGCCGAGGTCGTGTCCTTCATCGAGGAACGAGGCATGCTCAAGGCCTGAGCCCTGAGCCCTGAGCCCTGAGCCGCAGCTCAGAGTTCGCTCGCGTCCTTCAATTGGCGCTCCTTGTAGACCAGCCTCACGCTGGCCCGGCGCGGATCGCTGGTGCGTTGCGCGTACACGTCGGTATCGCCCTGCACCCAGGCCGCATAGGCGCTGCCGGGGTCGCTCGATGCCAGCTCGGGCCCGAAGTTGCTGCGCCCCCACGCGACGATGCGGGCGAAGGCCGCCGCGCCCAGATCGGGCAGCGCATCGGCCGACGCGACCCATTCCACGCGCCGCAATTGGCCGCCGGCAAAGAAATACACCGGCTCGAAGAGCAGCCCCGCCACCGTCGTGGCCGGCGCCCGCCAGGTGCCGGCGAGCCCGCCGGCCAGGTGCTGGGGACGCTGCACCCTCTCCACACCAGGCAGGGTCAACTGCAGCTCCTCGGCCGTCATCCCGAAGTGCACGCCGGAAGGCAGCGCCTGCGCATGCAGCGCACCAGCGGCCAGCAAGCCAAGGGCGCCGAGCGCGCGGATCATCAATCGGAGGGGGAAGACTGGAAGCATGGGTGCGCGGCAGGATGCCCGGGAAAGCAAAAAGACCGGGTGTGACTGTCGCAAAAGAGGGAAGTTCATCGGGGCTCCGACGGAAACCCGGCCAGGGGTAAAGCCCGAAATACCAAGCAACAAGGCTCGATTATCGTCCTCATCGAGAAATGTTCCACTTGTTGCAAAGACATACGTCGTTGGGCTTATTTCTTGCAGAAGCCCAAAAGTCGATACTGCTTCCACGAATACCAAAGTTCCCATCATGGCCTCCGAAGCAATCTTCCTTCCCGCGACCTGCAGCGTTCAGTTCGCCATCTACCCCGACGGGTACGACGGCGCCCGGATCATCGCCAGGATCGACGAAGAAGCGCTGCACGCCCGGTTCCATGCACCCGAGGGGATCGACGTAGCCCTGGTGCAGGCCTATGCGGCCAACGCCGACTCGATCGATGCGAAGGCGACGGCCCGGTACCGAGAAAATCCGAGCGCCGCCATCTGCCTGCATGCCGAGGACTTCGAGGCAAGCGGCTTCGAGGCCGCCGACTTCTAGGCGCCGCGGGCGTGCCCTCGCGCCAGGGCACCCCCTCTCTCCCCTCTCTCCTCTTTCACATCGCGGCCCACCGCGCGCCGCGCATCAGCCGGCCGCGGGCCTTCGCACCTCACCGCGCAGCGTGCCGCGCCAGCCTTTTCCTGCAGCCTTCGCGCACCATCGCCGCGCCTTGACGCACCAGTTCCACGCGTCGGCTGCCGTCCATACAGTCCATCTTGGACCATTTGGTCAATAGTCGCATCTTAATCTGCGACAAGTCATTGATTTCAAAGACTTTTTTGTGGTGGCACGGCGCATGCTTTTTGCTCCGTATCGCGCCGCGGACTCCGCGGTTTCACATTCCACCGCCTTGACTGGCCAGGTACGCGCATGAACGTCGGCATCTTCATCCCCATCGGCAACAACGGCTGGCTGCTTTCCGAGAACGCGCCGCAGTACAGACCCAGCTTCGAGCTCAACAAGCAGATCACGCTCAAGGCCGAGCACTACGGCCTGGACTTCGTGCTCTCCATGATCAAGCTGCGCGGCTTCGGCGGAAAGACGCAGTTCTGGGACCACAACCTCGAGTCCTTCACGCTGATGGCCGGGCTGGCCGCCGTCACCACGAAGATCAAGCTGTTCGCGACCTCGGCCTCGCTGGTGATGCCACCGGCCATCGTCGCGCGCATGGCATCGACCATCGATTCGATCTCCAACGGACGCTTCGGCCTCAACCTGGTCACGGGCTGGCAGCGGCCGGAGTATTCGCAGATGGGCATGTGGCCCGGCGACGAATTCTTCGGCACGCGCTACCAGTACCTGTCCGAATACATCCAGGTGCTGCGCGACCTCTGGGGCACGGGCAAGTCCGACTTCAAGGGCGATCACTTCCAGATGGACGACTGCCGCCTGAGCCCGCAGCCGCAGGCCGCCATGAAGGTGATCTGCGCCGGCCAGAGCGAGGCCGGCATGGACTTCTCCGCGAAGTACGCCGACTACAACTTCTGCTTCGGCAAGGGCGTGAACACGCCCAAGGCCTTCGCGCCGGCCGCCGAGAAGCTGATCGAAGCCACGAAGAAGACCGGACGCAATGTCACGACTTACGTGCTGATGATGGTGATTGCCGACGAGACCGACGAGGCCGCGCGCGCCAAGTGGGAGCACTACAAGGCCGGCGCGGACCAGGAGGCGATCGCATGGCTGGGCCAGCAGGGCGCGGCCGACACCAGGTCCGGCACCGACACCAACGTGCGCCAGATGGCCGACCCGACTTCGGCAGTCAATATCAACATGGGCACGCTCGTCGGCTCCTACGCCAAGGTCGCGCGCATGCTCGACGAGATGGCCGAGGTGCCCGGCACCGAAGGCGTGCTGTTGACCTTCGACGACTTCGTCAAGGGCGTGGAAGCCTTCGGCGAGCGCATCCAGCCGCTGATGCAGAGCCGCATCGGCGCCGACACGCCCGTGCCCTCGCAAGTGCGGGCCGAAGCGCTTGCCGCATGAACCGCCGATCCAGTGAAGGAATCCTCGCCATGCCCCCCGCTCCCACGCCGGACCTTCCCAGGAACGCCACCCTCAGCTCCACCACGCCCGCGGGCGTGCCGAGCGCGCCGGGGGCTGCGCCGCCGCTGATCCTGCCGGCGAGGCCCGAGCCGCTGGCCCTGCAGGCCGCGCAATCGGCGCTGATCGTGGTCGACATGCAGAACGCCTACGCCTCGCCGGGCGGCTATGTCGACTCGGCCGGCTTCGACATCTCGGGTGCGCAGGGCGTGATCGACAACATCGGCCGGGCCATCCTCGCGACACGCGCGGCCGGCATGCTCGTCGTGTTCCTGCAGAACGGCTGGGACGCCGGCTACGTGGAGGCCGGGGGTCCGGGCTCGCCCAACTGGCACAAGTCGAACGCGCTCAAGACCATGCGCAGGAGGCCCGAGCTCCAGGGCCGCTTCCTCGCCAAGGGCGGCTGGGACTACGAACTCATCGACGCGATGAAGCCGCGGGACGGCGACATCGTGATCCCGAAGACGCGCTACAGCGGCTTCTTCAACAGCACCCTCGACAGCACGCTGCGCGCACGCGGCATTCGCAACCTGGTGTTCACCGGCATCGCGACCAACGTGTGCGTGGAGTCGACGCTGCGCGACGCCTTCCACCTCGAGTACTTCGCCGTGATGCTGGAAGACGCGACGCACGAGCTCGGCGGACCGGCGATCCAGAAGGCAGCGGTCTACAACATCGAGACCTTCTTCGGCTGGGTCTCGACGGTGGAGGACTTCTGCCGCACCGCCGCCGGCGCCTGACCCATCCTTCCCCCATTCATCACTCAAGGACTCCCTCATGCCCAAGCAAGCCATCATTCCACCCGGAACCACAACGCCCATCGCCCCCTTCGTCCCCGGCACCCTGGCCGATGGCGTGGTCTACGTCTCGGGCACCCTGCCCTTCGACGAGGACAACAACGTGGTCCATGTCGGCGATGCCACGGCGCAGACGCGCCACGTGCTCGCCACCATCCAGCGCGTGATCGAGACCGCCGGCGGCACCATGGACGACGTGAGCTTCAACATGATCATGATCAGGGACTGGGCCGACTATGCGAAGGTCAACGCGGTCTATGCCGAGTTCTTCCCGGGCGTGAAGCCGGCGCGCTACTGCATCCAGTGCGGCCTCGTGAAGCCGGACGCGCTGATCGAGATCGCCTCGATCGCGCACGTCGGCAAGAAGGCCTGAGCGTCGCTGCGATGTACCACGAAGTCCATGGTCGGGGCCGGCCCGGCGCGCCCAGTGTGCTGCTGTCCTCCGGCCTGGGCGGCTCGGCCGGCTTCTGGAAGCCGCAGATTCCCGCCCTCGTCGAAGCCGGCTGGCGCGTGGTCGCCTACGACCAGCGCGGCACCGGGCGCAGCCCCGACGCGCTGGCGCCGGACCACAGCATCGCCGACATGGCGCGCGATGTCGTCGAAGTGATGGACGCGACCGACAGCGCGCAATGCCACCTGGTGGGCCATGCGCTCGGCGGCCTCGTGGGCCTTCAGCTCGCGCTCGATGCGCCGGCGCGCGTGGCCAGCCTCGCGCTGATCAACGCGTGGTCCGCACCCAATCCGCATTCGGCGCGCTGCTTCGATGCGCGGCTCGCGTTGCTGGGCGCGTGCGGCCCGCGCGCGTATGTCGAGGCGCAGCCGATCTTCCTGTACCCCGCGGCGTGGGCCGCCGCCAACTCCGCGCTGGTGGCGGCCGAGGTGGAACACGCGCTCGCGCACTTCCCGGGCGAAGCCAACATGCGCGCCCGCATCGCCGCGCTGCGCGCCTTCGATGTCGACGCCCGACTGGCCGGCATCGGCGTGCCCACGCTGGTCGCGGCGGCCATGGACGACGTGCTGGTGCCCTGGACCATGTCGCAGCGCCTGGCCGATGCCCTGCCCCGGGCCACGTTCGAGCGCGTGCCGCACGGCGGCCACGCCCACAGCGCGACCGAGCCCGACGCCTTCAACCACACGCTGCTGGCCTTCCTCGCGACGCAGCCTGCCATCACCTCTTCGAGCATCCGCGCATGACACACACCCTCGACGACGCCGCCCTGGCGACCTTGTTCACCGAAGCCCGCAGCCACAACGGCTGGACATCCGAACCCGTCTCGGACGACATGCTGCGGCAGGTCTACGAACTCGCGCGCATGGGGCCGACCTCCGCCAACTGCTCGCCGGGCCGCTTCGTCTTCGTGCGCACGCCGCAGGCCAAGCAGTTGCTGGCGCCGGCGCTGTCGGCCAGCAATCTCGACAAGACGATGAGCGCGCCGGTGACGGTGATCGCCGCCTGGGACACGGCCTTTCACGAGAAGCTGCCCAAGCTCTTCCCGCACACGGATGCCCGACCCTGGTTCACCGGCAGCCCCGAGGTCGCGCACGACACGGCCTTTCGCAACGGCACACTCCAGGCGGCCTATCTGCTGCTCGCCGCGCGCGCGCTCGGCCTGGACGCGGGGCCGATGTCGGGCTTCGACAAGGCCAAGCTCAACGCCAGCTTCTTCGCGGGCACGACCTGGACCGCCAACTTCCTGATCAACCTCGGCCACGGCGACCCCGCCAAGCGCTTCGGCCGTCTGCCGCGGCTCGATTTCGACGAAGCCTGCACGCTGGCCTGAGGCCGAACGCGTTCGCCACGGAGACCGCCCATGAATCCCTCGCTTTCCCCCTGCCCGGCCACACCCTCGCGCCCGCCCGCGGGGCACGACGCACCGCTGCCGCGCAACGACTACCGCAACGCCATGGCGCGCCTGGGGGCGGCGGTCAACATCGTCACCACCGAGGGGCCGGCCGGCCGCGCGGGCTTCACCGCGTCGGCGGTGTGCAGCGTCACGGACGATCCGCCGACCTTGCTGATCTGCCTCAACCGTGGCGCCTCGGTCTACCCGGCGTTCCAGGCCAACGGCGTCCTGTGCGTGAACGTGCTCGCCGCCGGCCATCGGGAGCTGTCCGGCGTGTTCGGCGGCAAGACGCCGATGGACGAACGCTTTGCCGCCGCCACCTGGCGCGCCGGCGCGACCGGCTCGCCGATGCTGGAAGGCGCGGCCGTGTCCTTCGATTGCCGCGTGATGCGCAGCACCAGCGTCGGGACGCACGACGTGCTGTTCTGCGAAGCTGTTGCCATCGCCATCGGCGAGGCAAGGCACGGGCTCATCTACTTCGACCGGCGCTACCACGACCTCGTGGCGCCCGCGCATTAGGAGGAGACACCCCCGAAGCGCCTGCGGCGCCTCCCCCTCAAGGGGGCGATACCGGCGGCCCGGCAAAGCCGGTTCCGCGGTATCCCTGGCTTTGGGCCACGCCGGCTTCGTGCGTCTTGGGTCGCGGCAATCGGACTACGCGCCCCGCGGCGCAAGGATGCCGTCGAGCACGATGCGCTGTACGTTCTCGACGGTCTGCTCGAAGAAGGCCGGATCGGCCAGCGTGCGGCCCGTGACGGCCTCGACCTGCACACCGAAATCGGCATAATGCTGCGTGGTAGCCCAGAGCGCGAAGACCAGGTGATGCGCGTCGACGGGCGCAAGCTTGCCGGCCGCCACCCAGGCGCGAATGACCTCGGACTTGCGATCGACGAGTTCGCGCAGCTCGCGCCCGAGTTCGTCGCGCAACAGCGGCGCACCCTGGATCATCTCGAGACAGAACAGCCGCGATGCATCGGGCCGGTCGCGCGAGATCACGAGTTTGCGACGGATGTAGTCGGCAATGGCCTCGCGCGGGTCCTGCTCCGCGCTGAAGCCGCGCAGCGGCTCGAGCCAGACGGTCAGCAGGTCGCGCAGCACGCTGACGTAAAGCTCCTCCTTGTTGGCGAAGTAATAGAGCAGGTTGCTCTTGGAGACATCCGCGCGCGCCGCCACCTGGTCGACGCTGGTGCCATGCAATCCGTAGCGCGAGAACAGGCCGAGCGCGGCGGACAGGATCACGGCGCGCTTGTCCTCGATCTGGCGCAGCCGCCGGTTCGCCGATGCCGCGCTGCGCGGCGCGGCAGCCCGCGGGCTCAGCGCGCGTTGCGAGGGCTTGACATTGCGCCGCGCGACCGCGGTCTTGGGTGCGGCCTTGGCCTTGCCTGCGTTCTTGCTTCCCGCGGTGGCGCCCACGCGCGTCGCCGCTCCTCCATGGATCGTCTTTGGCATCTGTGCTGTTCCTGCGTGCTCGCCTGCTTGTGCGTTTGTTCGGCCTCGGAGGCTACAACATTTGTCCATTTGGTCCAACTGGCACAGACGTTGCATGACGGATCGCACGAGGACGTCGTTTTGACGCAGATCAAGGTTCCATGTTGAAGTCCATCCCCCTTATCGATCTCGGCGGACATCTCGATCCGCACCATCCCGAGGCACGGCACACGGCCCGCAGGTTGCACGATGCGCTGAGACTTCGCCTACATCGGTGGTCACAACGTGGCGCCACGAACGCGCGCGGCCGCCTTCGAAGCCTCGCGCCGCTTCCACGAGTCGCCGCTCGAACAGAAGCAATCGCTCGCCATCAACGCCTTCCATCGCGGCTACATGGGCATGGCCACCTCGACCATCGTCACCTCGTCGGTGGCGAAGGTGACGCGGCCGAACATGAGCGAGTCGCTGATGCTGATGCACGAGCTGCCGCCGGACGACCCGGGCCTGCGCGCCAGCCTGCCGCTGCAGGGGCCGAACCAGTGGCCCCAGTGGCTGCCGGAATTCAGGCCCGCGATGACGCAGTACATCGGCGAAGTCGACGCGCTCGGCCGCTACGTGGTGCGCCTCATCGCGATGAGCCTCGGGCTCGAAGCGACGGCGCTCGACCACCACTTCGACCACCCGACCACATTCCTGCGCGCCCTGCATTACCCGCCGCAGGCACCGCTGGAGAACGAGCAGATGGGCTCGGCGCCCCACACCGACTACGGGATCATCACGCTGCTCGCGCAAGACGATTCGGGCGGGCTGCAGGTGCGCCCGCGCGGCGGCGACTGGATCGAGGCACCGCCGATCGCCGACACCTACGTGCTCAACGTCGGCGACATGCTGGCGCGCTGGACCAACGACCGCTTCGTCTCGACCCCGCACCGCGTGATCAACCGCTCCGGCGGCGACCGCTACTCGCTGCCCTACTTCCTCGACCCGGGCATGGACGCACTCATCGAATGCGTGCCCAGCTGCACCGACGACACCCATCCGCCGCTCTATCCGCCGGTGAGATACGGCGACTACCTGATGGAGCGGCTCAACAAGAACTACGACTACCGGCGAGACACGCCCACCGTGGGCGCCGCCGCGCTCTGAGCGCGGGTGACGGCCTCTTTCCCTTTCTCTTCTTGAAGGACCACCTCCCCATGAAAAACCTTTCGCGCCGCGACTGCCTCCACGCCATGGCCGCCGCCGCGGGCATGTCGGCCCTGGCCATGCCCGGGATCTCGCTGGCCGCGCAGAACCTGGTCGTCAACACCTACGGCGGGCGCTGGGAGAAGTTCTGGCGCTCCGACCTGATGCCGATGTTCCAGAAGTCGTCAGGCATCGAGACCACGCTGGACGTCGGGCTTGGCAAGAACTTCGTCGCCAACCTGCGTGCCGCGGGTGTGGACAAGCCGCCCTACAGCATCCTCATGGTGAACGAGAACATCGCGAGCATGGTGCGCGCCGAAGGCTACTTCGAGCCCATTCCCGCGGCCAAGGTGCCGAACCTCGGGAGCGTGTATCCCAACCTGCGCAACCCCGGCGACAACGGCGTGCGCGCCATTGTCTCCACCATCGGCATCGGCTATCGCAAGGATCTGGTGAAGACACCGCCGAAGTCGTGGTCCGACCTGTGGAGCAACCCGGAGTTCAAGGGCAAGATCGGCCTCTATCAGATCGGCAACACTGCGGCGATGCTGTTCCTGCTGATGACGGCCAAGCTCTATGGCGGCTCGCAGGACGCGATCGACCGCGCCTTCGTCGAGATCAAGAAGCTGCTGCCCTTCACGCAGGCCGACTGGAGCGGCACGCTGTCGACCATGCTCACGCGCGGCGACGTCACGGTGGCCGTGATCGACTTTCCCGAAATCGTCGCGCTGCAGAAGAAGGGCGTGCCGGTCGAGATGGTGGTGCCGACCGAAGGCGTGCTGGCCTTCGAGCAGTCCTTCAACGTGCTGAAGAACGCGCCCGCCAAGGACGAGGCCTACAAGTACCTCGACTTCATCCTGCGTCCGGACGCGCAGGAGATGATGGCCAAGGAATTCTTCACCTCGCCGACCAACACCCAGTCCCGGCTGGGTGCCGAACTGGCGAAGGACGTGCCGATCAGCGGCGACCGGATGAAGTCGATCTTCCAGTTCGACTGGACCCGGGTCAATCCGCAGGTCGCGTCGATCACCGACCGCTGGAACCGGGAGATGAAATGATCGGCCGGCGCACCACGCGCGTGTCGCTGGAGGGCATCCGCAAGACCTTCCATGCCGCCGCCGCGCCGGCCATCCAGCACCTGGACCTCAGCACCGAGGAAGGCGAATTCATCTCGCTGCTGGGCCCGAGCGGCTGCGGCAAGACGACGACGCTGCGCTGCGTGGCGGGTTTCGAGTTTCCCGACGAAGGCCGCGTGCGGCTCGACGACGAGGACATCACCGACCTGCCGCCCGAGAAGCGCGACATCGGCATGGTGTTCCAGAACTACGCGCTGTTCCCGCACCTCACGGTCCATCGCAACCTGGCGTTCGGGCTGGAGATGCGCGGCATCGGCAAGACCGAGATCCGGCGCCGCGTGGACGAGGTGCTCGCGATGGTGCAGCTGACCGCGATGTCCGAACGCTACCCGCGCCAGCTCTCCGGCGGGCAGCAGCAGCGCGTGGCGCTGGCGCGCGCGCTGGTCATCGAGCCGCGTCTTCTGCTGCTCGACGAGCCGCTGGCGAACCTCGACGCCGTGCTGCGCGAAGACATGCGCGTCTTCATCCGCGAACTGCAGAAGCGCGTGGGCATCACCACGCTCTATGTGACGCACGACCAGGCCGAGGCGATGGTGATGTCCGACCGCGTGGCCGTGATGCTCGGCGGCAGGCTGTTGCAGTTCGACGTGCCCGAGGCCATCTACATGCGACCGCGCAGCATCGAGGTCGCGCGCTTCATCGGCCGCTCGAACCTGATCGAAGGCCGCGTCGAGGCGATGACGGACGCGCCGGGGCCGTACGCCACCTACCGCGTGGCCACCGCACTGGGCATCGTGCCGGCCTGCCACGACCGCCCGCTGGCGGCGGGCCAGTCCGTGCACGTCACGATCCGCCCCGAAGCCGTGCGCTTCCAGAACGACGGCCCCTACAGCGGCCTGGTGCAGTCCGCCTACTTCCTGGGCAGCACCGTGGAACACACGCTCCAGTGCGGTGCCGCGCAGAGCCTGCTGGTGCAGACCGCCCCGAGCCGGCGCATGGCAGCCGGCGCCCAGGCCGCTTTCGCGTTCGATCCGGGCCATGCCTGGATCATCGCGCCCGACGCATGAGCGCGACGATGACGGCCGCCGCGCCGCGGCTCGCGGCGCCTGGCCGCCGGCGCGCGCCGGGGCATGGCGCGTTCTGGCTGATCGTGCCGGCACTGGTGCTGATCGGCGTGTTCCTGGTGCTGCCGTACTTCAACATCGTCAGCATGAGCCTGCGGCCGCCGGCCGTCGGGGCGCCCTATGGCGCCGGCTTCACGCTCGGCAACTACGCGAGCGCCCTGGGCGACACCTATGTCGTGGGTGTGCTGGCGGACACCTTCCGGCTGGGCCTGACGACGGTGCCGATATGCCTGCTGCTCGGCTACCCGGTCGCCTACCACCTGGCGCGAACGCGTTCGCGCTGGGGCAGCCTGCTCTATGTGCTGGTGCTGTCGCCGCTGCTCGTCGGCGTGGTGGTGCGCAGCTTCGGCTGGCTGATCCTGCTGTCGGGCAATGGCGTGATCAATCGCGCGCTGATCGACATGGGCTGGATCGAGACCGGCCTGCAGCTGATGAACAACCGCATCGGCGTCACCATCGCCCTCGTGCACGTCTTCCTGCCCTTCATGATCCTGCCGCTGGTCGGCGTCATCCAGAGCATCGACCCGACGCTCGAGCAGGCCGCGCGCTCGCTGGGCGCATCGCGCCTGAAGGTGTTCTGGCGGCTGACGCTGCCGATGTCCTGGCCGGGCATCCAGGCGGGCACGATCCTCGTCTTCGTGCTCACGCTGAGCGCCTATGTGACACCGGTGATGCTGGGCGGCGCGCAGGTCAAGACCATGTCGGTGCTGGTGGTGCAGAACCTCATCGACAACTTCCAGTGGCCCGTGGGCGCCGCGCAGGCGCTGCTGCTGTCGGCCTGCGGCATGGCGGCCGTGTGGGCCTACGCCCGGGTGAGCGGCATCTTCATGAAGGGCGTCCAGTGAAACACAAGCGCATTCCCCTGGCCACCCGCGTGGCCGACGGGCTCGGCCTCGCCTACGTGGGCGCCGTCTACGTCTTCCTGCTGCTGCCGATCGCGATCATCGTGCTGATGTCGCTCAACGCGGGCGAGTTCCTGGCCTTTCCCCCGCAAGGCATCTCCCTGCGCTGGTTCGGCGCGCTGTTCGCCAACCAGGCCTTCATGCGCGCCATCGGCACCTCGCTGCAGATCGCATCCATCGCCACCGCGTGCTCCCTGGCGATCGGCGTGGCCGGCGCGCTCTACGTCGTGCGCCATGCCACGCGGCTTCGCGAGAGCCTGCGGATGATGCTGATGCTCCCGCTCATGCTGCCGGAGATTCTCACGGCCATCGCGCTGCTGTTCTTTCTCTATGCCACGGGCGTGGGCACCCGGACGATGTTCGGGCTGGTCGTGGGTCACGTGCTGGTGACGCTGCCCTACGTCTTCACCAATGTCGCCTCGGCGCTCTACAACCAGGACGCCTCGCTAGAACAGGCCGCCCGCAGCCTCGGCGCACCGCCCTGGCGCGCGTTCGTGCGCGTCACGCTGCCGCTCATCAAGTCGGGGATCATCACCGGCGCGCTGTTCGCCTTCGTGATCTCCTTCGACCTGTTCAACATGTCGCTGCTGCTCAAGGGCATCGGAATGACCACGCTGCCGCTGCAGCTCTTCGACTACCTGCGCTGGGACTTCGATCCCACGGCCGCGGCCGTGTCGACGGTCAGCATCGTGCTGACGCTCGGCGCGGTCATCGTGATCGATCGCACGGTGGGCCTGCGCTCCCTGCGCTTCGGTTGAGGCGCCGCCCTGGCGGGCGTGCGCGAATTTCGGCAGCACCTCTGCCTAAAAATGCTTCTTTGAGCAGCACCAGGCGCTGCCTAGTATTCGCTCCAGGCCTTGACTGCGGCTGCTCGCGCAGTGCGCTGGACCGGTAAGCGTCGTTCTCCCCATCACATCGTCAAACGAGGGTATCCATGGAAGTCACACCGAACCTGAACCGCAGACATCTCCTCAAGGCCTCGCTGGCCACCGGCGGGCTCGCCATGGGAGGCCTCCTCTCCGTCGAGGCGCGCGCGGACGCCAAGGCCCCGATCAAGATGCAGCTCGGCTGGATCGCCGGGGGCAACCAGATCGGCGAGGTCGTCGCCAAGCGCCTGGGCTACTACGAGCAGGAAGGCATCGACTTCAGCATCATTCCCGGCGGCCCCAACATCGACGGTGTCGCGGTGGTCGCCGCGGGCCGGCAGGATGTGGGACAGGTGTCCTCCAGCCCGTCCATCATGCTGGCCTCCTCGCAGGATCTTCCCGTGCGCTGTTTCGCGATCGGCGCCCAGCGCCATCCCTACTGCTTCTTCTCGCTCGAGAAGAAGCCCGTGCGCAAGCCGGCGGACTTCGTGGGCAAGAAGGTCGGCATCCAGTCGACGGGGGTCGTGCTGCTGCGGGCGCTGCTGGCCAAGCACAACATTCCCGAGAAGGAAGTCAACATCATCCCGATCGGCGCCGATATGACGCCGCTGCTGACCGGCCAGGTCGATGTCGTCACGGGCTGGCTCACCAACACCTCGGCGCTCAAGGTGCTCGGCAAGGAGCGCGTCGACCTGAGCCTGTGGGATTCCGGCGTGCGGCTCTATGCGCTGCCCTATTACGCCACGACGGAGACGCTCCAGAAGCGGCCCAAGGACCTTGCCGCATTCCTGCGCGCCACCGCCAAGGGCTGGTACTACGCGCAGGCCAACCGCGAGCAGGCGACCGACCTGCTCATCAAGGAATACCCCAACCTCAATCGCGCGGACGAGCGGGAAGCGCTCGACGTGATGTTGAGCTACAGCTTCACCGAGGCCACGAAGACCGGGGGCTGGGGCGCGATGGATCCGGCGGTCTGGCAGGAGCAGATCGACACTTATTCGCAGCTCAAGCAGTTCACCGCGAAGACGCCGAAGCTGGAGGAGGTCATGACGCTCGATGTGCTGAAGGCGACCGCCGCGGCGCGCATGCAGGCATGAGCGCCGTCATGAGCAAGACCGCGCCGGCGATCTCGGCGCGCGACATCGGGGTGCGCTTCTTCACCGAGCGTCGTGACGTCACCGCCCTCCAGAGCCTCAATCTGGATGTGACGCAGGGCGAGTTCCTCACGCTGCTGGGTCCTTCGGGCTGCGGCAAGTCGACCTTCCTGCGCGTGGTGGCCGACCTGCAGCCCGCGAACAAGGGAACGATCAGCGTGCTGTCCGTGGCGCCACGGGCGGCGCGCGGCAATCGCGACATCGGCTTCGTCTTCCAGGACGCGGCGCTGCTGCCCTGGCGGACCGCGCTGCAGAACGTCGAACTGCCGCTCCAGGTCGGCGGCGGGTCGTCCCGCAAGGGGCGGCGCAGCCCGATGGAGCTGCTGGATCTCGTGGGCCTGAAGGATCGCGCCGGTGCCTATCCGCATGAAATGTCGGGCGGGCAGCGCCAGCGGGTTTCCATCGCGCGGGCGCTGGTGTGCGACCCGAAGATCCTGCTCATGGATGAGCCCTTCGGCGCGCTCGACGAGATCACGCGCGACCGCCTGAACGAGGAGATCCGCCGGGTCTGGAAGCAGACCGGCGTCACCATCCTCTTCGTCACCCACAGCATCCACGAGGCGGCATTCCTCGGCCAGCGCGTGCTGATGATGGCGGCCAACCCGGGCCGGGTGCGCGAAATCATCCCGGTCGCTCTTCCCGAGGATCGCACGCTCGCGACGCGCGAGACGCCGGAATTCGTCAGCCTGACAGCGCAGCTGCGGCGCGCTCTCGAGACCTGCTGAGAGGAGCACCCGAATGAACACCGCAACCATGCATGCGCCGGCCGTCACGCCGGAATCCGATCCCGAATACCAGGCTTGGGCCGTGCTGCGGCGCAAGCGAATGTGGCGCGGCCGGATCCTCCCTGCCCTGGGCATCATCGGGCTGGTCCTGGCCTGGTGGGCCATCGTGAAGTTCTTCGGCGTCAAGCCCTTCGTCGCGCCCTCGCCCTGGGTGGTCGTCGACACGCTCTGGGTCAAGCGCGACGTGCTGCTGAGCAACCTGATGCCGACGGCGATCGAGGCCGGCAGCGGCTTCCTGATGGGCAACCTGGCGGCGATCCTGGTCGCGACGGTCTTCGTGCACAGCAAGACGCTGCAGGACATCTTCTTTCCCGTCGTGCTGATGTTCAACGCGATTCCGGTCGTGGCCAAGGCGCCCATCCTGGTGCTCATCATGGGCAACGGCATGGAGCCCAAGATCACCATCGCGGCGCTGGTGTGCTTCTTTCCCACGCTGGTCAACATGGTGCGCGGGCTGGAGTCGGTCAATCCGCAGGCGATGGAACTCATGCGCGTGCTCTCGGCCAGCAAGACCGAGATCTTCTTCCGCCTGCGCCTGTTCAACGCCCTGCCCTTTCTCTTCTCGGCATTGCGGATCTCGGCCTCGATGGCGGTGATCGGCGCGGTGGTCGGCGAGTGGGTGGGCGCCAACGAAGGCGTGGGCGCCATGATCATCCAGGCCACTTTCAACTTCGACTCGGCGCTGCTCTACGCGGCGATCCTGATGAGCGCCAGCCTCTCGGGATTCTTCTTCCTGCTCGTCACCTTGGCGGAGCGTTGGGTCATTCGCTGGCAACCGGAAAGCGCGCATTGAGGCCGATGGGGTCCAGCAATGGCGAATGCAGATAGCAAGGAGATAGTCATGAGTCGAATCGGAGATTGGATCCAGGAGCCCGCCACCGATGTGCGCGTCGCGGCCGAGGCCGACGTGGTGGTGGTCGGCGGCGGGCCCGCCGGCCTGGCGGCCGCCTTCGGCGCCGCGCGCAACGGCGCGCGGGTCGTGCTGCTGGAACGCTACAACCACCTCGGCGGCCTGGCCTCCGGCGGCATGGTGCTGGTACTGGACGACATGTGGGACAGCCACCAGCAAGAGATCTCGGTGCGCGGGTCCTGCATGGAGATGATCGAACGCATGGCGGGGCTGGGGCTCGCGGCCTTTCCCAGGAACGACGAATGGGGCAGCGCGCCGGCCAGCATCGACAAGTGGCTGCGCTGGGGCACCTTCGATTTCCACAGCAAGCAGAAGCCGCACCCGATCTGTTTCGCCGCCGCCTTCGACCCCGATGCGTGGAAGCGCGTGTCGATGGAGAAGGTCAGGGAACTCGGCATCGAGCTGCGCCTGCATTCGTGGTTCTCGCGCACGCTGGTGGAGGACGGCAAGGTCCGCGGCGTGATCTGCGACACCAAGCAGGGCCGCGAGGCGATCCTCGGCGGCGTGGTGATCGACACCACCGGCGACCTCGATGTGGCGGCCTCGGCCGGCGCGCCGCACGTGGGCGGCAGCTACATCACGACCACCGTGTTCCGCCTCGGCAATGTCGACACCGACGAAGCCGAGCGCTTCGAGCGCGAGGAGCCTGCGGCCTTCGAGGAGATCGACCGCGAGATCAAGCGGATGATCGGCGGCAGCTGGGCGCACTGGTGGCTCAAGACGCCGCTGCCCGGCGTCGTGTGGTGCAACTGCCCGCACATGGCGGGCATGGACGGCCTCAAGGTCGAGGACCTGACCCGCGTCGAACTCAACGGCCGCAAGACGATCCACGAGGCCGTGAGCGTGATCCGCGCCAGGCTGCCGGGCTTCCAGAACTGCTTCGTCGTCGACCTCGCGCCGCAGACCGGCGTGCGCCAGACGCGCCTGCTCGAGGGCGAGTACGTGATGACCAAGGACGACGTGATGCAGCGCACGCGCTTCGAGGACAGCGTGGCACGCGGGCGCGACTACTACTACCCCTATCGCTCGCTGGTGCCGCGCAGCGTCGACAACCTGCTGGTGGCCGGCCGGCACTACTCGGCCACCTCGGCCGCGCAGAAGATCTCCCGCGAGATTCCGCCCTGCATGGCGATGGGCGAGGCCGCGGGCGTGGCGGCGGCCCTGGCGCTCGACGCCGGCGTGGCGGTACGCGACGTCGACGTGGCGGCACTGCAGCGGACGCTGCGGGCGCAAGGCGCCGACCCCGGCGACCAGAGCGGGCGCAACGCCGACGTGCCCTCGCTGGCCCGGTCCGCGGCCGTGGCGGAGCTTGCATCGTGAGCGCCGAAGCGAACGCCAACCTGCCGCTGGCCGGCATCCGCGTGATCGACTTCACCCAGGTGATGATGGGGCCGGTATGCACGCAGATGCTTGCGGACCACGGCGCCGATGTCATCAAGATCGAGCGCAAGGGCGCGGGCGACCTGAGCCGCTCGACCTTCGCGCCGGTCGCCGGCCATGACAACCCGATCTTCTGCAGTCTCAACCGCAACAAGCGCAGCGTCGAGATCGACCTGCGCGACGCGGCCCAGATGGACCTGGTCAAGGCACTGATCGCCGATGCCGACGTGGTGGTGAGCAACTTCCGCGCGGGCGTGATGGAGCGGCTCGGCCTGGGCTACGAGGACTGCCGCGCCCTCAATCCGCGCATCGTGTATGCGATCGGCACCGGCTTCGGCGAGACCGGCCCCTATGCGCACAAGGGCGGGCAGGACGTGCTGGCGCAGGCCATGACCGGCGTGATGGCGCGCCGCGCGGACTCGGACATCCCGGTGTCGATCTATCCCACCGCGCTGGCGGACTACACCGCCGGCATGCACCTGGTGCAGGGCATCCTGTTCGCGCTGCTGCAGCGCGAGCGCAGCGGTGAGGGGCAGAAGATTTCCGTCTCTCTCTACAACTCGATGCTGGCCATGCAGATGCAGGAAGCGGCCATGATCATGATGGCCGACTCCGAGGTGAACTGGGCCGCCATGCCGCTGTCGGGCGTTTTCGAGACGACGACCGGCCCGCTGGTGCTGGTCGGCGCCTTCAAGGCCAACCCGCTGCGCGACATCTGCGCCGCGCTCGGCCTGCCCGATCTCTCGCTCGAGGCCCGCTTCGCGACACTGGAACAGCAGTTCGCCCACAAGGCCGAGCTGCACGCGATCCTGCGCGATCGCTTCGCGAGCGACACGCGCGACCACTGGCTGGCCCGGCTGGAGGCCGAGGATCTGCTGTCGGCGCCGGTGCGCGACATGCGCGACGCGCTGGTCGATCCGCAGACGCTGCACAACCAGATGATCCTCGAAGGCGAGGCGCCCGATGGCCGGCCCTTGCGTTTCATCGCGAGTCCGATCCGCATGTCGGGCGCCGCCACCGGCATCCGCCGAGAGCCGCCGAAGCTCGGGCAGCACACGCAGGAGGTCCTCGCCCAGGCGCAGGAACTCCTCACCGGAGCCGACTCGTGAACGTCAGCTACGAAGTCGAGGCGCACGTCGCGCGCGTGACGCTGGATCGGCCGGCGGTGATGAACGCGGTCGATCTCGCCACCGAGGCGGAGCTGCAGCGCATCTGGAAGGACATCGAGCAGCGCGACGACGTGCGCGTGGTGGTGCTCACGGGCTCGGGCGAGCGCGCCTTCTGCGCCGGCGCGGACCTGAAGAACCCGTCCGTCAAGGGCGTCGACTACTGGGCCGCTTCGCGCGAAGGCGGCTTCGGCGGCATCGCCCTGCGCGAAACGCTGGACGTCCCCGTGATCGCCCGAGTCAACGGGCTGGCCCTGGGCGGCGGCTTCGAAATGGTGCTGGGCTGCGACATCGTGGTGGCGTGCACGGAGGCGAGCTTCGGCCTGCCCGAGCCGCTGGTCGGCCGCATGCCGCTCGACGGCGGCATGACGCTGCTGCAGCGGCAGATCCCCTTCCGGCAGGCGATGGGCATCCTGTTCACGGGCCAGCGCGTTTCTGCCGCGCGGGCGCTGGAACTCGGGCTGATCAACGAGGTCGTGGCGCGTCCCGAACTCGACGCCGCCGTGCAACGCTGGGTCGACCAGATCCTGGCATGCGCGCCCTTGTCGGTGCGCGCCATCAAGCAGGTCGTTCGGCGCACCTCGACGCTGTCGCCGGCCGCGGCGCAGGCGGTGCGCCTGCCCGCGGTGATGGCGGCGCTGCAGTCGCAGGACGCGGACGAGGGCGTGCTGGCCTTCCAGCAGAAGCGCAAGCCTCGATGGCTCGGGCGCTGAGCACGCGGGGTTGACGGCATGGCGCATGTGATTACGACGGCATGCATCGACGTGAAGGACGGGGCCTGCGTGCTCTGCTGCCCCGTCGACTGCATCTACGAGGGCGAGAGAACCCTCTACATCCACCCGGACGAATGCATCGACTGCGGCGTCTGCGTGTCGGCCTGCCCGACCCAGGCGATCTATGAAGATGCCCGCCTGCCGGGCGAGCAGCAACACTTTCTCGCGATCAACCGGGAGTTCTTCGAGCCGCAGGTGTCCGGGCTCGGCTCGCCCGGCGGAGCCGCCGACGTCGGCAAGTCACTCTGCGATCATCCGGTGGTCGCTGCCTGGAAGGACCCCGTGAACTCGGCCTGACCGGACTGCGGCGCTTCACTGGAGAAAGCAATGCATGCAAGCGTCCTCAGGTACTTCGTGGAGGTGGCCCGATCCGGATCGGTGCGAAAGGCTTCGGAAACCCTGTTCGTCGCGTCCAGCGCGGTGAACCGGCAGATCCTGAAGCTGGAGGAAGAGCTCGGCCTCGAGGTCTTCGACCGGCTGCCCAGCGGCATGCGGCTCAACACGGCGGGCGAGCGCCTGCTCAAGCACGTGCAGGGGACGCTGCACGATTTCCAGGTCACGCGCGCGGAGCTTCACGCCCTGAAGGGCGAGCGCACCGGCCACATCAAGATCGTGGCCATGGATTCCATGTTCGAGCACTTCATGCCGGATGCGGTCGAGGAATTCGCCCAGCTCTTCCCGGCCGTGACGTACACCCTCACCTCGGTGGCGCCCATGGAGGTGCCGGGCATGGTGCTGTCGGGGCGGGCCGATGCCGGCGTGACCTTCGTGAGCCGGATGCCGGCGGGCGTGCAGGCCACCGCCATGGTCGACCTGCCGCTGGGTGTGATCATGGCGCCCGGGCATCCGCTGACTGCCAAGGCATCGATCAGCCTGGCCGAATGCATGGGCCAGCCCTTCCTGCGCTCGCTGGGCCAGCCGCCGATCAGCAGCTCGATGTGTCCGGAGTTCGGCGAGTTCTGGGATCAGCTCGAGTTCACGGCCACCTGTAACTGGACGCCCATGGCCAAGCGGCTGCTGATGGCGCGCCTGGGCATCGCCTTCTTCTCGAAGGTGGCCTTCATCGACGAACTGGCGCGTGGCGAACTCGTGTGGCGGCCGTTCGAGCTGCCGGCGCTTCAGGAGCTGAAGGTCGGCATCATCGTTCCCGCCCATCGCGAACTGCCCGCGGTAACGGTCAACTTCATCGGCCGCATGGCACGCCGCCTCAAGCAGCTTGAGATTGCCGCCGCCGCTGTCTGAGCCGCGCCACCCGGCGCGATCGTCGGCGGATGTCTGACAGACCTTCTTCGCGGGCTCGGTAGGATCTGTACATGCCCGCGAGGGTCTCGCGAACAGGATGCGACACGCGCGGGCGTTGATCCAAGCTGATGCCATGCGTCGCGCACCGGACCGCCCGGCGCATTCGAGGAAGGGGAAATGCCATGAACACAGTCCAGTCGACCAAGCCGCTGTGGGCGACGATCGGCGGCCTCGTCGTCGCCGTCGGCGCCCTGGGCGGCGTGCTGATCCACCAGCACTTCAGCAACCCGGCGGCGGCGGCTCAACCGCGGCCGCCCACCCTGCCGGCCGTCGAGCCGGTGCGAGCGCCGGCCGACCTGAAGCCCGCGGCGCTCGCGAGCGCGCCGCCACCACCGGACAGGGAGGCCGCGCCGGTCGCTCCTGCCATGCCGCTCGCTCCAGTCTCTCCAGTGGCCTCAGCCGCGCCAGCGACGCCAATGGCGCCCCCGGTGGCCCAGGTGGCGCAGGCCGCCCCGCCGGCGCCCGCGCCGAGGCGCATCTGCGCCATCTGCGGGCACGTCGAATCGGTCCGCACCGTGCAGCACGCCGCCCCGACGACCGGCGTCGGCGCGGTGGCGGGCGGGGTGATCGGCGGTGTCGTCGGCAACCAGTTCGGCCACGGCAGCGGTCGCGCCGCGACGACAATACTGGGCGCGGTCGGCGGCGGCTTCCTGGGCAATCACATCGAGAAACGCACGCGCACGGTGACCGCCTACGAAGTGCGGGTTCGCATGGATGACGGGTCCCTGCGCCATGTCGAGACGCAGACCGCGCCGCCGATCGGCCAGGCGGTCACGCTCGAAGGCAAGGTGCTGCGGCCCATGGAGCGCCGCGGCTGAGCGGGCTCACAAGCCGAGGTCCCAGGGCGGCGTGCCCTTGAAGGCCTCGGCGAGGAAGTCGATCATCAGGCGCACTTTCGCGCTCAGGTGGCGGCGGCTGGGGTACACCGCGAGGATGTCGATGTCGGGCATCCTGAAGCCCGGCAGCAGCTGGACGAGCCGTCCGGCGCGAAGGTCTTCGCCGATCAGGAAGCTGGGCTGCCAGATCAGGCCGACGCCGGCCACCGCCGCCGCCCGCGCGGTGTCGCCGTTATTGGTGCGCATGAGGCTCGGGACCTTGACCACGTGCTCCAGCCCGCGCTCGTCGAGAAGGTGCCAGTCGTCACCCGTGACGGCGAATGTATAGCCGATGCATCGGTGCTCGGCCAGGTCCGCGGGCGATCGGGGGCGGCCATGTTTGCGCAGGTAGGCCGGCGAGGCGCACACGATGTTGCGCGAGACCGCGAGCTTGCGCGCGATGTGCGTGGCCGAGCCCGCGCGCGAGATGCGGATGCCCAGGTCGAAGCCCTCCTCCACGAGGTCGACGACGCGGTCGATCAGGGAAACCTCCAGTTCGACCTCGGGGTACGCCTGCAGGAACTTCGGCCACAGCGGCGCCAGATGCAGGATGCCGAAGCTCACGGGCGCGTTGATGCGCAGCCGCCCGCGTGCCTGCAGGCTGCTCGACCCCGTGAGTGCCTCCGCCTCCGCCACTTCGTCGAGGATGCTGCGCGCGCGCTCGTAGAGGGCCTGGCCGCTGTCGGTGAGCGACAGCTTGCGCGAGTGGCGATTCAGCAGGCGCGTGCCCAGATGCGCCTCCAGCTCGGCGATGTAGCGGGTCACGTTGGCGGGCGAGGTGTCGAGAGCGTCGGCCGCCCGGGCGAAACCCTGCTTGCCGACCACGGCGACGAAGACTTCGAAGGCACGCAAGCGATCCATGATTCATGAAAGCTGAATGAACAGTGCTCATTCTGCCTATTTATCCTAAAGAAGATGAATCCTACAGTTCACTCACGGCGAACAAGCGCCGCGACACATCTCAACGAACCCAGGAGCTCATCATGAACAGACTTATCGGCAAGCGCGCACTCATCACTGGCGGCACCAGCGGCATCGGCCTCGAAACCGCACGCGAGTTCATCGCGGAAGGCGCCCGTGTGGCGGTCACGGGGACCAACCCCGCCACCATCGAGCAGGCGCGCGCCGTGCTCGGCAAGGAAGCGCTGATCCTGCGCGTCGACGCCGGCAGCGTGGCGGACCAGCCGCGCCTGGCCAAGGCGCTGGCCGAATCCTTCGGCCAGGTCGACACCGTGTTCATCAACGCCGGCACGGCGGACTTCCGGCCCATCGAGCAGTGGGATGAAGCCGGCTTCGACCGCTCGATCGCCATCAACCTGAAGGGGCCGCTGTTCCTGGTGCAGGCGCTGCTGCCGATGCTGGCCAATCCCACCTCGATCGTTCTCAACACTTCGATCAACGCCCACATCGGCATGCCGAATTCGAGCGTCTACGCGGCCACCAAGGCGGGCCTGATCTCGCTGGCGCGCACGCTGTCGGGCGAGCTGATCGGCCGTGGCATCCGCGTCAATGCGGTGAGCCCCGGCCCGATCTCCACGCCGCTCTACGGCAAGCTGGGCCTGCCGGCGGCCGAACTCGACAAGATGGCCGGCGCCATCCTGGGCCAGGTCCCCGCGGGCCGCTTCGGCGAGCCTTCGGAGATCGCCAAGGCGATCGTGTTCTTCGCCTCGGACGAATCGAAGTTCACGGTCGGCAGCGAGCTGGTGATCGACGGCGGCATGAGCAACCTGTGATGGGAGCGAACAGCATGACGACGCCCACCGGCACAACGCCGTCCGAGACGGTGTCCTTCATCGTCTATCTGCCGACGCGGCCGCAGGCGCGGGAGCGGATGCGAGAGATGCTGTTCGATGTGGTGCGGACCATGGCCCGGGAGCCGGATTTCATCAACACCTGGGTCCACGAGGACTTGGACGATCCGGACACGATCGTCAACTACGAGACCTGGGCCTGCAGCCGCGAGCACTTCATCGCGCATCACCTGAACAAGCCCTACCGCCTCGCGTACGAGAAGGCCTTGCCCGAGATGCTGTCGGGGGAACGCCGCATCGTGTTCCTCAAGGGGATCGAGGGCTGATCTCGGCCAGTAGTTGACCGGCCGCGACCTGATCGCCGGGCCGCACATGCAGCGCGCTCAGCTTGCCGGCCGAGGGCGCCGCGTGCAAATGCTCCATCTTCATCGCCTCCAGCGTGAGGAGGGGCTGGCCGGCACGCAGTTCGTCGCCGACCTCCGCCATCACGGCGACCACGCGCCCGCTCATCGACGCCCGCAGCTTGCCGTCGCCGGCTGTCTCGCCTTGCCGGGTCGTGGCGGCACGGGTCTTGTCCTCCACGCGCAGGGGAAGGCCGCGGTAGTGCAGCAACAGGGTCGGGCCGTCGCGGTGCCAGGCCGCGCTTTCGAGCACGCGGTCGCAGATGAACCGGACCCTGTCTTCGGCCCACTCCAGCAGAACGACCTCGAAGTACTGCTCGCCGATGCTCACGCCAAAGCGATTCGGGTGCGCGAGCGTGACGCTCGCGTTCACAGCGCGGCCGCCGATTTCCAGGCGCAGGGAAATGGGAAGCCGGTGCGGCAAGCGACGACCCCGCGGTCGGTGCGCGATGTCGCCCTCTGCGCAAAGCACGGCGGCGAGCGCGGCGGCACGGTCGTGCGCCTCGCCATTCCGCACCAGAAGTTCATCGAGGTGATGCCCGACGAAGGCGGTGCTCGCCTCGCCGGCCGCGAACACGGGGTGCGCGAGGCAGCGGCCCAGGAAGGCCTGGTTGGTCGTCACGCCGAGTGCGACGGCATCCTCCAGGCCCGTCATCAGCTTGCGTCGCGCCTCCTCACGGGTACGGCCATGGCCGATGAACCTGGCGATCATCGAATCGTAGAAGGGCGGGATCTGCGCGCCCGGATGCAAGGCCTCTTCGACGCGCAATTGCGGCGGCATCTTCCAGAGCGCCATGATGCCGCCCTGGGGCATGAAGCCCGTGTCGGCATCCTCCGCGCACAGGCGGACTTCGATGGCGTGGCCCTGGAAGCGCACCTGCTCCTGCGTGAGCGGCAGCGGCTCGCCCGCGGCCACCCGCAACTGGAGCTCCACGAGGTCCAGGCCGGTGATCGCTTCGGTGACCGGATGCTCGACCTGCAGCCGCGTGTTCATCTCCATGAAATGGAACCTGCCGCCGCTGTCGAGCAGGAATTCGAGCGTTCCGGCGCCTTCGTAGCGGATGGCCTTGACCGCCGCAACGGCAGTGGCGCCCATGCGTTCGCGCAAGGCCGCATCGACGGCGGGCGACGGCGCCTCCTCGATGAGCTTCTGGTGGCGGCGCTGCACCGAGCAATCCCGCTCGCCCAGATGAACGGCATGGCCCTGGCGGTCGGCGAAGACCTGGATCTCGATGTGGCGGGCGCCCAGGAGGGCGCATTCGAGGATGACGCGGGGATCGCCGAATACCGCCTGCGCTTCAGAGCGTGCGCTGCGCAGCAGCGCGGCGAACTCGCCGGCGGAGGGCACGAGCCGCATGCCTCGGCCGCCGCCGCCCGCGCTCGCCTTGATCATGAGCGGAAAGCCGATGCGCGCGGCTTCCTCGGCCAGCCGCGTTTCGCTCTGGTCGTCACCCTGGTAGCCGGGGATGCAGGGTACGCCTGCCCCTTCCATCAGCGCCTTGGCGCGCGCCTTGTCGCCCATGGCGGCGATCGCCTCGGGTGAAGGGCCGATGAAGACCAGGCCGGCACCCCTGCATGCCTGTGCGAATGGCGCGTTCTCCGCGAGGAAACCGTAGCCCGGGTGCACGGCGTCGGCGCCGCTCAAGCGCGCGGCCTCGAGGATGGCGTCGATCCGCAGATAGGACTGCGCCGGCAGCGGCTCGCCGATGCAGACCGCCTGGTCGGCCTCAAGCACGTGGCGGGCGCCGGCGTCGGCGGTCGAATAGACGGCCACCGTGCGCAAGCCGAGGGCACGCGCGCTGCGGATGACGCGCCGGGCGATCTCGCCGCGATTGGCGATCAGGATCTTCTGGAAGGGCGTGCGAGCCGCGCCATGGCTTGTCATGTTCAAGGACGCGCCACGCAGAACTGCATCGGCTGCGGCCGCCTCGACTCGGCCTCGCGGCACACCGCCAGCACCTGGCCCAGCACGGCGCGCGTGTCGCGCGGATCGATGACACCGTCGTCGAGCAGGCGCGCGCTGGTCGTGAACACGCTCATCTGGCTTTCGAAGTGTTCGACGATGCGCTGTTCCAGCGCGTCGAGCCGGGCCTGGTCGACCTCGCCTTTGCGCTTCATGGCGGCCTCGGTCACCATGACCATGGTCTTCGCGGCCTGCTCCGCGCCCATCACGGCCGTCTTGGCGTTCGGCCAGGAGAAGCAGAAGCGCGGATGAAAGCCCCGGCCGCACATTCCGTAGTTGCCGGCGCCGAAGGAGGCGCCGCAGTGGAGCGCGATCTGCGGCACGGTGGCGTTGGTCACGGCCTGGATCATGCTGGAGCCGTGCTTGATGATGCCGGCCTCCTCGTGCGACTTGCCGACCATGTAGCCGGTCGTGTTGTGGAGGTAGAGCAGCGGCGTCCTCGACTGGCAGCAAGCCTGGATGAAATGGGTGGCCTTGTTGGCGCCGGCGCTGTCGATGGGGCCATTGTTGGTGACGACGCCGACGGGCAGGCCCTCGATCCGGATGTGGCCGACAACGGTGGCGCCACCGTAGCTTTCGCCGAACGCCAGGAATTCCGAATCGTCGGCGATGCGCGCGATGACCTGCCGCATGTCGACCGGGCGCTTGGGGTCCATCGGCATGATGCCCAGCAATTCCTCGGTGTCGTGGCGCGGCGGCTTGAAGCGCGGCGCGGGTTCGCGCGCGTGGCCGTCGCTCCAGCCGATGCCGGCGAGGATTTCGCGGGCAATTCGGATCGCGTCGCGGTCGTCCTCGGCGAGGTAGTCGCCCAGACCGGAAATCGAGGTGTGCATGACGGCGCCGCCCAGCTCTTCCTCGGTCGCGATCTCGCCGGTCGCGGCCTTGAGCAGGGGCGGCCCCGCAAGAAAGGCGCGCGTGCGGCCGCGCACCATCACGATGTAGTCGGAAAGGCCGGTCTGGTAGGCACCGCCGGCGGTGGATGAACCGTGCGTGACGGTCAGCACGGGCAGGCCGGCCGCCGAGAGGCGCGCCAGGTTGCGGAAGATGCTGCCGCCGGTCACGAATTCCTCGACCTTGTAGGTCAGCAGGTTGGCGCCCGCGCTTTCGACGAGCTGCACGTAGGGCAGCCTGTTCTCGAGCGCGAGTTCCTGCAGGCGCAGGATCTTGGGGATGCCCATGGGCTGCAGGGCGCCGGCATCGATGCCGGAATCGGACGCATTGATCATCACCCGCGCACCGGAGACGATGCCGATGCCGCCGATGACGCCCCCGCCCGGCGTGCTCTGCTCCAGATCGGCGTTGTCGAGCCCGAGTCCCGCAAGCGAAGCGATCTCCAGGAAAGGCGTCCCCGGATCGAGCAGCAGCGACAGCCGCTCGCGCGGCAGCAACTGCCCGCGCTGCTCGAAGCGCTCGCGCGACCGGGCGGAATGCGCGGCGCTGCGCTCTTCGTAGCGCCGCACGCGCTCGATCAGCGCCAGCATGCCTTCACGGTTGGCGAGGAAGGGCTCGCCGCTCACGGGAATGGTCGACTCGATGATGGCCAAGACAGGCTCCTTCGCGTCGGAGACTAAGGGCAAGGCGCGGCAGCGTCTTGCGCGAAGTGGCTGTGCGGACAGCGAGTTGGCGCAAGCCTTGGCGGGGACGGGTGGCTAAGCTGCATGGCAGGCAAGTGCATCCACTCGCGCACGAAGGAAACGCATGACAGGCAGCGTAGAGCGCTCGCGGAAAGTCGTCCGCATCGGCTGCGCCTCAGGCTTCTGGGGGGACAGCATGGTGGCCGCACCGCAACTCGTGAGGCTCGGCAGGCTCGACTACCTGGTCTTCGACTACCTGGCCGAGACGACCATGGCGATCCTCGCATCGGCGCGCGCCCGGGACCCCGAACTGGGCTACGCCACGGATTTCGTCGACGTCGCTATGAAATCGGTGCTGGGTGAAGTGAAGAAACAGGGCATCAGGGTGATCAGCAACGCCGGCGGCATCCACCCCCACGGGTGTGCCGACGCGCTGCGAGCGCTCGCCGCCGCCGAGGGGATTTCCCTGCGCATCGCGGTGGTCGAAGGCGACGACGTCGGCGCGCGGATGCCGGCGCTTCGCGCGAGCGGCATCACGGCCATGGACACGGGGGAAGAATTGCCCGAGCGCGTGCTGAGCGCCAATGCGTATCTCGGCGCCGCGCCGATCGCGGCCGCGCTGGCAGCGGGCGCCGAGGTGGTGATCACCGGCCGCTGCGTCGACAGCGCCGTCACGCTGGGGCCCCTGATGCACGAGTTCGGCTGGAGCGCCGGGGATTTCGACCTCCTGGCCTCCGGCAGCCTGGCCGGGCACATCATCGAATGCGGCTGCCAGGCGACCGGCGGTCTGCACACGGACTGGGAAGACATTCCCGACTGGGCGAACATCGGCTACCCGATCGTCGAGTGCCGCGCGGATGGGAGCTTCTTCGTGACCAAGCCCGAAGGCACCGGCGGCAGGGTGATTCGCGCCGGCGTCGCCGAACAGTTGCTCTACGAGATCGGCGACCCGGCGGCCTACTTCCTGCCGGACGTGATCTGCGACTTCCGCGCGGTGGTGATCGAGCAGCGTGGCGAGAACCGCGTGTGGGTCAGTCCCGCCAGGGGCCGGGCGCCCACGGCAAACTACAAGGTCTCGGCCACGCAGCTCGACGGCTATCGCTGCGCGGGCAGCCTGGTGATCGTGGGCATCGATGCCGAAAGGAAGGCACGACGCACGGGCGAAGCGATCATCGAGCGCACCAGCAGGATCCTGCGCGAGAGCGGCCAGCCGCCCTTCAGCTCGACCTTCATCGAAGTGATCGGCGCGGAGTCCTCGTATGGCCCGCACGCGCGCACGCGGCATGCGCGCGAAGTGATGCTGAGGGTGGTGGCAAACCATCCGCAGAAGGCGGCGCTCGCGATGTTTGCGCGCGAGATCGCGCCGGCCGGCACCTCGTGGGCGCCCGGGACAACCGGGCCCGGCGGCGGCCGGCCCGCCGTGTCGGCGTTGATCAGGCCCTTCTCGTTCCTGCAGGACAAGCAGGCGCTCCGCATCGCCTTCGTCCTGGACGGCACGCGCCATGCGGTGCGAATCCCCGCCGGGACGGGAGATGGCGTCGCACCCGAGGTCGAGCCGCCCGCCCCGTGGGTCGACGCCGCCGAAGCGATGGAGGAGGTCCGCCTCATCCAGCTCGCCTGGGGCCGCAGCGGAGACAAGGGCGATATCTCGAACATCGGACTCGTCGCGCGTCGCGCGGAGTGGCTGCCCCTGCTGTGGGACCGCGTAACGGCCGAGCGCGTGCGCGACCAGCTGGGGCACCTCGTCCACGGGAGGATCGAGCGCTTTCATCTGCCGGGCCTCGCCGCGATGAACCTCGTGCTGCACGAAGCGCTCGACGGCGGCGGCCCTTCGTCCATGCGCATGGACCCGTTGGGCAAGGGCATGGCCCAGATGCTGCTGGACATGGCGATCCAGGTGCCGAGGTCGATCGCCTGCGCGCTTCGAGCTGGCGCCTCGCCTGAAGAAGGTCCGTTCAGTCCGACCGACGGTCGTTGAAGACCCACAGCCGCTGGTTCGCGAACACGGCGTCCGGGTAGGGTGCCCTGCCGCGGCTGCCGTTGTAGCGGCCGAGCGTCATGAAAAGGTCGCCCGCCTCCATGTTGAGATAGTGGCGAAGGATCACGCAACCGAAGCGCAGGTTGGTCTGCATGTGGAAGAGCTTGGCCGGGTCGCTGTCTCCGATCACGCGTGTCCAGAAGGGCATCACCTGCATGTAGCCGCGGGCGCCAGCGCTGGAAACGGCGAACTTGCGGAAGTTGCTCTCCACCTGGATCAGGCCGAGCACCAGACTGACGTCGAGCCCGGCGCGGCGTGCCTCGTACCAGGCGGTCTGGAGGAACTCCTTGCGGGTCGGCCAGTCCGTCAGCTTCTTCATGAGCCGCTGGCTCATCTCGCCAAGCCAGCGCAGGTAGGCCAGGCGAGCCTCGGTATTGCTGAATTCCGGAACCGGCGGGGCCTTGTTGTGGATTGCCGAGCTGAGCGCGGTGCGCACCGAGTCGATCAAGGGCTCCTCGATCTGCGCGCCGGCATGGGCCGATCGCGGCAACGCCAGCGACATCGCGCTGGCGGCAGCGCCACCCAGACACTGACGCCGCGAGAGGCTCATGCAGCCAGCTTGCCTCTGATGAATTCCGCGATGCCGGCCGAAGGCACCTTGGTTGCCGCGGTATCGCGCCGATGCTGGTATTCGAGTTGGCCTTCCTTGAGGCCGCGGTCCGATATCACCACCCGGTGCGGCACGCCGATCAGCTCCCAGTCGGCGAACATCGCGCCGGGGCGCTCGCCACGGTCGTCCAGCAGAACGTCGACGCCGGCCGCCAGCAACTGCTCGTAGAGCGCCTCGGCGGCGGTCCTGACGTCGGCGCTGCGATCCATGCCGATCGGGCAGACAACCACCGTGAACGGGGCGATGGCGTCCGGCCAGATGATGCCGCGTTCGTCGTGGTTCTGTTCGATGGCTGCCGCGGGCAAGCGCGTGATGCCGATGCCGTAGCAGCCCATTTCGAGGAACTGCGGCTTGCCGGCTTCGTCGAGGAAGGTGGCGTTCATCGGCTTGCTGTACTTGCTGCCGAGCACGAACACGTGGCCGACCTCGATGCCGCGCTCGATGGCCAGCAGCCCCTTGCCGTCGGGCGACGGATCGCCCGCCACCACGTTGCGGATGTCCGCGACCAGTCCGGGCTCGGGCAGATCCCGGCCCCAGTTGACGCCGGTGATGTGGAAGTCGACTTCGTTGGCGCCGCAGATCCAGTCGCCCATCATGGCGACCTCGCGGTCGGCGACGATCTTTACCGGCTGCTTCAGGTTCAGCGGGCCGAGGTAGCCGGGCTTGCAGCCGAAATGGTCTTCGATTTCGGCCGCGGTCGCGAAGCGAAAGCCCTTGTCGAGGCCCGGAACCTTGCTGACCTTGATCTCGTTCATGTCATGGTCGCCGCGCAGCAGCAGCAGCCAGACCACGGCGCCCTTGATGTTGCCGGCGTCGTCGGTCACGTCCGTGGCGAGGACCAGGGACTTCACGGTGGTCGCGAGCGGCACGCCCAGCAGGATGGCCACGTCCTCGCAGGTGCTCTTGCCCGGCGTGGGCGTCCTTGTCATGGGCTGGGTTGCCGCGGGGCGCGGACCGGCCGGCGCCAGCGCCTCGGCCTTCTCCATGTTGGCCGCGTAGTCGCTGTCGGGGCAGTAGACGATGGCGTCCTCTCCGGTCGCCGCGATAACCTGGAATTCCTGGCTCACGTCGCCGCCGATCGCGCCGCTGTCGGCGGCCACCGCACGGTAGCGCAGGCCGAATCGATCGAAGATCTTGCGGTAGGCATCCGCCATGATCTGGTAGCTCAGCTTCGCGCCCTCGAGGTCGCGGTCGAAGCTGTAGGCGTCCTTCATGATGAACTCGCGTCCGCGCATCAGCCCGAAGCGCGGACGGCGCTCGTCGCGGAACTTGGTCTGGATCTGATAGAGGTTCTTCGGCAGCTGCTTGTAGCTGCGGATCTCCTGCCGAGCGATGTCGGTGACGACCTCTTCGCTGGTGGGCTGCACGACGAAGGCACGGTCATGCCGGTCCTTGATGCGCAGCAGCTCGGGCCCGTAGCCCTGGAAGCGGCCGCTCTCCTCCCAGAGTTCGGCCGGCTGCACCACCGGCATCGCGAGTTCGACCGCGCCCGCGCGGTTCATCTCCTCGCGCACGATCGCCTCGACCTTGCGGATCACGCGCAGGCCCATGGGCATGTAGGTGTAGATGCCGGTGCCGAGCTTCTTGATCATGCCGGCGCGCATCATCAGACGGTGGCTTGCGACCTCCGCGTCAGCCGGCGCTTCCTTGAGGGTGGAGATAAAGAATCGGGAAGCTTTCATCGGTCGCGCAAAGGCCTTGAGATTGACGGAGTGGAGGGCAGGTCTTGGAAGGACCCGGAACTGGTCGCTTGCCGTGTGCAACCCGGCATGCATAATCGACTCAGTTCAAAAAAATTGGGGTTTGATTATGCTCGACCGGGACGGCTTCAGGCCCAACGTCGGCATCATCCTGCTCAACCAGAGAAACCAGGTTTTCTGGGGCAAACGTATTCGCACCCATTCCTGGCAGTTTCCGCAAGGCGGCATCGATCGCGGCGAAAGTCCCGAGCAGGCGATGTTCCGGGAACTGCATGAAGAAGTAGGACTCCACCCGGAGCATGTGCGCATCGTGGCCCGTACCCGCGACTGGTTGCGCTACGAGGTGCCGGATCGGTTCATCCGCCGTGACGCACGGGGCCACTACAAGGGCCAGAAGCAGATCTGGTACTTGCTGCAGTTGATTGGGCACGATTGGGACCTGAATCTTCGCGCCACCGATCACCCGGAGTTCGATGCCTGGCGCTGGCACGACTACTGGGTTCCGCTGGATGTGGTGGTGGAGTTCAAGCGCGGCGTCTATGAGATGGCGCTGACCGAACTCGCCCGCTACCTGCCCCGGCAAGACTTCCGCAACCGATTCCTGCGCAGCAACGTGCGCGCCCGCGAGTTCGAGCGCCACCCCTCCGGCGCAGGCCACGACCCGAATTTCGAGCTGCCGCCCGGCGCCAGCTTCGACCCCAACCCGAATGCCAACCTTGCAAACGAAGCTCCCCCGACGATCGACCCGTTTCATCTTCCGCGCTAGCAGAATTGCGGCGCTCGCCTGCGCGCTCGGCGCCTGCGGCATCGCGTTCGCGCAACTGCTCGGGGAGAACCAGGACTGGAAGGAGAGCGAGGCGCCACCGCCGCCCGCTTTCGATCAGAAGCGCCTGCTCCCGATCGAGATGCCGCCGTACATGAGTCTCAAGTTCGGCGTCGATCCAGCCACCATCACGATCACGGGCGACGGCGTGGTGCGCTATGTGGTGGTTGCCAGCAACCGCGAAGGTGGCGCGGTCAATGCCTACTATGAGGGTGTTCGCTGCGCGACGGAAGAGTTCAAGACCTACGCGCGCTTCAGCGGAACGGCCTGGGAAGCGGTGCGTGACGCCGACTGGAAGCGCATCAACGACCGGAATTCGCGCTACACCAAGGAGCTCGCGGCCCAGGGGCTGTGCCGGGGCCATGCGCCACGCCGGTCCGTGAGCGAGATCGTCCAGCAGATGAAGAATCCCATCCGCGAAGTGCAATAGGGACTTCAGCGGCCGTCGGGCATCAACACCATGTTGTCCCGATGGACCATCTCAGGTTCGGCAACATAGCCCAAGAGGCGCTCGAACTCTGCCGAAGGCTTGCGGCACAGCATGCGGGCCTCGACACTGGAATAGTTGGCCAGGCCGCGCGCCAGTTCGACGCCGTGTTCATCGCGCACCGCGATCACGTCGCCGCGCGAGAACTCGCCCTCAACGCCCGTCATGCCGATCGGCAGCAGGCTCTTGCCCTCGCTGCGCACCTTGGCGGCGGCGCCGGCATCCACCCACACCGCTCCGCGCAGCTGAAGATGATCAGCCATCCAGCGTTTGCGGGCCTGGTGTTTGGCGGTCTGCGCCAGCAAAAGGGTGCCGATCGACTCGCCGCGCGACAGGCGCAGCAGAGCGTCCGGCTCGCGGCCCCACGCGATCACTGTCGAGGCGCCGGAGCCCGCCGCACGCTTGGCCGCGAGGATCTTGGTGATCATGCCGCCCCGGCCGATGCTGGAGCCCGCGCCACCGGCCATGGCCTCCAGGGCCGGGTCTCCGGCCGCGGCCTCATGGACGAACGTGGCGTCAGGATCCTTGCGCGGGTCGGCGGTGTAGAGGCCCTTCTGATCGGTGAGGATGACCAGCGCATCGGCCTCCACCAGGTTGGCGACCAGCGCCCCCAGGGTGTCGTTGTCGCCGAACTTGATCTCGTCGTTGACCACCGTGTCGTTCTCGTTGATCACCGGCACGACGCCGAGCGCCAGCAGGGTGACGAGGGTCGAACGCGCGTTCAGGTAACGCTCCCGATCGGCCAGGTCGGCATGCGTCAGCAGTACCTGTGCGCTGCCCGTGCCGTTTTCGCGCAACTTGGTTTCGTAGATCTGGGCAAGGCCCATCTGCCCGACGGCAGCCGCCGCCTGCAATTCGTGAATCTCATGCGGACGGGTCCGCCAGCCGAGCCGCTTCATGCCTTCGGCGATGGCACCGCTGGACACCATCACGACTTCCCTGCCCTCGCGCACCAGTGTCGCGAGTTGGCGGCACCATTCGCCGATCGCGTTCTCGTCCAGGCCGCGCCCCTCGTTGGTGACGAGGCTGGAGCCCACCTTGACGACGATGCGGCGCGCGTCGCGCAACGCGGCAGAACCAGCGGTACTTGAGTTCATTTCACGGATTCAGGCAAAACGCGGATCGATCTCCGTGGGCGGCTGCTCGGCCACCTGCTGCGCCTTGACGTGCTGGTAGACCGCCTGCACCAGATGCTCGCACCCCTCGCGGGTCAGCGCCGAGATCTCGAAGACGGGGCCCTTGAATCGCAGGCGCTTGACGAAATCCTTGACGCGGGCCGCGCGTTCATCGGCGGGCACCATGTCGAGCTTGTTCAGCACGAGCCAGCGCGGCTTTTCGTACAAGGCCGTGTCGTATTTCTTGAGCTCACCAGCGATCGCCTTGGCCTGCGCGACCGGATCGACACTCTCGTCGAAGGGGGCCAGGTCGACGACGTGAAGCAGCAGACGCGTCCGCTGGAGGTGGCGCAGGAACAGATGGCCCAATCCGGCACCTTCCGATGCTCCCTCGATCAGGCCCGGGAGGTCTGCCACGACGAAACTCTGCTCGGGCCCGACCCGCACAACGCCAAGATTGGGGTGCAGGGTAGTGAAGGGGTAGTCGGCGATGCGTGGCCGCGCATTGGAGATCGCGCTGATCAGCGTGGACTTTCCCGCGTTCGGCATGCCCAGCAGACCCACGTCGGCCAGCACCTTCAGCTCGAGCTTGAGACTCTTGTGTTCTCCGGGCCAACCTGGCGTCTTCTGCCGCGGTGCGCGGTTGATGGCACTCTTGAAGCGCATGTTGCCGAAGCCGCCGTCACCGCCCTTGGCGATCGTGATCACCTCGCCCGGCGTCAGCAGTTCGTACAGGACTTCGCCGGTCTCGGCGTCCGTGATGATCGTGCCGACCGGCATCTTGAGCGTGACATCATCGCCGGCCGCGCCGAACATGTCCGAGCCCATTCCGTGCTGCCCACGCTTGGCGTCGTGGCGGCGCGAGAAGCGGAAGTCCACCAGCGTGTTGAGGTTGGGGTCGGCAACCGCGAATACATGCCCGCCGCGCCCCCCATCCCCGCCGTTCGGGCCGCCGAACTCCTTGTACTTCTCGTGACGGAACGACACACAGCCGTCTCCACCGTCCCCGGCGGAGACGTCAATGAAGGCTTCGTCGACGAACTTCATGAGGTGTCCAGTTTACAAATGAAAGAGCCCCGGCAAAGCGGGGCTCCGAGCAAATCGACGTGAGTGGCTTACGCCGGGGTCACGCTGATCGTGTGCTTGTTGAGAGCGCCCTTGGTTCCGAACGACACGTGGCCGTCGACCAGAGCAAACAGCGTGTGGTCCTTGCCCACGCCGACATTGACGCCGGGGTGGAACTGAGTACCGCGCTGGCGCACGATGATCGAGCCTGCGGTGATCAGTTCACCGCCGAAAGCCTTCACACCGAGCATCTTGGGCTTTGAATCGCGCCCGTTTCGCGTAGAGCCGCCGCCTTTTTTCTGTGCCATGGAATCAGCTCCTTAGCCGGCAATCGCGCCGATTTGCAGTTCGGTGAACTGCTGGCGATGGCCTTGACGTTTCTGATAGTGCTTGCGACGGCGCATCTTGAAGATGTGCACCTTGTCGTGCTTGCCATGCGACAGCACTGTGGCTGTCACCGATGCGCCGGACACCAGGGGCGTACCGACCTTGATTGCGCTGCCGTCGCCGACGGCGAGCACTTGGTCGATCACGATTTCCTGGCCTACGTCCGCAGCAATCTGTTCTACTTTAATTTTCTCGCCGGAAGCAACGCGATACTGCTTGCCACCGGTTTTTATGACCGCGTACATGTTGACCTCTTGGAATAAGATGGCTCTACGGCGAATTCCGCAGAGCCTTAGATTCTAGCACGCACAGTCCGGCCGAGCCATCACCGCGCGGCCCAGCCCGGATCAGGCCTCCAGCGCTCTCTATAATCTGCGTCTCCCGGCGCTTGCGCCGCCGTCGTCCCTTACGCAGCGCACAAGCGCCCTCGCCTTGTCAGTTTCCGCCGCCGACACCTCCCCCGCTGCCGCCGTTCTCGGCCTCATCGCCGATGACATGGCCGAGGTCGATCTCGTCATCGCCCGGCGTCTTGATACTGGCGTGCCTTTGGTACGGCAAGTATCGCGGTACATCATTTCAGCCGGCGGGAAGAGGTTGCGCCCCGCCCTGCTGCTGCTCATGGCAGGTGCGCTGGGTTACCGCGGCGAGCAACGATTCAATCTCGCCGCCGTGGTCGAGTTCATTCACACGGCGACCTTGCTCCACGACGACGTCGTCGACGAATCCACGCTTCGGCGCGGTCGCCCTACCGCCAACGAATCATTCGGCAATCCGGCCAGCGTGCTTGTTGGCGACTTTCTTTACTCTCGCGCGTTCCAGATGATGCTGGACGCCAACGATGTGCGGGTCATGCAAATACTCGCGGAAGCGACCAACGTGATTGCGGAGGGCGAAGTTCTGCAGTTGATGAACATGCATGACGCCTCGCTGGACGAGGAAGCTTACCTTCGCGTGATCCGGTCCAAGACCGCCAAGCTGTTTGAAGCCAGCACACGTCTCGCAGCCGTGCTGGCCGGCGTGACACCGGAGGTCGAAGAAGCTTGCGCCGCATACGGGCAAGCATTGGGAACGGCGTTCCAGGTCGTGGACGACGTGCTCGACTACGCCGGCGATGCAAATGAAACCGGCAAGAACGTCGGGGACGACCTTCGCGAAGGCAAGACCACGCTCCCCTTGATTCTTGCCATGCAACGGGGCAAGCCGGAGCAGCGCGACCTCATCCGCGCGGCCATCGAGGCCGGCGATACCACTCAACTGCCGCAGATCGTTGCCATCGTCCTGGAAACTGGCGCACTGGAACTGACGCGCGCAGCTGCGGCCGCCGAGGCCCAACGCGCCATGGACGCCCTTCGTGGCTTTCCCGCGAATCCGCACACCGCCGGTTTGCTACAATTGGCGGCTCAGTTGCTTGAGCGACGCGCCTAGACACCTCACGATAGTGGGCTCCAAGGGTCGGTACTTTTTTTGCAACAAATCGGGGTGTAGCTTAGCCTGGTAGAGCGCTACGTTCGGGACGTAGAGGCCGGAGGTTCGAATCCTCTCACCCCGACCAGCCTTTTGGGGCTGTAATTGCCAAAAGCTGCGCGGTTCTGTTGCTGCGCCGCGATTTACAGCCCTTGGGCGATCAGCGATGATCGTGAAGCATTTTTTCACGTCTCTTACATTCGTTGAATGGCCGCTGCCGAACCTCTCATCAAAGAAAGCTCGCCGATCGCGCTTCCGGGGCTGGCGCGCGCATTGGTCTCGGCTGGAAAGCTTCCAGCAAAAGTTGCCGAAGACATCTATCAGAAGTCATTGAATGGGCGGAACAGCTTCATTGCCGAGTTGACGGGCACCGGTGCGGTCTCCGCTGCCGATCTGGCGCATACATTGTCCAGCGCGTTCGGCGCTCCTTTGCTCGACCTCGACGCGATCGATCCACAGAGGCTCCCGAAGGACTTGCTCGATCAGAAGCTCTGCCAAGCCTACCGGGTCGTTGTCCTGAGCAAACGCAACAACCGTCTCATCGTTGCAACAGCCGATCCCTCGGATCAGCAAGCGGCGGAAAAAATAAAGTTCGCGTCCCAAATGGGCGTGGATTGGGTGATTGCCGAGTACGACAAGCTCTCGCGCATGGTCGAAGCGGCGGCTGTGAGCGCATCCGAAACTCTAGACAGTATCGTCGGCGGGGAGTTCGAGTTTGACGAGATCTCCGCCGAGAGCTCGACCGAAGCCAATGACCCGGCAGTTGCGGAGGTCGAGGATGCACCGGTCGTCCGCTTCTTGCACAAGATGCTGCTGGACGCCTTCAGCATGCGGGCTTCCGATATTCATTTCGAACCTTACGAGCACCAGTACCGCGTACGCTTCCGGGTCGACGGCGAGTTGCGTGAGATCGCGAGCCCGCCGACGGTGATCAAGGACAAGTTGGCGTCGCGCATCAAGGTCATTTCGCGACTGGATATTTCCGAGAAGCGCATTCCCCAGGACGGGCGGATGAAGCTCAAGATCGGTCCCGACCGGGTGATCGATTTCCGTGTGAGCACGTTGCCCACGCTGTTCGGTGAAAAGATCGTCATCCGTATTCTTGATCCGAGCAGCGCGCGCCTTGGCATCGATGCGTTGGGTTATGACGCGGACGAGAAGGCGCGTCTCCTCCATGCGATCGGGCGGCCCTACGGGATGGTGCTGGTCACGGGGCCGACAGGGTCCGGGAAGACTGTGTCCCTCTACACCTGCCTGAACCTGCTCAACAAGGCGGGGGTCAATATCGCGACGGCCGAAGACCCATCCGAAATCAACCTGCCAGGCGTGAACCAGGTCAACGTCAATGAAAAGGCGGGGCTCACCTTCGCGACGGCGCTGCGCGCATTCCTGCGGCAGGACCCGGACATCATCATGGTCGGCGAAATTCGCGACCTTGAAACCGCCGATATCTCGATCAAGGCGGCTCAAACCGGCCACCTGGTCCTCTCGACACTGCACACCAACGACGCGCCAACAACGCTCACGCGGATGCGCAACATGGGTATCGCGCCTTTCAACATCGCGTCCAGCGTCATCCTGATCACCGCGCAGCGGCTTGCGCGCCGCTTGTGCACGGTTTGTCGAACACCTGCCACCGACCTGCCGAAGCAGGCCCTGCTGGACGCGGGCTTCCGGCCAGCGGATCTGGACGGCTCCTGGGTTCCCTATCGGCCGGTCGGTTGCTCGGCCTGCAACAACGGCTACAAGGGGCGCGTGGGCATCTATCAGGTGATGCCGATCACTGAAGAAATCCAAAAGATCATTCTGCGTGATGGCAGTGCGCTCGAGATCGCACGACAGTCCGAGGCAGAAGGCGTACGCTCACTGCGTCAGTCGGGACTGAAGAAGGTCATGCAGGGACTGACGTCACTTGAAGAAGTGCTTGCGGTTACCAACGAATAGCATTGAGAGGCGGAGATCCAATGGCAACGGCAGCGTCGACCCGAACGTTCAAGGAATACGTCTTCGAGTGGGAGGGCAAGGATCGCAACGGCAAACTCGTGCGTGGCGAGGTTCGGGCCGCCGGAGAGAACCAGGTGCAGGCTGCGCTTCGGCGTCAGGGCGTGCTCGCGACAAAGATCAAGAAGCGGCGCATGCGCTCCGGCAAGGCGATCAAGCCGAAGGACATCGCCATCTTCACGCGCCAACTGGCAACCATGATGAAGGCTGGCGTGCCTTTGCTGCAGGCATTCGATATCGTGGGTCGCGGCAACGCCAATCCGAGCGTCGCGAAACTGCTGAACGATATTCGCAGCGACGTGGAAACAGGGACCTCCCTCTCCGCCGCCTTTCGCAAGTTTCCGAAGTACTTCGACAACCTCTATTGCAACCTGGTCGAAGCCGGCGAAGCAGCGGGTATTCTGGAAGATCTGCTTGACCGTCTTGCCACCTACATGGAAAAGACCGAGGCGATCAAGTCGAAAATCAAGTCCGCGCTGATGTACCCGACCTCGGTGGTGGTGGTTGCATTTGTGGTGGTGGCGATCATCATGATTTTCGTGATCCCCGCGTTCAAGCAGGTGTTCTCGTCCTTCGGCGCCGACTTGCCAGCTCCGACGCTGATCGTCATGGCCATGAGTGAATTCTTCGTCAGCTATTGGTGGCTGATCTTCGGGGTGCTGGGTGGCGGCATCTACTTCTTTCTCCAAGCGTGGAAGCGCAATGAAAAAGTTCAGCGCGTGATGGATCGTCTCCTTCTGCGCCTGCCGATTTTCGGTGCCCTCATCGACAAGTCTTGCGTTGCCCGCTGGACCCGCACGCTCGCCACCATGTTCGCGGCAGGTGTCCCGCTCGTCGAGGCGCTCGATTCGGTCGGCGGCGCGGCCGGCAACTCGGTATATGCCGACGCAACGGTCAAGATCCAGCAGGAAGTGTCTACCGGCACCAGTTTGACTTCGGCCATGACGAACGCCAATCTGTTCCCCTCGATGGTCTTGCAGATGACGGCGATCGGCGAAGAGTCGGGCTCGATCGACCACATGCTCGGGAAGGCCGCGGACTTCTACGAATCCGAAGTCGATGACATGGTCGCGGGCCTTTCGAGCCTGATGGAGCCCATCATCATCGTTTTCCTGGGCGTGATCATCGGCGGCATCGTTGTGTCGATGTACTTGCCCATCTTCAAGCTCGGCCAGGTCGTCTGATGCTGGTTTCGCAGGGGATCGACGCCGCGCTGGCCGGCGTCTTCGGGCTCCTGATCGGCAGCTTCCTCAACGTCGTGATCTATCGGCTTCCGAAGATGCTCGAGCAGCAATGGGCAACCGAGTGCGCCAGCCTCCAGGGGACGGACGTTGCGAAGGCGGAGCCATTCAATCTGATGGTGCCGCATTCGCGGTGCCAGCAATGCGGACACGCGATCCGTTGGTATGAGAACGTGCCTGTGTTGAGCTATCTGTTCCTCCGCGGCAAATGCTCGGCATGCAAGACTTCGATCAGCCTGCGCTATCCATTGGTCGAACTCGTGACCGGCGCGCTCTTCGCGTGGTGCGTATGGCGCACGCCTGGAGAGTTGGGAAGCCTGGCTTGGTGCGGTTTCGCCGCTGCGCTGCTTGCACTTGCCCTGATTGACTGGGACACCACGCTGCTTCCCGACGACATCACGCTTCCGCTGTTATGGGCCGGCCTGCTGGCCTCCATCGCAGGCTTCAGCGGCGTCCCGCTCGTCAGCGCCGTCGTAGGTGCGGCGGCCGGCTATACGTCGCTTTGGGCTGTGTACTGGCTGTTCAAACTCAGCACCGGCAAAGAGGGCATGGGCTACGGCGATTTCAAGCTGTTTGCCGTCTTCGGTGCATGGTTCGGATGGCAGGCCCTGGTGCCGATCATCCTGATGGCGTCGGTCATCGGCGTCGTCGTCGGTCTCATCCTCAAGTTCGGCAACGGCCTGCGGGAAGGCGGCTATGTGCCCTTCGGGCCGTTCCTGGCGGCTGCCGGTTTCACCGCCATGCTCGTCGGCCCGGGCGCGATCCTTCGCGCGATCGGCCTCTGAAGATCGGCGCCATGCGCATCGGCCTGACCGGCGGGATCGGCAGCGGAAAGAGCACGGTCGGATCCTTGCTGGTCAGACGCGGCGCTGTCCTGATCGATACCGACGCCATTGCACGGTCCATCTCCGAGCCGCACGGCGCCGCGATGCCTGCGATCGAAGCGGAGTTCGGCCGCACCTTCATCGCGGCGGACGGCGGCCTGGATCGCGCACGAATGCGGGCTCTCGTGTTCGGCGACATGTCAGCCAAGAAGCGGCTGGAAGCCATTCTGCACCCACTGATCGGCGCGGAGTGCGAGCGCCAGGCTGCGGTCGCGACCGGACCGCTGATCGTGTTCGACGTCCCGCTGCTGGTGGAGTCCAAGCGCTGGCGCGCCGTCGTCGACCGCGTGCTCGTGGTCGATGCAAGCGAAGACATTCAGATGCAGCGCGTCGTGGCTCGCTCAGGCTGGAGCCCTGAAGCGGTTCGTGCGGTCATCGCCCAGCAGGCCGACCGTGCGCTTCGCCGACGGGCAGCCGATGCCGTGATCTTCAACGAAACGATGCCCTTGGAGGCGCTTGCCGCCGAAGTCGGTGATCTCTGGGCACGGTGGGTCGGTTCGGGCACGCGATAATTCGCCTCAACGCGGTTCTGCCGGTGAGACGACCACGAAGCCGCGTGCTTCGGGCGCTGGTGTCGCTGCCCATTCATGGCCGAGGGAGCATCATGGCTGTCCTGTCCCCACAAAGACCTCTTGAACTATCATCACTGATGACTGGAAGCCGCCACGCGTGATCCTCTACGAATATCCCTTCAACGAGCGCATTCGGACGTATCTTCGGCTGGAGCACCTGTTTCGCCGCCTCGGCGAATTGGTGCCGGCCGAATCGGCGCTTTCGCATCACTACGCGCTGGTCACGATCTTCGAGATCATGGACGTAGCCGCGCGAGCCGACCTCAAGGCCGACGTGTTGCGGGATCTCGACAAGCACAAGAACGTCTTCAACGGCTATCGGGGCAATCCGGCGATTTCCGAAGCGGTCCTGGATCAGGTCGTAGGCCAACTCGAGCGCAACTTCACCACGCTCAATACGGTTCCCGGAAAGGCGGGCCAAGCGCTGACCGAAAACGAATGGCTGATGAGTATCCGCAGCCGAGCGGGCATTCCTGGTGGGACCTGCGAATTCGACCTGCCGGCTTACTATGCGTGGCAGAACCGCCGGGCGTCCGACCGGCGCACCGACCTGGAGCGCTGGTCGTCCACGCTCGCTCCACTGGCGGAGTCGATCTACTTGTTGTTGAAACTGCTTCGCGACGCCGACGTACCCTACAAGGTCATGGCCGCGGGCGGGCAGTTTCAGCAGAATCTGCCTCAAGGCAGGAGCTTCCAGTTGCTGCGCCTGCGCATCGACCCGAAACTCGGCCTCATTCCCGAAATCAGCGGCAACCGACTCATGGTGTCGGTGCGGCTGATGCGGCACGAGGCAGACGATCGCCTGCACCAGAGCACGGACGACACCCCGTTTGAACTGACCCTTTGCGCATGAGCACAACCAACACATCTGGCGAGCGAATCGTTCGATGCCCGGCATGTGGCCAGGACAGCGTCTATGGCCCGAGCAATCCGTATCGCCCCTTTTGCAGCGCCCGCTGCAAGGGAATCGACTTCGGGGCATGGGCAAGCGAAGAATTCAGGATGCCTGCCGAGGCCCCGCTCGACGAAGATCCATTCGGCGACCCCAAGCGCCAATAAGAGGCATAGAGGAACGCCGGCGAACGCGCTCCGGATGAAATCAGGGCGCGTGCGCCCGCAGCCCCCGCTCCTCCGCGAGCCACCCGAGGACCGGTAGCGCGCCAGGCAGCACGGGTGTCACCTCGAGCGGCAGCTGCTGCCAACGCATCGCTTGGCCTTCGCGCATCTCGAACTGGCCGCTCCAATGCCGGACTTTGCACCAATGCAGGCGCACCAACGCGTGCGGGTAGTCATGCTCGGTCGTCTTCCAGACTTCCGCACCGGCAATCTCGATGCCGAGTTCCTCGTGCAACTCGCGCCGCAGCGCCTGTTCGATCGTCTCGCCGAGCTCGATCTTGCCGCCCGGAAATTCCCAATAGCCCGCATAGGCCTTGCCCTCAGGACGCGTCGCGAGTAGCAGTGCGTCATCGTCGCGAATCAGGATCCCAACCGCGACTTCCGTGTGCTTGCGCTCATCCGTCGTGCCACGGACCGTGGTCTTGGACATATCGTTCATCAGGCGCGTCCGGCGTAGTCCCGCGCGAACTGGTAGGCCACGCGACCGCTGCGAGAGCCCCGCTCCAGCGCCCACACGAGCGCCTCCGCACGCGCCGCCTCGATCGCGCTTGCATCGACACCGAAGGACGAGAGCCACTGCGCGACGATCGTCAGGTACTCGTTCTGACTAAAAGGATAAAAGCTGACCCACAGGCCAAAGCGCTCGGACAGCGAAATCTTTTCCTCGATGACCTCCCCGGGATGAACCTCGCCATCCTCGGTGTGGGTGTAGCTCAGGTTGTCCTTCATGTATTCGGGCAGCAGATGGCGCCGATTGCTGGTCGCATAGATCAGCACATTGGGTGTCGCCGCTGCGATCGAGCCGTCGAGGATCGACTTCAGCGCCTTGTAGCCTGGCTCTCCCTCGTCGAAACTGAGGTCGTCGCTGAACACAATGAACTTCTCAGGCCGCTGCGAGACGACCTCGACGATGTCAGGCAAGTCGGTCAGCTCGGCCTTGTCGACCTCGATCAAACGCAGGCCCTGAGGCGCATAAGCCTGCAAGCAGGCTCGGATGAGCGATGACTTTCCGGTGCCGCGCGCGCCGGTCAGCAAGACGTTGTTGGCCGGCTTGCCCTCGACGAACTGGCGCGTGTTGCGCTCGATCTTTTCCTTTTGAAGGTCAATCTCCTTCAAGGCATCGAGTGGCATTGCCGCCACGTGGCGCACGGGCTCCAGCGTGCCATGGCCCGAGCTCCGGCGACGATAGCGCCAGGCGATCGAGGCGTTCCAGTCGGCGGGCGCAGCAAGCGGCTGAGGAAGGATCGACTCGATTCGGTTGATCAGTTGTTCGGCGCGCTCGATCAGCCGTTCGAACTTCTCATTCATCGAGGCGACCGCCCGGCCGCCCGATGGGCGATGAGTCCCCCCGGTGGGGGCAAGGAACAAGATGAGCTCGGGGACGGCATCATGATCTGTAGTCGGCGTTGATGGAGACGTAGTCGTGGCTAAGGTCGCAAGTCCAGACCGTATCGCTCGCAACGCCACGGCCAAGCGCGATGCGCACGGTGATCTCGCTTTGCTTCATCACTCGCTGTCCGTCTTCCTCTCGATAACTCGGGTTGCGACCGCCCTTGACTGCCACGTGCACCTCATCGAGGTAAAGATCGATGCCGGTCTGATCCAAGTCCACGATGCCAGCGTATCCGACCGCCGCCAGGATGCGCCCCAGGTTGGGATCGCTCGCGTAGAACGCCGTCTTGACCAGCGGTGAATGTGCAACCGCATACGCCACCTGGCGACACTCGGCGGCATCGCGGCCACCCTCGACGCGGATGGTGATGAACTTTGTTGCGCCTTCACCGTCGCGCACGATGGCTTGGGCAAGTTGGCGCGCGACGTTCTGCATCACCTCCAGCAAGGCCCGCCCGTCGGCGGATTCGAGGGAGGTGATGACATCGTGCGCGGCCTTCTGCGTGGCAATCACGACAAAGGAATCGTTGGTCGAGGTGTCGCCGTCGATGGTGACGCGGTTGAACGAAGCATCCGCGAGCGCCTTGGCGAGCGGCTGGATCAGAGAGGGGTCGATCCTGGCGTCGGTCGCCATGAATCCGAGCATGGTGGCCATGTTCGGCCGAATCATGCCTGCGCCCTTGCTGATGCCGGTGACGGTGACCGTCGCGCCACCGATCGAAAGCTGCTGGCTGAAGGCCTTGGGGACGGTATCCGTTGTCATGATGCCCTCGGCCGCCCGCGCCCAGTTGCCGTCCGCGGCATCCGCCAGGGCGGCCGGCAAACCTGCCTCGATCCGATCGATCGGCAACGACTCCATGATCACGCCGGTGGAAAAGGGCAGGATCTGCTCAGGCGCGACGTTCAGCTTGCGCGCCAACGCGATGCACGTTGCCCGGGTGCGCGCCAAGCCGTCTTCACCGGTGCCGGCATTCGCATTGCCAGTGTTGATCAGCATCGCCCGGATGCCGAAGTTCCTGGAAAGGTGGTCGCGGCACACCTGCACCGGCGCAGCGCAAAAGCGGTTCTGTGTGAACACGCCACCCACAGCGGCGCCTTCGTCGATCAACACCACCGTCAAGTCCTTGCGGTTGGCCTTGCGCACGCCTGCTTCGGCCACGCCGATGCGAACGCCAGGCACCGCATGAAGCGCGGCGGGGTCGGGAGCGGAGAGATTCACGGGCATGAAGATGTTCGTCCTGTGCGTTTCAGCTGAGCTTGCCGTGGCAATGCTTGAACTTCTTGCCGCTGCCGCAAGGGCAGGCATCGTTGCGGCCGACGCGCGCGAACGCAGCGGCGCCCGCGCTCAGACCTGCGCCAGCCTGTCGACGCAAGCTCTCCTCGTCAACCCGGACCTCGACTTCGCCCGTTTCGGTGGGCGCGGTATAGGTGATGTTGGCAAGGTTTTCGCCACGGCTCTCCATGGCCTCCGCTGCCTCCTCGAGTTGCTCGCCGGATTGCACGCGCACCGTCATCAGCTGACGCGTGACTTCGTTCTTGACCGAGTCCAGCAGTTGACCGAAGAGCTCGAAAGCCTCGCGCTTGTATTCCTGCTTCGGCTGCTTCTGCGCATAGCCTCGCAAATGGATGCCCTGGCGCAGATAGTCCAGCGACGCAAGATGCTCACGCCAGTGCGTGTCGATGCTTTGCAGCAGCACCATCCGCTCGAACTGAGTGAAATTTTCCTGGCCGATCAGCGCAACCTTGGCGTTGAATGCCTCATTGGCAGCGGCGACAATCTTCTCGACGATATCCTCGTCGCCCACTGCCGCGGCGGCCTCCACGTCCTTCCGCAGCGGCACATCGATACCCCACTCCTCGCTCAACGATTTCTCGAGGCCGGCAAGATTCCACTGTTCCTCGACCGACTCGGGCGGCACGAACTGACGAACGAGGTCCGTGAAACAGCCCTCCCGCAGCGCCTCGATCTGAGCCGTCAGGTCGCTGGCATCGAGGATGTCATTGCGCTGCTGGTAGATCACCTTGCGCTGGTCATTCGAGACGTCGTCGTACTCGAGCAATTGCTTGCGAACGTCGAAGTTGCGTGCCTCGACCTTGCGCTGTGCGCTCTCGATGCTGCGCGTGACGATGCCGGCCTCGATGGCCTCGCCGTCCGGCATCTTGAGGCGGTCCATGATCGCCTTCACGCGGTCGCCGGCAAAAATGCGCATCAAGGGATCGTCGAGGCTCAGATAGAAGCGCGAAGACCCCGGGTCGCCTTGGCGGCCAGAGCGTCCGCGCAGCTGATTGTCGATGCGGCGCGACTCGTGGCGTTCGGTCGCGATGATGCGCAAGCCGCCGAGCGATTTCACGAATTCGTGGTCCTTGTCCCACTCGCTCTTCAGACGCGCGATCTCGGCCGCTTTGGCCTCACTGTCCATCGCCTCGTCGGCCTCGACAGCTTCGATCGCCTTCTCGACATTGCCGCCCAACACGATGTCGGTGCCGCGGCCCGCCATGTTGGTTGCGATCGTGATCATCTTGGTGCGCCCCGCCTGCGCCACGATCTCGGCTTCGCGGGCGTGCTGCTTCGCGTTGAGGACCTGGTGCGGCAAGCCCGCCTTGGCGAGCAGGCCGTCGATGATTTCGGAGTTCTCGATCGACGAGGTTCCGACCAGCACCGGCTGGCCGCGTTCATAGCACTCGCGGATATCCTGGATGGCCGCCTCATACTTTTCGCGCGTGGTCTTGTAGACACGGTCCAGTTGGTCTTCGCGCCTGCTCGGACGATTCGGCGGAATGATCATGGTCTCCAGACCATAGATCTCCTGAAATTCGTAGGCCTCCGTGTCGGCCGTGCCAGTCATGCCCGCAAGCTTGGCGTAAAGGCGGAAGTAGTTTTGGAAGGTGATAGACGCCAGCGTCTGGTTCTCAGCCTGGATCTCGACGCCTTCTTTCGCTTCGACAGCCTGGTGAAGCCCATCGCTCCAGCGGCGGCCCGTCATCAAGCGACCGGTGAATTCATCGACGATCACCACTTCGCCCTGCTGCACCACGTAGTGCTGATCGCGGTGGTACAGATGCCGTGCGCGCAATGCCGCATTCAGGTGATGCATCAAAGTGATGTTGGCCGGGTCGTAGAGCGATGCGCCTTCCGGCAGCAGCTTGAACTCCGACAGGATCTGCTCAGCCTTTTCATGCCCTTCTTCCGTCATGAAGACTTGATGCGTCTTTTCGTCGACCGTGAAATCCCCCGGCTTCGTGACGCCCTCTCCGGTGCGCGGGTCCGCCTCGCCCTCCTGCTTCGTGAGGAGCGGAACGACCTTGTTGATCGCGAGGTACAGCTCCGTGTGGTCCTCCGCCTGACCACTGATGATCAGCGGCGTACGAGCCTCATCGATAAGAATCGAATCCACCTCGTCGACAATCGCATAGTTGAGCCCGCGCTGTACACGATCCCGCGTCTCGTACACCATGTTGTCGCGCAGGTAGTCGAAGCCGTACTCGTTGTTGGTGCCGTACGTGATGTCGCTGCCGTAAGCCTGCTGCTTTTCCTCGCGCGGCATCTGCGGCAGGTTGATGCCGACCGTCAGCCCGAGGAAGTTGTAGAGGCGCCCCATCCATTTCGCATCGCGACTGGCAAGGTAGTCATTGACCGTGACCACATGCACACCCTTGCCGGACAAGGCATTCAGGTAGACCGGGAGCGTGGCAGTCAGGGTCTTGCCCTCGCCGGTGCGCATCTCGGAGATTTTGCCGTTGTGAAGCGCCATGCCGCCGAGCAACTGCACATCGAAGTGCCGCATTTTCATGACTCGCTTGGAAGCCTCGCGCACCGTGGCGAACGCCTCCGGCAGCAAGTCGTCCAACGATTCGCCGCGCCCGATACGCTCCTTGAACTCCTGTGTCTTGGCGCGCAGCGCATCGTCATCGAGCTTCTCGAAAGACGACTCCAGCGCATTGATGCGATCAACCGTCTTGCGATACTGCTTCAGAAGCCGGTCATTGCGACTGCCGAAAATTTGGGTCAGGAAGTTGGTGGCCATGAATGGAGGTTCGACGGGCGCCCGACGCTTCAGGCGTTGCGAACGAATTCCCTAAGATATGGTGAAGAGCAGTTGGGTGCCAGTTGGCTGCATTCCCCGCAAAAACAAGCGGGGGCAGCAAGAGGCCCTGCCCGGCGAGAACGCCGGCAAACCAGGCATTTTAGCCATCTTGCGTTACGCTCATCGGTCATGACCCGCAGCTCCACCCCCTTCACGCTTCAGCAGGCCGCCGACGGCTCCCCGACCCTCGCTGGCCTGCTCGCTCGTGCGCGTGATGCGAATGAAAGATTGCAGGCAATCGAGGGATTGATCCCGCTGGAAATGCGCGCGGCCGTGAAGGCTGGGCCAGCCGAAGGCGATGTTTGGTGCCTGCTCGTACTGGGTAGCGCCGCCGCCGCCAAGCTTCGCCAGTTGGTCCCGACGTTGATCGCGCGGCTCAATGCCAAGGGCTGGAAGGTCGCGACGATCCGAATCAAGGTCCAGGCGCGACGCTGAACTTGCGAGGTTCAACGATCCGTCGCGTGGGGCCATACCCTGACCATCAATGCGGCAACAGCTGATGCGGTGCTCAGACCGGTTACCGCAATCCAGCCCCATTGTGCGAGCAGCAGCGCGCCGAGCGCGGACCCCGCGGCCATCCCGACGAACATGCAGGTGAACAACACTGCGTTGAGTCGACTGCGAGCGCCGGGATCGATGCTGTAGACGATGGTCTGGTGCGCAATGAGGGTCGCCTGCATGCCGAGGTCGAAGCCGATGGCGCTCGCAACGAGCAGCCACAACTGAGCATGCGGCAGCATGAAAGGAGTCAGGAACATTGACGCGAAGGACACCACGACCAGCCCGGCGCCGAGCCGGGTAACCACCTCCGGCCCGCGACGGTCGGCCATGCGACCTGCGATGGGTGCGGCAAGTGCGCCTGCGGCGCCCGCCAGCCCGAAGGCACCCGCGGCCGCAGCGCCAAGATGAAACGGTTGGCCGTGCAGCATCACGGCCAGCGTCGACCAGAAGGCGCTGAAGCCCACCGACAGCAATCCTTGCGACCAACCCGCACGACGCAACCCGCCGTGACGCTTCCAGAGCTGGCCCAGCGACCCAAGCAGCGCGCCATAACTCACATGCGTGGTCGCCTTGAAGCGCGGCAACCCACGCCAGGCCGCAGCGGCAATCACCGCGATGCTGGCAGACGCAGCCACGAACATTGCGCGCCAGCCGTAATGTTCGGCAACGAAGCCGCTGACGACACGGGACAGGAGGATGCCCAGCAGCAACCCCGTCATGACCGTGCCGACGACCTTGCCGCGACTGGTGTCGGGCGCCAGGGTGGCGGCGGCGGGCACGATGTCCTGCGCCATCGTGGCGGAGAGACCGATGACTAGGCTGGCGGCGAGAAGCGTGCCGACGGAAGGGGCAGCACCTGCGAGCAGCAGCGCAGCGCATAGCACTGCCGCCTTGACGAGAATGATGCGGCGCCGATCATATCGGTCGCCCAATGGCGCCAGGAAGAGGATGCCGAGGGCATAGCCAAGCTGCGTCAGGGTCGGAACGAAGCCGGTGGCGCGGGTGGACGCGCCGATATCGGCGGACAGGACGCCGAGCATGGGCTGGCTGTAGTAGAGCGAGGCTACGGCCAAGCCGGCACCGGTGGCGAGGAGAAGCACCAGTGAGGTTGGCAAGGCAGGCGCCGATGCGACGTCGGTTTGTATTCCGGCCGTCGCATGCGCAGGTTGAATGGAAGACATGGCGTTAACCCTTATTACCCAAAAGCAGAGATGGGAGTGTGAGCCCCTGCGTGGATCGGCGGTAGTAGCGCGAGCCGCAGAACATCTATGCGCTACCCGCATAAAACGAGCCCATATCCATCATGGTCACAAGCTCTCCACCACCCCCCGCAGCCGGCGCATCGTCCGACCGCATCGAGTTGATGCAGACATTCGTGCACATCGTCGAGGCCGGCAATCTTTCTGCCGCTGCGGAACGGATGGGAACGAGCCAGCCCACTGTGAGCCGTCGCCTGCAGGCACTTGAGCGCTCGCTCGGTCTGCGGCTTCTGCGCCGGTCTACCCACGAAATGAAGCTCACCGAGGACGGCGAGCGTTGCTTCGAGCGCGCCAAGGAATTGCTCACGAGCTGGGATGCCTTCGAGGCTGACTTGCGCGGTGCTGGCGACGAACCCGAGGGCACGCTGCGTGTGGTTGCACCGCACGCATTCGGCCAGCAGCTGCTCGTCGGGCCGCTGGCCACCTACTTGCGGCGCCACCCTCGTGTGAATGTCGAATGGCTTCTGCACGATCGAAGGCCTGACTTCATCGCCGAGGGTGTCGATTGCGCCATCCAGGTCGGCGAGGTGAGCGACCCGGCGGTCGTGGCCCAGAAACTCTCCGAAGTACCGCGCATCGTAGTGGCTGCGCCCTCGGTGCTGGCTGGCCAGACGACGCCTTCGCACGCATCGGATCTCGCCGCCCTGCCCTGGCTGGCGTTGCGCACCTACTATCGCACCGAGATCCTGCTGACGCATTCACCGAGCGGCGAAACCTGCCGTGTGCCGATACGGCCGCGGATGAGCACTGACAGCCTCTATGCCTTGCGCAGCGCCAGCGTCATGGGCCTCGGCGTTTGCATAGGGTCGAGCTGGCTCTTGGGTGACGATCTGGCACGGGGGCGGCTGGTCCAACTCGTGCCGCAATGGCAGGCTGCACCACTGCCGGTTTACCTGAGCTACCCGCATGCACGCTTCTATCCGGCCAAACTGCGCCGCTTCATCGACGTGATCCGGACAGCCTTGCCTGCAGCGCTCGGCGATGCATAGCCGGATACGCTGGCGCGACAGTTGGAGGACTCGAGATTATGTGATGGTGCCGCTTGTCGGAATCGAACTGACGACCTACCGCTTACAAGGCGGTTGCTCTACCAACTGAGCTAAAGCGGCGGGGTGTGTGGATTTTAGCGGTGAGGCCGAGACCTGTTGCGCAACCAACGAAATGCTGTCTACTTGATGCGTTTGAGCGAGGGGCGTGTTCCGCCGCTCGTTGGGGGCTTCGGAGGATCCTCGGGATCCGTGGGCGGTCCGTCGGCCTCCATGGCTTCTTCTCCGTCTTCGCCGGTCACCAGGTGAACAACCTTGCTCGCGTCGCCCTCGGCCCCCCTGGACGCATCACGCAGTGGCGTGCGCGGTTGCACCCCTGCAGGCGTGACGACCGAAGCGCCGGCGCTGCCATCGGCTGGCACCGGTGCGGGAAAGGCCATTCCCTGACCATTCTCGCGCGCATAGATCGCAATCACGCGGCCCACCGGCACGCTGATCTCGCGGGCCGTGCCTGCGAAGCGGGCCTTGAACTCGATGAAGTCGTTACCTAGCTTGAGCGAACTCGTCGCATCGAAACTGATGTTCAACACGATCTCGCCATTCTTCACGTACTCGCGCGGCACCTGGACGGTGTCGTCGACCTGCACCGCCACGTACGGCGTGAAGCCGTTGTCGGTGCACCACTCATAGAGCGCCCGAATCAGGTACGGGCGGGTGGAAGAGGACTCGAGCGCGTTGATCATGACCGGCAGTGTCGCAATTTACTTGCGCATGACCTTCTCGGACGGCGTCAGCGCTTCGATGTAGGCAGGGCGCGAGAAGATGCGCTCAGCATACTTCAGGAGCGGCGCCGCATTCTTGCTGAGGTCGATCCCGTAGTAATCGAGGCGCCAGAGCAGCGGTGCGATCGCGACATCGAGCATCGAGAAGTTGTCGCCCAGCATGTATTTGTTCTTGAGGAACACCGGTGCCAGTTGCGTCAGCCGGTCACGAATGTGCGCGCGCGCCTTCTCGAGCGCCTTCTCGTTACCCTTGGCGCTACGGTTTTCCAGCGTGGAAACATGCACGAACAACTCCTTCTCGAAATTGAGCAGGAACAGGCGCACGCGGGCGCGATCGACAGGATCCCCCGGCATCAGTTGCGGGTGCGGGAAGCGTTCGTCGATGTACTCGTTGATGATGTTCGACTCGTACAGGATCAGGTCGCGTTCGACCAGGATCGGAACCTGGCCGTAGGGATTCATCACACTGATGTCTTCGGGCTTGTTGTAGAGATCAACATCGCGGATCTCAAAGTCCATGCCTTTCTCAAACAGCACAAAGCGGCAACGATGGGAAAAAGGGCAGGTCGTTCCTGAATACAAGACCATCATGGCGTAAGGCTCCTAAAAATCAAAAAGAGTGGGTCGCCTTGGCAACCCACTCTGCGGGACCAGGCGCGCGAAGCACCCGATCGGCATCGAATTACTTGACGTCTTTCCAGTACGAGGCATTCAGGCGCCATACGAAGACCACCGCCATCACCAGGAACAACAGCACCCAGACACCGACGCGCACGCGCGTATTCTGTGCGGGTTCGGCCATCCACTGCAGGTAGCTCACAAGGTCGCCAACGGCCTGGTCGTACTGCAATGGCGTCATCTTGCCGGGCGTGACCTGCTCCCACCCCTTGAACACTTCGGTCTCATGGCCGTGGGCTTCGACCTTGTCGAAGACCGGGCGGCGATCACCCTGCAATTCCCACATCACATGGGGCATGGCAACACTCGGAAACACAAGGTTGTTCCAGCCAGTCGCCTTCGTCTCGTCGCGATAGAAGGTGCGCAGATAGGTGTAGAGGTAGTCTGCGCCGGTGCCGCCATGACCAGCGCGCGAACGTGCAACCAAGGTCAGATCCGGAGGATTGGTGCCGAACCACTCCTTGGCTTGCCGCGGATCAATGTTGGCCTTCATGGTTTCACCGACCTTGTCAGTCGTGAACAGAAGGTTGTCCTTGATCTGCTGTTCGGAGATACCGAGGTCCTGCAGACGGTTGTACCGCATGAACGCAGCCGAATGACAGTTCAGGCAGTAATTGACGAACAGCTTGGCGCCGTTCTGCAGGGCAGCCAGGTCGTTCGTCTTGTTGGGCGCCTTGTCCCAGGCGAGGCCGCCTTCTTCGGCGTGCGCACCAGCCACGATGCCGAGCGCTGCAATCAAGGTGAGGATCAGTTTCTTCATTCTTGTTTTCTCCCGGTCAGTGCGCGGCAAAGGTGACGCGCTCGGGGACCGGCTTGAATTCGCCGAGGCGGCTCCACCACGGCATCAGGAGGAAGAAACCGAAGTAGAACAGCGAACCCACCTGCGACACCCGCTCTCCAATGGGCGACGGCGGCTGCACGCCCAAATAGGCGAGCACCACGAAGTTGATCACAAAGACACCGTAGAGGTACTTGTGCCAGCTTGGGCGATAGCGGATCGACTTGACCGGGCTGTTGTCGAGCCAGGGCAGGAAGAACAGGATGATGACGGCACCGCCCATCACAAGGACGCCCCAGAACTTGGCATCGATCGACAGCATCATTGCAGCCACGACAACAGCCGCCACGACAATCACGCCCTTGATGAGAGCCGCGACACGCGCCTTCCAGACACCGAAGACTGCGGCACCCACCACGCAGGCGATGAGCGCATACATCATCTCGCTCGTGATCGCACGCAGCATCGAATAGAACGGCGTGAAGTACCAGACCGGCGCGATGTGATTCGGTGTCTTCAGCGAATCAGCAGGGATGAAATTGTTGTACTCGAGGAAGTAGCCACCTGCTTCCGGCGCGAAGAAGATCACAGCCGAGAAGATCGTCAGGAACACAACCACGCCGAAGATGTCGTGCACCGTGTAATACGGATGCGACGGGATGCCGTCCAGCGGATGACCATCGGGCCCGCGATTGGCCTTGATCTCGATGCCGTCAGGGTTGTTCGAACCCACTTCGTGCAGTGCGATCAGATGGGCGACCACCAAGCCCAGCAGCACCAGCGGCACTGCGATGACGTGGAAGCTGAAGAAGCGGTTGAGCGTTGCGTCGCTGACCACGTAGTCGCCTCGGATCAGAAGGGCGAGGTCGGGGCCGATGAACGGGATCGCGGAGAACAGGTTCACGATCACCTGCGCGCCCCAGTAACTCATCTGCCCCCAGGGCAGCAGATAGCCCATGAAGGCCTCTGCCATCAGGCACAGGAAGATTGCGCAGCCGAAGATCCAGATCAGCTCACGCGGCTTGCGGTAGCTGCCATAGATGAGCCCCCGGAACATGTGCAGGTACACCACGATGAAGAACGCCGAAGCGCCCGTCGAGTGCATGTAGCGAATCAGCCAACCCCATGGCACGTCGCGCATGATGTACTCGACCGACGCGAAGGCCTGCGCTGCATCTGGCTTGTAGTGCATCACCAGGAAGATGCCCGTCACGATCTGGATCACGAGGACCAGCATCGCCAGCGATCCGAAGATGTACCAGAAGTTGAAGTTCTTCGGCGCGTAGTACTTGCCCCACTGATCGTTCCAGAGTTTGGTCAGCGGAAAGCGGTTGTCGACCCAGTTGAGCAGCTTCTCGCCAGCGGGTGCGTTGGGGGAAATTTCCTTGAATTCAGCCATGTCGTTGTTCCTCTCAGGCCTTCTTCTTGTCGTCGCCGATCAAGAGGCGCGTGTCGGAGAGGTACATGTGCGGGGGCACAGGGAGATTGTCCGGTGCGGGCTTGTTCTTGAACACCCGGCCGGCCAGGTCGAATGTCGACCCATGGCACGGGCAGAGGAAACCGCCCTCCCAGCTGTCAGGCAGCGATGGCTGCGGGCCGGGCTGGAACTTGTCGCCCGGCGAGCAACCGAGATGCGTGCAGATGCCGACGACGACCAGCACTTCAGGCTTGATCGAGCGGCCTTCGTTGCGCGCGTATTCGGGGGTGAACTCGTCAGGATTGCGCTTCGACTGCGGATCAGCCAACAGGCTGTCCAGCTTGGGAAGTTCAGCAATCTGCGCGGGCGAGCGCTTGAGGATCCACACCGGCTTGCCGCGCCATTCGACGGTCATCTTCTCGCCGACTTGGAGGGCACCGATATCGACCTCGACCGGCGCGCCGGCTGCCTTGGCTTTTTCGGAGGGCTGAAAGGTGCTCACGAACGGAATGGCTGTTGCCACGCCGCCTACTGCGCCTGCACATCCTGATGCGATCAACCATGTCCGCTTGCTGGCGTCGATCCGGGGGCGGCCGGCGGTGCTGTCACTCATGGGGGTCCTCAATGTTCTTCGCTAGGGGCTTGGGTCAACCCGCGATTGTAGCGGAGCGTCACAAGCGAATTCAACGCGCCACAGCCGCGCACGCATGCGGCGCGCGACGATACGGCCTCTATACTGCCGCCGTCCGCACAACCAACACAGAAGAGGTGACAGACATGAGCGTTCTCAAGGAGTTCCGCGAGTTTGCCGTCAAGGGCAATGTGATTGATCTTGCAGTCGGCGTGATCATCGGTGCCGCCTTCGGCAAGATCGTCGATTCGCTGGTCGGGGACGTGATCATGCCGGTCGTCGGGCTGGTGTTCGGAAAGCTCGACTTCTCCAACCTCTATCTGGTGCTTGGCAAGGTACCGCCCGGCGTGGCCGACAACCTGGCCGATCTCAAGAAGGCCGGCGTCGCCGTGCTGGCGTATGGCAACTTCATCACCGTCGCGGTCAACTTCGTGATCCTTGCCTTCATCATCTTCATGATGGTCAAGCAGATCAACAAGCTTCGGAAGAAGGAACAGGCAGCACCGGCTGTTGCCGCGCCCCCAGAGGACATCGCCTTGCTGCGCGAGATCCGCGACAGCCTCAAGCGCCCCTGACAGCACCCACGAGCAGCGAACGGGCCATTCGCACCGCTTCCACCAGGCTGGATGCATCGGCCCGTCCCGTTCCCGCGATGTCGAATGCGGTCCCGTGATCAGGGCTGGTGCGAACCAGCGGCAAGCCCAGGGTCACGTTCACGCCTCTCTCGACGCCGAGGTACTTGACCGGAATCAGGCCCTGGTCGTGGTACATCGCGATCACCACGTCGAATTCACCGCGATCGGGTAGCTTGGCGCGCGCCCGCATGAACACCGTGTCTGGCGCGTGAGGCCCGTCGGCGTCGATGCCTTCCGCACGAGCGGCCTCGATGGCCGGCGCGATGATGTCGCGCTCCTCGGAACCGAACAATCCGCCCTCGCCGGCGTGCGGATTGAGACCCGCCACGCCGATCCTGGGAGAACGCCCCAGCACAGAGGAGAGCGCTCGATGCGCAATGCGCAGCGTCTGCAGCACGCTTTCGGTCGTCACCGCCTCGATCGCATCGCGAAGCGACATGTGGATGCTCACAAGCACGGTCCTCAGCTCATCGTTGGCGAGCATCATGCGCACCGGCACTTCGGCGAGAGGCCGGCCGAGATAAGCCGCAGCTTCGGCCTGCAAGAGCTCGGTATGGCCCGGATAGGGAAAGCCGGCCGCCGCCAGCGCCTCCTTGTGCAAGGGTGCCGTGACGATGGCCGCGATCTCGCCCCGCAGCGCCGCGCGCGCGGCCCACACGACACAATCGCCAGCCACGCGCCCCGCCGATGCGCTGATCTCGCCGGGGACGATGACGGCTTCAGGCGCATCGATCACCTGCAGCACTGGAATGCAACCCGGGGGAACAGCTGCGACCTGGGCCGGCTTCTCGATCACCGCGACGGGAAGCGCTGGCCGACCGGATGCGGCAAGGGCTTGCGCCGCTCGACGAATGATGCCCACGTCGCCTGCCACGAAGCACCCGCGCAGGATTGCTGGCGCGTCTCGAAAGGCCTTGACGATGATTTCGGGCCCGATGCCCGCCGGATCGCCCAGCGTGATCGCCACAGGCGTGACAGGGAAAGTTTCGCCGCTCACGCCGGATTGTCGATGTCGATGAACTCGTGAGCCACGCCGAGTTGCGAGGCCACGTGCGCGGCGACTGCGGGCGCGCCGTAACGCTCGGTCGCGTGATGGCCACAGGCCAGAAAGGCGACACCGAGTTCGCGTGCGTAATGAACCTGGGGTTCCGAGATTTCCCCGGTGATGAAGGCGTCGGCACCGGCGGCGATCGCCGCCTCGAAGTAGCCCTGCGCACCGCCCGTACACCAAGCCACGTTTCGGATGGGCCGGCGAGCGGCATCCACGAGCGTCACCGAGCGTCCCAGCACCTTCTCCACGTGGGCAGCCAAAGCCTTGCCGTCGTCGAAGCTCTCGCCGTCATCGCGCGCGCCCAGGAAGCCGAGTTCCTGATCGCCGAAACGGCCAGTCGCGCCGGCATGCGCGACCAAGCCCAGGCGAAGGCCCAGCTGCGCGTTATTGCCGAGTTCGGGATGCGCGTCGAGCGGCAAGTGATAGGCAAAGAGGTTGACGTCGTCGCCGAGAAGCAGGCTGAGCCGCTTTTTCATCCATCCTATCACGCGGCCGTCCTGGCCACGCCAGAACAGACCGTGGTGGACGAAGATCGCATCGGCCTCTGCATGGATGGCGGCCTCGATCAGCGCACAGCTCGCCGTCACACCCGAGACGATCTTGCGCACCGTGGTCCGCCCTTCGACCTGCAGTCCATTGGGCGCATAGTCCTTGAAGCGCTGGGGCGCGAGCAGCAAGTCGAACGCACTCAGAAGTTCGTGAGGGGTGGTGCTCATCGCGCCATTGTGACGCCGACTCGCGCAGCCCGCAGCGCTTGGCCGCGCGACGCGAGGGGCCACAGGGCATGGACACGCCAGGCACGCGCGCCCACGAGCGGCAACCGTTGCGACGATGGCCGCCGCGGGAAAACCCTGCCTGTCAGCAGATCTCCGCCGCCCGTACCCGGCCAGCAACATGCCCTTGGCGACCCAAGGGGACCATTGAGGGACAATTGCATTCATTGGCAATCGCTTCGACGGCGTCGCCCCATCTCTCTCGACCGATCCTCATGAAACGTACCTGGCTGCTGTTCACCCAAGCCGTGACCATCCTGCTCGCCGGCTATTTCGTCGTTGCCACGCTCAAGCCCGAGTGGATCGGCATGCGCGGGGCCCCACTCGGCGGCGTGGTCTCCGTCATCGAAGCGCCGGCATCGAGCCAAGCCATCGCGCCAGGCAGCTTGAGCGCAGCGGCCAAGAAGGCATCGCCGGCCGTCGTCAGCATCAACACCAGCAAGGCGGCGCAGCTCAGTCCGCGCAACGAGGACCCATGGTTCCGCTTCTTCTTCGGCGACCAGGGCGCAGCTCAGCCACAGATCGGGCTGGGCAGCGGCGTGATCGTGAGCGCCGACGGCTACATCCTCACCAACAACCATGTGGTCGAGGGCGCCGACGAAATCGATGTCACACTGAACGACAGCCGACATGCGCGCGGCAAGGTCATCGGCACCGATCCGGACACCGATCTCGCCGTCCTCAAGATCGAACTCGACAAGCTGCCGGTCATTGTTCTCGGCAACTCCGACGCGCTCCAGGTCGGCGATCAGGTTCTTGCCATTGGAAATCCCTTCGGCGTCGGCCAGACCGTGACGAGCGGCATCGTTTCGGCGCTTGGCCGCAATCAGCTCGGCATCAACACCTTCGAGAACTTCATTCAGACAGACGCGGCCATCAACCCCGGCAATTCGGGCGGCGCCCTGATCGACGTGAGCGGCAACCTCGAGGGCATCAATACTGCCATCTATTCCCGCTCGGGCGGCAGCCTGGGCATCGGCTTCGCTATTCCCGTATCGACCGCCAAGCAAGTGCTTCAGGACATCGTGAAGGAAGGCAAGGTCACGCGGGGCTGGATCGGCGTCGAGCCGAACGATCTCTCGCCCGAACTGGCGGAAACCTTCGGGGTGAAGGCGCGCTCGGGCGTGATCATCACGGGCGTCCTGCAGAACGGACCGGCAGCGAAGGCGGGCGTTCGCCCCGGCGACGTGATCACCGCTGTCGGCGACAAGGCCGTCGGGAATGTGCAGGAGTTGCTGACCGCCGTGGCGGGACTCAAGCCCGGCATCGCATCCCGGTTTGCGCTTCAACGTGGCAGCGACAAGATGGAACTCGACGTGACGCCGGGCCTGCGACCCAAGACCCCGGCCCGCCAAGCGCCCGCCGCAACCGAATAGGTCCAGAAGGGCCCTGCCCCCTCGGATTGCAGCGCCCGGGACTAGGCCGAATCCGCGCTTTCGCTTTCCTCGGGCGCCCTGCTGTGCTTGACGAAGTAGCGGGCCCCGATGATCCCGATCTCATAGAGCAGGCACATGGGAACCGCCAGCGCGAGCTGGGACACCACGTCGGGCGGCGTGAGAACCGCAGCGACGACGAACGCCACCACCACAAAATAGCCGCGGAAACTGCGCAGCTTCTCGATGGTGACCATCTCGAAGCGCACCAGCAGCATCACGACGATCGGCACCTGGAAGGCCACGCCAAACGCCAGATAGAGCGACAGGATGGCTTCCACGTACGAAGCGATGTCCGGCGTGGCCGCCACGGACGATGGCGTGAAGCGCTGGATGAAACCGAACATCTTGTCCAGCACGAAGAACTGAACGAAGGCGATCCCCGAATACGCCAGGAAGCTGCCGAAGATGATCAGCGGCAGGGCGAACTTCTTCTCGTGGCTGTAGAGACCGGGTGCGATGAACATCCAGGCCTGGTACATCAGCCAAGGCAGGGTCAGCAGCACGGAAGCCATCCCCAGCGCCTTCAGCGGAACGAAGAAGGGGGAGAACACGCCCACTGCGATCAGCTTGGCGTCGTGCGGCATGTGGTTGCGGATCGGCACGGCAATCAGGTCGATCAATCCGCTCGGACCAGGCCAGATTGCCAGCAATACGCCGGCAATGACCAGCCCGTAGACGCAATAGATCAGTCGGTCCCGCAGCTCCATGAGGTGCTGGACAAAGGGCTGCTCGGTGCCGGCCAGTTCGTCGTCTTTGTTCTTTTCGGGGGAATCGGCCATGTGGGGGCGCTGCGGGCGGACGGTCGGGGCGCGCTTCGCGCGGACGGATCGACGTTGCGGCTAGTTGATTTTTTGAGGACGGTAGCGCGCCACGCGCGCAGCACCCGAGAGCGCACGCGTGCGAACGCCGTTTCGGGCCTTGTACCACTGTGGCGTGGCGCCCTGCTTCAGGCGCCAGTTCTTGCGGGGATGCTTGTATTCGGGGAAGGACGGTGTTGGTTCTGAAAGCTCGGACAGCGTCTGACCGCTCTCGGAGAACTGCTTCTCGAAGTCACTCGCGCCCGACTGGATGCTCTGCTCGACGTCACGGGCAGCTTCCTGCACCGAGTCCTTCATCTTTCGGAACTCGTCGAGATCCATCGAGCGATTGACCTCTGCCTTGACGTCGTTGACGTAGCGCTGCGCCTTGCCGAGCAGCATGCCGACCGTGCGCGCGACGCGGGGCAGCTTCTCGGGCCCGATCACGATCAGCGCCACTGCCCCGATCAGCGCCAGTTTCGATATGCCGAGGTCGATCACGGATGCGGCTTAGGACTTTTGACGCGCTTCGACGTCGATGGTCGACTTGTCGGCCGAAGGATTGCCAGTCACTTGAGCGTTGGGCCCGACCGGCGTGTCGGGTGCCGAGCCGTCCTTCATGCCGTCCTTGAAGCCCTTGACGGCACCGCCGAGATCGGAACCCATGTTGCGGAGCTTCTTGGTGCCGAAGATCATCACGACGACGAGCAGCACGATGAGCCAGTGCCAGATGGAAAGTGAACCCATGGATTACTCCTGAAGAATGTTTGCAATTTTAGTCGGCGCGGGAAGCCATTCCCGCACCACTGAATATCAACCCCTGAGCCAGGGCCTGGGGCCACCCATGACGTGGACATGGAGATGGTGAACCTCCTGCCCGCCCTCGGCGCCGGTGTTGACGACGATCCGGAAACCGCCTTCCGGATACGGCCGGCAACCCTGCTCGACCGCCAGTTTCGGCGCCAAGGTCATGATCCTGCCAAGGAGAGCCGCGTCGTCGGGCGTGACTTGCGCCATCGACGGGATGTGGTGCTTCGGCACAATCATGAAATGGACTGGCGCCCATGGCGCAATGTCGTGAAAGACCAGGAGTTCGTCGTCTTCATAGACCTTGCGCGAGGGAATCTTGCCCTCGATGATCTTGCAGAAAATACAGTTCGGATCAGACGACATTGGCCGGCTCCATGGGGCGGCCCGCATTCATGCGCACCATCCCCTTGACGATGCGATAAAGGAACCAGATAGAAATCAAGGCCCAGGCAATCCAGCCGGGCAACAAGAACAGCAGCCAAAGCCAGGAGGTGAGCAGGTAGAGGACGCCCGCCCACAGCACCGTGCGGATGCGCCAGCTGAAGTGGGAGGCCTGCCACGAACCGGCCGCATCTTCGCGCTTGACCAGATCGATCACCAGCGCAATCACCAGCAGTCCTATGGACGCCTGCGCGCCAGGCAGCACGGCCCCGATCGCCACGGCCAGGTGCAGGATGTAGCTGACCCAGCCCCAGGTCTTGAGCGAGTCATCCGGTTCGACGGTCACGATGTCATTGGCCATGGTGTCCTCTCAGTCGTTGGACGCTTCGCGATCCTGCGCCTTGCGCAGAGCTTTTTCCTCGATGCCGCTGGTGCCCGCGCGGCGCTCGAGTTCCGCCACTACGTCGCGTGGGGAGAAGCCGTAGTGGGCGAGCGCCACCATGCTGTGGAACCAGAGGTCGGCCACTTCGTTCACTATCTTGGTCCGGTCGCCTCCGTGGTCGGCATCCTTGGCGGCCATCACGACCTCAGTGGCTTCCTCTCCAATCTTCTTGAGAAATGCGTCAGGGCCGCGGTGCAGCAGCCGGGCGACGTAGCTCGTGTCGGGATCACCCCCATGGGCGGGCAGACGGCTTTCGATGACCGCGGCCAAGCGGGCCAGCGCGTCTTCGGCGTTGCGTTCAGGTGCGTCCGTGCTCATCTTGGTGACGATGTATAGATCGATTCGGGGTCCTTCAAGACCGGCTCGGTCACGGTCCACTGGCCGTTCTCGTATTTGCTGAAGAAGCAACTGTGGCGCCCGGTATGGCAGGCGATGCCCGGCTCGTGGCCGAGCTGGGTGACCTTGAGCAGAACCACGTCGTTGTCGCAATCGATCCTGATTTCGTGGACGGTCTGCACGTGCCCGGATTCCTCGCCCTTGAACCACAGCTTCGCCCGCGATCGGCTGAAATACACGGCACGGCCGAGTTCGGCTGTTTTCGCGAGCGCTTCGCGGTTCATCCAGGCGAACATGAGGACGTCGTTGCTGCCCTGCTCCTGCGCGATCACCGGCACGAGGCCGCTCGCGTCCCATTTCACTTCGTCAAGCCAATTCATCGCAGCATTGTCGTGGATTAACTTGACGGAGCCGCGGACTTGGACAATCAAAGGCGAACGGGGATGCCGCGGGCCGCCATGCGGGCCTTGGCCTCGCCGACAGTGAACTCACCATAGTGAAAGATACTGGCCGCCAGTACGGCGTCGGCGCCTCCGTTCTGGATGCCGTCGGCCAGATGATCGAGGTCGCCGACACCGCCCGAGGCGATCACCGGCACGCTCACCGCCTCGCTCACAGCGCGCGTGAGTTCGAGGTCGAAGCCGCTCTTGGTGCCGTCCCGATCCATGCTCGTCAGCAGGATTTCGCCGGCGCCGCGGCGCACCATCTCGCTGGCCCATCGGACGACATCCATCCCGGTGTTCTTGCGGCCGCCATGGCTGTAGACATCCCACCCTGGCCCGCGCTTGGCGGCTTCTTCGGCGTTGCGCCGCTTGGCGTCGATCGCAACCACGATGCACTGGGCACCGTACTTCTGCGATGCATCCTCGATCACCTGCGGGTTGGCGATGGCGGCCGAGTTGAAGCTGGTCTTGTCGGCACCCGCGTTGAGCAGCCGGCGAACGTCCGCCACCGTGCGCACGCCGCCTCCGACGGTAAGCGGGATGAACACCTGCGACGCCACTGCCTCGATGATGGGCAGGATCAGGTCGCGCCCGTCGCTCGTGGCGGTGATGTCAAGAAAGGTCAACTCGTCGGCGCCCTGCGCGTTGTAGCGCGCTGCGATCTCGACCGGGTCGCCGGCATCGCGCAGTTCAAGAAAGTTGACACCCTTCACGACGCGGCCGCCGGTGACGTCAAGGCAGGGAATGATGCGTTTGGCGAGCATGGGATTCGGGATTCGTTCAGGCGAAGAAGTCAGAGGACCGTGAGTTGCTGCCAGGCTTGCCACTTGGCGCCGGAGCTCAGCAGAACGGCTTCGTCGATGCGTGCGGCCTCCACGCACAGCATGTGCCGCCAATCGTCGTCGGGCATGTCCGCCAGCCTGGCGCTCAGCACGGGCCCCGGGTTCCACACCACGGTTTCCGTGCAGCTCGCGCTTTGCGCAATCTCCAGCGTGCTGGAGGACTGTACAAGCCTCAGCGGTCGGACCGGCGCGACATACACGCTGTCGAATTCCGTCCCGAAGGTCAAGGCGGGTGCCAGTTCGACGTGGCGGTCGTCGCGCACCGCATCCCAGCGGTTCGCGCCCTGCAGCCCTTCGAGCCGCGCGGTAGTGACCTCTTCCACGCGCAGGTAACTGTGCAGCGCGGCCGCAAACGACCAGGGCCCGGTGCCGAGATTCTCGACCGTCAGCGCAACCCGCAGTGCATGGCGCGAAAGCGTCACCGCCAGACGGAGTCGAAATGCATGCGGCCAGATTGCGCGGGTGGCATCGCTGTCCCGCAGGGAGAGCACGAGCGTGTCGTCCTTGGCCTCTGCGTCCTGCCGCTCCTGCTCCCATGGCAGGTTGCGCGCAAACCCGTGCTTGGGCAAAGCGCCGCGCTGGTTGAACTGCGGCCAACAGAGCGGCACGCCGCCGCGGATGGCGCTGTGGCCATCGAAGACGGCATCCGGGCTGAGGTAAAGCCGCTCGACACCATCCGCAGTGATCCACGACAGCACCTGCGCGCCGTGCAGCGCCACGGTACAGCTGTCGCCCCCAGGCAGGGCAAGGTGCAGCGCAGGCTGACCACGGAAGGTGAGGGCTTTGACGGACATGACGTGATTCTAGGTTTCACCAGCCAAGCTTCCATGCAGAGCCCTTTGATCAGCTGACGAGCGGTCAGACGGGGGCTTCGCCACCGACGGCGACAACCCCACGCCTGCGCCCTGGCAACAGGACGATGATCAGCGCGAAGAGGTTCTCTGCCGACGCGGCGCAGCGTCAGGAAGCGTCGGCGAGTTCGTCCGCGCGAGCCTGCGCTGCGGCGAAATCAAGATCGCCCGAGTAGATCGCCCGCCCGCAGATGACGCCCTCGATACCGTCGGATTCGACAGCGCAAAGCTTGTCGATATCCGCCATGTTCGAAAGCCCGCCGGAGGCGATCACCGGAATGGTGAGGGCCTGCGCCAGCTTCACCGTGGCCTCGATATTGATGCCCGACAGCATTCCGTCACGACCGATGTCGGTGTAGATGATCGACTCGACCCCGTAATCCTCGAACTTCTTGCCCAGGTCGGCAACCTCGTGGCCGGTCAGCTTGCTCCAGCCGTCGGTGGCGACCTTGCCATCCTTGGCATCGAGGCCCACGATGATGTGGCCGCCGAAGGCACTGCAGGCGTCCTTCAGGAAGCCAGGGTTCTTGACCGCAGCGGTGCCGATGATCACGTAGCGCAAGCCGTCGTCGATGTAGCGCTCGATGGTGTCGAGGTCGCGAATGCCGCCGCCCAATTGCACCGGAATCTCGTCGCCCACCTCCTTCAGGATGGCCTTGATCGCGGCATGATTCTGTGGCTTGCCGGCAAAAGCGCCATTCAGATCCACCAGGTGCAACCTGCGCGCGCCGGCCTCTAGCCACTTGCGCGCCATGGCGGCCGGGTCTTCGCTGAAGATGGTGGACTGGTCCATGTCGCCTTGCTTGAGGCGAACGCAGTGGCCGTCCTTGAGATCGATCGCAGGAATGAGGAGCATGGTGCGGGATTGCGTGAAACGAGCGATGAAGCGTGTTCGACGCGCTTCAGGGATTCCAGTGGAGGAAATTTCGATAGAGCTGCAACCCGTGCTCCGCGCTCTTCTCGGGGTGGAACTGGGTTGCAAAAATATTATCGCGTGCGACGGCTGCGGTAAAGCGCGCACCATACTCCGTCTCGCCGACGCTGTGCCGGCTATCGTCCGGCTTCGCGTAGAAGCTGTGTACGAAATAGAAATAGCTCTGGTCGGGCACCCCCAGCCAAACGGGGTGAGACCGCATCTGCTGGACCTGGTTCCAACCCATCTGCGGCACCTTGTAGCGACTGCCATCAGGCTGCATGCGCCCGGCCAGGTCGAACTTGGTGACGTTGCCGGGAATCAGCCCCAGGCCATCGGTCGGACCCTCGTCGCTGCGCGACAGAAGCATCTGCATGCCGACGCACACGCCGAAAAGCGGCTTGCTGGCGGCAGCCTCGAGCACCGATTCCAGGAGCCCTGAATCGCGCAGTTCGCGCATGCAGTCAGGCATCGCGCCCTGCCCCGGCAAGACCACCCGGGCGGCGCGGCGCACGACGTCCGGATCGGAAGTCACGAGAACTTCCACGCCGACCTGGTCGGCGGCATGCTGGACAGCCTGCGACACCGAACGCAGGTTGCCCATGCCGTAGTCGACGACGGCGACAGTGTTCTTGGTCAGAGCGAGCCCTTCGTCGAAGGAATGACGCCGGCCGAGCGCGGATCGAGCTCCAGCGCCGCGCGCAGTGCGCGCGCGAACGCCTTGAACACTGTCTCGCACTGATGATGCGCATTGACGCCCTTGAGGTTGTCGATGTGCAGCGTCACGAAGGCATGGTTCGCGAAGCCCTGGAAGAATTCGTAGGTGAGCTGGCTGTCGAAGGTCCCGATCATGCCGCTGGTGAAAGGCACGTCCATCACCAGCCCGGGCCGGCCGGAGAAGTCGATCACGACCCGGCTCAGCGCCTCGTCCAGCGGCACGTAGGCATGGCCATAGCGGCGGATGCCCTTCTTGTCGCCCACGGCCTTGGCGACCGCCTGGCCGAGGGTGATGCCGACGTCCTCCACCGTGTGGTGACCGTCGATGTGCAGGTCGCCCTTGCAGTCGATATCGAGGTCGATCAGGCCGTGACGCGCGATCTGGTCGAGCATGTGATCGAAAAAGCCGATGCCGGTCGACAGCTTTGCGCGGCCGGTGCCGTCGAGGTTCAGCTGCACCGTGATCTTCGTTTCGGCCGTATTGCGGGTAACGCTTGCGGTGCGCGCGCCGTCGGTCATGCCGACAGCGACAACAGGCTCTGGTGCCGAGGGGGTGTTCATAGTGATGCTTCGAGGGCTGCGAGCATCTGCGCATTCTCGTCGGGAGTTCCGACGGTCAGGCGCAGGCAGTTCGCGAGCAAGGGATGCATTTTAGAAACGTTCTTGACCAGGACACCCCGGGCTTTCATGCCCTCGAAGCTCTTTGTGGCATCGGGCACACGGACCAGGATCATGTTGGCGTCGCTCCCCCAGCTCTTCACCGCGGACAGTCGGGCGAGGCCCTCGAAGACACGGGCACGCTGCTCGCGGATGTCCGCCGCCTGCTGCGCGAACACCTCGGCGTGCTCCAGCGCGAAGAGTGCGCACTCGCAATTGAGCACGCTGATGTTGTAGGGCGGCCGCACCTTGTCAATCTCCGCGATCAGCGCCGCCGGGCCCATCAGGAAGCCCAGCCGGACACCAGCGATGCCGAACTTGCTGAGCGTTCGCATCAGCAACACGTGACCATGGCGCGCGACGCGATCGATGTAGCTCTTGCCTGCGAAGGGCTGGTACGCCTCGTCGATGACGACCAGGCCGCGCTGCGCGCCTTGCGCCTCGACGATTCTCTCGATCGCCGCGTCGTTCCACAAGTTGGCGGTCGGATTGTTGGGATAGGCCAGATAGACGATGGCCGGCTTCTCGCGCGCGATGGCCTGGACCATCGCCGCCTCGTCGAGCTCGAAATCGGCGGTGAGCGGCACGCCGACGAATCGCAGGCCTTGGAGCTGGGCGCTGATCGCGTACATCACGAATCCGGGCACCGGCGCCAGCACAGTTGCACCGGGCAGGTCGCAAGCCATCGCCAGCAGCGAAATCAGCTCGTCCGATCCATTTCCGAGCATCAGCGCGAAGCCTTCCGGCATGGCCGCGTGGCTGGCCAGGGCACGCCGCAAGTCGGCGCTGCGCTCGCCCGGATAACGGTTCAACGCAAGCGCGCCCAGCCGCTGGCCCAGCGCAGTTTGCAGCGCGGGCGGCAGGCCATAAGGGTTTTCCATGGCATCGAGCTTGAGCAGGCCGCGTGCGTCCTGCACTGCATAGGCATGCATGGATTGCACATCGGCACGGATGCGGCCGAGCGCATGTGAGGTGGTGGTGGAGATCATTCGATTCAAGGGCTGCAACGGTAACTGTTGCGCAGGGCAGCGGAGAGGACGAGCTGGACCGGCATGTCCGCCTCGTAGTTGTCGCGGTTGCGGGTCAATTCGGTCTGGTAGAGCGAGCGAGCCATCGCCGGCTCCAGCCTGCGGCCGTTGACGCAGAACGACGGCTTCTGGCCCGAACGCTGTGCGGCATCGTTGGCCTCGCGCAGGCCCTCGACCACCCCGACCAGGTAGTAGTTCGCGTAGAGCTTGCCTTCCTTTTCGTTGGCTTCCAGCGTCCGCAACTCACGGATGCTCATGGCCTGCGCGCCCACGGCACAGGCCAGCAGGCTCAGACCCACGACAGACGCCCCAACTGTCTTACGGATTCGCATCAGGAAATCATCCACCTGGCCGCGGTCAACGCAAGCGCATGCGCGCCGCCTCGGCGTGTGCCGGCAGCCCTTCGCCTTCCGCCAGCGTCACCGCGATGCGGCCCAGCCCTTGCGCGCCCTCTTCGCTCACCTCGATCAGGCTCGATCGCTTCTGGAAATCGTAGACGCCCAACGGCGAGCTGAAGCGCGCGGTGCCACTGGTCGGCAGCACGTGGTTGGGGCCGGCACAGTAGTCGCCCAGGCTTTCGCTGGTGTAGGCCCCGAGGAAGATCGCGCCGGCGTGCTTGAGCAGTGGCTCCCACCGATGGGGCTCGCGGCTGCTGACCTCCAGGTGCTCCGGCGCGATCCGGTTGCTGATGTCGCACGCTTCCTCCATGCTCCGGGTATGGATGAGCGCGCCACGACCGTTGAGCGAGGCGGCGATGATTCCAGCCCGAGGCATCGACGGCAGCAAACGGTCGATTTCGCCCTGCACGCGGTCGATGTAGGCGCCATCAGGGCACAGAAGGATGCTTTGCGCCAGTTCGTCGTGTTCAGCCTGGCTGAACAGATCCATCGCCACCCAATCCGGCGGTGTGCTCCCGTCCGCCAGGACCAGGATCTCGCTCGGACCCGCGATCATGTCGATGCCCACCGTGCCGAAAACGCGGCGCTTGGCGGCCGCCACGTAGGCATTGCCGGGGCCTGTGATCTTGTCGACGGCTGGAATGGTGGCCGTTCCGTACGCCAACGCGGCGACGGCCTGCGCGCCGCCGATGGTGAAGGCGCGCGAGACGCCCGCAACATGCGCCGCGGCCAGCACCAGGGCGTTCTTTTCGCCGCCCGGCGTCGGCACGACCATGATGATTTCGCCGACGCCCGCCACATGGGCCGGAATGGCGTTCATGAGCACGCTCGACGGATAGGCGGCCTTGCCGCCTGGCACGTAGATGCCGACGCGGTCGAGCGGCGTGACTTTCTGGCCGAGCAGCGTGCCGTCGGCGTCGCGGTAGCTCCAGCTTTCGCCGCTCGCCTTCTTCTGGGCCTCGTGGTAGCTGCGCACTCGGCGCGCAGCGGCTTCGAGGGCATCGCGCTGGGCCGCGGGCAAGGCCTCGAAGGCCGCGCGCAATTCGTCGGACCTGAGTTCAAGCGCTTCCATGCGCTCGACGTCCAGCCGATCGAACCGCCGCGTGTAGTCGAGCACAGCGACATCGCCACGGCGCTGAACGTCGGCCAGGATGTCGGCAACGACCTGTTCGATGGCCGCATCCGCTTCCGCGGACCAATGCAGGCGCGCCTTGAATTCGGCCTCGAACGTGGCGGAAACAGTCGAAAGTCTGGCAGGAGAAGCTTGGAGTGTCATCGCGCTGCACCCGGTCACTGGGAAGGAATGGCCGACGCGAAGGCATCGACGATGCGGCGGATCGGTTCCTGCTTGAGTTTGAGCGCCGCCTGATTGACCACCAGCCGCGCGCTGATGTCCATGATGCGTTCGACTTCGACCAGATGGTTGGCCTTGAGCGTGTTGCCCGTGGAGACCAGATCGACGATCGCGTCGGCCAGGCCGGTGAGCGGCGCCAGCTCCATGCTGCCGTAAAGCTTGATCAAGTCGACGTGTACGCCCTTGCTCGCGAAGAACTCGCGGGCAAGCCCGACATACTTCGTCGCGACCTTGAGGCGCGAGCCCTGCTTGACTGCCGAGGCGTAGTCGTAATCGGCACGCACCGCCACGCTCAGGCGGCATGCGGCAATGCGCAGGTCCAGCGGCTGGTAGAGGCCCTGGTTGCCATGTTCGAGCAGCACGTCGAGCCCTGTCACACCCAGGTCGGCACCGCCATACTGGACGTAGGTCGGCACGTCCGAAGCACGCACCAGGACCACCCGCACGTCGGGCCGCGTGGTCGCGAGGATCAGCTTGCGCGATTTTTCGGGGTCTTCGGTCACCTCGATGCCGGCTGCGGCCAGAAGCGGCAGTGTTTCCTCGAAGATTCGACCCTTGGAGAGGGCGAGCGTTATCACGGCAACATCTCCGCCGGTCCGGCCACACGCTCGATGTCCGCGCCAATCCCGCGCAATTTGGCCTCCATGCGGTCGTAGCCGCGATCGAGGTGATAGATGCGGTCCACCAGGGTTTCGCCATCAGCCACCAGGCCGGCGATGACCAGGCTGGCCGACGCGCGCAAGTCGGTCGCCATCACAGTGGCGCCGGACAGCTGCTGCACGCCTTCGATCACCGCCACCTTGCCGTCGGTCTGGATCTTGGCGCCCAGCCGCAGCATTTCGTCGACGTGCATGAAGCGATTCTCGAAAATCGTCTCGGTCACGGTCGAGGTGCCTTCGGCGATCACGTTCAGCGCCATGAACTGAGCCTGCATGTCGGTAGGAAACCCGGGGTATTCGGTGGTGCGGAAGCTCTGCGCCTTCAGCCGGCCTCCGCTCTGGACACGGATGCCGCCGTCCACCGCGTACACATCGGCACCGGCCTCGCGCAGCTTTTCGATCACGGCATCCAGATGGTCGGCTCGCCCATGCTTCAGCACGACGTCGCCACCGGTGGCCGCGACCGCACAAAGGAATGTGCCCGCCTCGATCCGGTCGGCCACCACCTGGTGCGTGCAGCCGCCGAGCTCATCCACGCCCTGGATGCGGATGCGGCTGGTGCCGTGGCCTTCGATCTTCGCCCCCATGGCGATCAGCATTTCGGCCAAGTCCGAGATCTCCGGCTCCTGGGCGGCGTTCTCGAGCACGGTCTCGCCTTCCGCGAGCGTGGCTGCCATCAGGAAATTTTCAGTGCCGGTCACCGTGACCATGTCGGTCGTGATGCGTGCGCCCCGGAGGCGCTTGCGCCCGCCTCCGAGGCCGGCCACCATGTAGCCGTGCTCGACCACGATCTCCGCGCCCATGGCCTGCATGCCCTTGATGTGCTGGTCGACCGGCCGCGAGCCGATGGCGCAACCGCCCGGCAGCGAGACCTTCGCCCTGCCGAAGCGCGCCAAGAGCGGACCGAGCGCCAGGACGGAGGCGCGCATGGTCTTGACCAGCTCGTACGGAGCCTCGGGCACCTCGAGCGGCCGCGCATCGATGCGTACCGTGCCGTTGTCGTCGCGCTCCGCGCGCACCCCCATGTTGTGGACCAGCTTGAGCATGGTCTCGACATCCTTGAGCCGCGGCACGTTGTGGAGCGTCACGGGGCGATCGGTCAGGAGCGCCGCGCAAAGCTCGGGCAGCGCGGCGTTCTTCGCGCCGGAAATGAGCACCTCGCCGCGGAGCGTGCGCCCGCCGCGAATCAGAAGTTTGTCCATGAGAAATCCAGCGGAGGTCTAGCGGGAAGACGGGGAGGTCTGCTTTGCCCATTCGAGGGGCGTGTACGTTTTCATCGAGAGTGCGTGCACCTCGTCCGTGTGCATTTTCGCACCGAGCGTGGCGTAGACGCGCTGATGTCGCTGGATAGCGCGCTTCCCCTCGAACTCGGCGGAAACGATGGTGGCATACCAATGGCGGCCATCGCCCTCGAGCGCAATATGTTCGCAGGCAAGGCCCGCCTGGATGATGGTTTGGAGTTCTTCAGCGGTCATCTTGTTGGTCACCCCCAGGCTTGCCCGCTTCGTGTGGCCGCCCCCCCCGTTCAGGGGGGCGCCGTCTGCGGCCCGGCAAAGGCGGTTCCGCGCCGGCTTCCGATTTCAGGGGCGCGCCGCGCACGGCGGCCACACGAAGGGGGCAGGCCTGGGGGTATTTCATGTCATCCGCGGATTTTGTAGCCGATGCGAAGCATATGGACGGCAATTGCGCTGACGGCCAGCCAGGCGCTACCCACGATGGCGAAGCTCAGCCACGGAGACGCATCGCTGATGCCGAAGAAGCCGTAGCGAAAACCGTCGATCATGTAGAAAAACGGGTTCAAGTGGCTCACCGTCTGCCAGACGGGCGGCAGCGAACCGACGGAATAGAACACGCCGGATAGGAAGGTCATCGGCATGATCAGAAAGTTCTGGAACACGGCCATCTGGTCGAACTTCTCGGCCCAGAGCCCGGCGATCAACCCCAGTGTGCCCAGGATAGCCGCGCCCAGGAACGCGAATACCAGGATCCACAGCGGTGCGACGAAGCCGGGTGTCGCGAACAGCGCCGTCACCACGAACACGCCCAAGCCCACGACCAGGCCTCGCACAATCGATGAGCCGACATACGCGAAGAACCAGCCCCAATGGGACAGCGGTGTCAGCAGCACGAAGACCAGGTTGCCCATGATCTTGCTCTGGATGATCGAGGAAGAACTGTTCGCGAAGGCGTTTTGCAGCACGCTCATCATCACGAGGCCCGGCACGAGGAATGCCGTGTAGCTCACCGTACCGTAGACCTTCACGTGGTCCTCGAGCACGTGCCCGAACACCATCAGGTAAAGCAGCGCTGTCAGCACAGGCGCGCCGACCGTCTGGAAGCCGACTTTCCAGAAGCGAAGAACTTCTTTGTAGAGCAGGGCACGCCAGCCCAGCGCGCTGATCATCATCGGGCCACCTCCAGTGGTGTCTGTTCGCCCGCCATCAGGTCGATGAACACGTCTTCCAGGTCCGCCTTGCGCATCTCGACGTCCTCGACGTCCAGCCCCGCCTCCCGGATCGCCGCAAGCAGCCGCTCGACCTCGAGGGCGTTCTGAGCTGGCACCTGCACGATGCGCCCGGTCACGCGCGCATGCTGCGCAATCGCCCAGGGCAGCATGCCGTCGGTCTTGAAACGCAGCACGTTGCTGGCGGCGGACCGCAGCAGCTCGCTGGTGCGGTCCAGCGCGATGACGCGCCCTTGCTTGAGCATGGCGATGCGATGGCACAGCGCCTCGGCTTCTTCAAGGTAGTGCGTGGTCAACAGCACGGTGCTGCCCTGCTTGTTGAGCTTGGCGACGAACTGCCACAGGGTCTGGCGCAACTCCACGTCCACCCCCGCGGTGGGCTCGTCCAGCACGATGACGGGTGGCTTGTGCACCAGCGCCTGCGCGACCAGCACCCGCCGCTTCATGCCACCCGAGAGCTGGCGCATATTGGCACCGGCCTTGTCGGACAGGCCGAGACTGTGCAGCAGCTCATCGATCCAGTCGTCGTTGTTCTTGATGCCGAAATAGCCCGACTGGATTCGCAGCGACTCCCGGACGTTGAAGAACGGGTCGAAAACGAGTTCCTGCGGCACCACGCCGAGTTGACGCCGCGCCTTGGCATAGTCTCGCTGCACGTCGAAGCCATGAACGGTGATGGCACCGGCCGTCGGACGCACAAGGCCCGCAAGCATGCTGATGAGAGTGGTCTTGCCGGCACCGTTGGGCCCGAGAAGGCCGAAGAACTCCCCCTCCTCGATCTGGAAGCTCACTTGGTCGACAGCCAGCAGACCTGGCTTTGCCTGGGCGCGCTGCTGTCGCGAGGGAGGGTAGGTCTTGGAGACCGATTGGAAGGAGATGGCGGACATGGGAGCCCGCGATTCTAGGGGGCGTTACTTTTTCTAGGGCGCAGTGGGCAAAAGGCCCGCCACGCCGTACAGCGAAGCAAGCTCGCGCAAGCGCGGCGACAAGCCCTTGACCGCGAAGCCGCGACCGAGTGCGCTGGACTCGCGCCGGCACTCCAGCAATACCGCCAAAGCGGACGAATCGAAATGAACCAACTCGCTCGCGTCGACGACTGTAGACGATCCCGGCTGCCCGGCAAGTCCTTGCCGGAGCATGTCCACGCAGGCGGGCGCTTCGTCGTGCGTCAGTTTGGGCGGGAGCACCAGCATTGGACTTCAGGTCTTTCCGTTGCTGCTGTTGCTATTGCCATTGCCGTTGCTATTGTTCTTGTTGCGCTCCGCCAGCGCCGAGATCAGGCCGTCGATGCCCTTGCTGTTGATCTGTTGCGCGAATTGGGAACGGTAGGTATCGACCAACCAGACGCCGAGAACGTTCAGGTTGTAGATCTTCCAGCCGCCAGCCTCGCCAGGCGTCTTTTCAAGCCGATAGTCGAGTTGCACCGGGTCGCCGCGGCCACCACGGACCTCCGTGCGCACCAGCACTTCCTTGTCGTCCGTCGAGCCGCGGAACGGGCGTACCGTCACGCTCTGGTCACTGACCTGGTCCAGCGCGCCGGCGTAAGTACGTACCAATAGAGTCTTGAACTCCTCCTCCAGGCGCTTTTGCTGCTCCGGCGTAGCCTGGCGCCAGGCCGGCCCGACGGCGGAAGAGGTCATCCGCTCGAAGTTCACGTTCGGCATGATCTTCGAGTCGACCAGCGCCATGATCTTCTTGACGTCACCTGCCTTGATCGATTTGTCGGCTTTGATGGTGTCGAGCACGTCGGAGGAGAGGCGCCTCACGAGCGCGTCGGGCGCTTCATCCGCCGCATTGGCGGGCCTCATGAAGACGGTGGCCGCGCCCAACAAGAGCAGGCTGGCCATGGCGAACCGCCCCAGGGAGCGGCGTTGAAGAAGAAGCTGTTTCATCGGATAGGTCTCTTGTTTCAAATCCAGGTTTGGACGGCGACCTTGACAGTCTGGCACCACGCTACGGGTGCTGTGTTTCAGAACCTGTGGGCGCCTGCAACCGAATGCAATAGCCTGGCGTCAATCACCATCGTTGGGCAAATTGCCGTCGTACACCTCGTTGCGGCGGCGTTGCAGAAACGCATCGCGGGTAAACGAATACTTGTCGAGCGCAGCGTCGTCAAGCAATTGACCCACACGCAGGAGATTGGCCCGGACGTCAACAGCGCGCAGCGCGTAGAGCGAATTTCGGACCGGAACGTCGTCGATGTACCCGACGAGATCGCCCTTCCAATCCACCGGCAGAGCCGCGGTATCCCGCAGCGTGGAAGGGCCCAGGATCGGAAGCACGACATATGGGCCGCTAGGCATGCCCCAACGGCCCAATGTCTGACCGAAATCTTCATGATGTCGGTCGATACCGGCTTCGGTGGCGATGTCCAGCAGTCCGCCCAGCCCGAAGAACGTGTTGACGTTCACCCGCATGAAGGTCTCGGCGCTGTACTGCAACTTGAGCTGGGCCACGCTGTTGATGAAGCTCCAGACATCGGAAAGGTTGCCAAAAAAGTTGCTGACACCCGCGCGCACCGGCGACGGCAAAATCTGGCGATAAGCCGTCGCCGCCGGCCGCAGAACCGCGTCATCTACCGCTTCATTGAAACGCCAGACTTGGCGATTCAACGGCTCAAGCGGATCGGCCCGGTTCGCGTTGGGGCCCGTCGCGCAGCCGACGAGCAAGGCAGCCGCGACGCAAAGGCCTCCATGGAATGCACCGGAAGCCGCTCTCCGAATCGAGATCGGCAAGGCGGAATAAGGTCGTGGATTCATTTCTTGTTGGAACTGGCTGGCGGCGAATTGCTGCTACTGCCCTCGGCCGCCTTGCTGTAGATAAACTGGCTGATGAGATTTTCCAGCACAACAGCCGATTGCGTCTCGGTGACCGTGTCGCCGGGCTGGAGGGTCTTTTCTTCAGCGCCCGCCTCGATACCGATGTATTGCTCGCCGAGCAAGCCGCTGGTCAGGATCTTGAGGGAACTGTCCTTGGGAAAGCTGTATCGGCTTTGCAGCGCAAGCGTGACCTTGGCTTGAAAGCTTTTGTCGTCGAAGGCGATCGATTCGACGCGGCCTACGACCACGCCCGCGCTTTTGACCGCTGTTTGCGGCTTGAGGCCGCCGATGTTGTCAAAGCGCGCTGTCACGGCATAGGTCTTCTGGAAATTCAGGCTCAAGAGGTTGGCAGACTGAAGCGCCAGAAAAAGCAGCGCCGCTGCGCCGATCAGCACGAACAAGCCGACCCAGATGTCGTTTTTGGAACGTTGCATGTATTGCTCTCTCGTCAGTAGTTCGCCATCAGGCAGGCCTGACCCCGGGGCATGAAACCGGGGTCACAGTCAAATTCGGCGTTCGATGGCATGAGTTTCTTAGTAGTTCGCCATCAGGCAGGCCTGACCCCGGGGCATGAAACCGGGGCCACAGTCAAATTCGCCCTGCATCTGGCCCCAGAAAGCGCCGGCGTCGACCCGCAGCATCAGCACGCCGACCACATAGCCGCCCATCACGCCGACCGCGCTGAACACGGCGGCCAGTAGCGGCATGGTGATGACGCCGCCCCAAAAACGAGGCGCGAGGATCCGCTGGACCGGGTCGACCGCCATCATCTCCATGGCACTCAATTGTTCTCCGGCCCGCATGAGGCCGATCTCCGCAGTCAGCGATGTGCCCGCTCGCCCCGCAAAAAGCAGTGCCGCCACGACCGGACCAAGCTCCCGAACGAGACTCAGCGCTACCAGCAGCCCAAGCGCCTCGGAGGAGCCGTAGCGTTGCAGCGTGTAGTAGCCCTGCAGTCCGAGCACGAAACCCACAAAGAGCCCCGAGACTGTGATGATCGCCAATGAATAGTTGCCGAGGAAGTGGATCTGGTCGCGCACCAGGCCGAAGCGCCGCAGGCATTGCGCGCCCCGGCCCGCCAATCGGACGAAGAGCCGCGCTCCGCTCCCGAGGTCGGCCAGCTTGCGACGCACGGCGAAGCCCACGTCCGAAGGCCGGTACCAGCTCATGCCCGCCCTCCCTGGACATTGCCGAAATCATCCTCGACCCCGACGGCGGGGTAGTGGAAATGGACTGGCCCGTCGGGCAATGCGTTGACGAACTGATGAACCAGCGGGTCCTCGCTCAAGCGCACCTCGTCGGGTTTGCCTTGCGCGGCGATGCGGCCGTTGGCCAGGATGATGACATGGTCGGCGATGCGGAAGGTCTCTTCGAGATCGTGCGACACCACGATGCTGGTCAGGCCCAGCGTATCGTTGAGCTGCCTGATCAGGCGCGCAGCCGTCCCGAGCGAAATCGGATCGAGTCCCGCGAAAGGCTCGTCGTACATCACGAGATCCGGGTCGAGCGCGATGGCGCGCGCCAAAGCCACGCGACGTGCCATGCCGCCCGACACTTCGCTCGGCATCAGATTGCGCGCACCGCGCAAGCCGACGGCGTCAAGCTTCATGAGCACGATGTCGCGGATCAGGGCTTCGGGCAGACGCGTATGCTCGCGCAGCGGAAAGGCCACGTTGTCGAACACGCTCATGTCAGTGAAGAGGGCACCAAACTGGAACAGCATGCCCATGCGGCGCCGCACCGCATAGAGCGCATCGGCCTTCAGCTTGCCTACATCCTCTCCATCGACCAGAACCTCGCCGCTCTGCGCGCGCAACTGCCCGCCGATCAGACGAAGCACGGTGGTCTTGCCGCCACCCGAGGCGCCCATGAGCGCAGTCACCTTGCCGCGCGGCACGGCGAAAGTGACGCCATCCAGGATGGGGCGCTCACCGTAGCCAAAACGGAGTTCACGGAATTCGACGAGAGAAGAGCTGGATGGGTTCACTTAAAGAAAGAGCCGGGGCGCCTTTGCAGACATCCCGGCTCGCGGTTTTCCCTATGATAATGGAGGCGCCGTTGCGGCGCTGCCACAGGTTCAACGCGGAAGGTCGCTGAAGCCCATCAGGTATTCATCGACGGCGCGTGCGGCCTGGCGCCCTTCGCGAATCGCCCACACGACCAGCGATTGTCCGCGGCGGATGTCGCCGGCGGCAAACACCTTGGGAACGTTGGTCGCGTAGCCGCCAATGAAATCGACGGTGGCCTTCGCGTTGCCGCGCGCATCCTTTTCGACACCAAAGGCATCGAGCACGGCACTGACCGGACTCACAAATCCCATCGCCAGCAGCACCAGGTCGGCCTTCAGGACCTCTTCCGAGCCCGGAATCTCGACCATCTTGCCCTCCTTCCACTCGACGCGCACGGTCTTGAGGCCGGTGAGTTTGCCCCTCTCTCCGATGAATTCCTTGGTCGAAATGGCGAATTCGCGTTCGCAGCCTTCTTCGTGGCTTGAACTGGTGCGCAGCTTGTACGGCCAATATGGCCAGGTGAGCGGCCGGTTTTCTTCCTCCGGCGGCTGGGGCATCAACTCGAACTGGGTCACGCTCGCCGCGCCGTGGCGGTTGCTGGTGCCCACGCAGTCCGAGCCGGTATCCCCGCCACCGATGACGATGACGTGCTTGCCATCCGCGCGGATCTGTCCCTTGACCTTGTCGCCGGCATTGATCTTGTTCTGCTGCGGCAGGAACTCCATCGCGAAATGAATGCCGTCCAGATCACGCCCCGGAACGGGCAGATCGCGCGACTGTTCCGCGCCACCGGTCAGGAGCACCGCGTCGAATTCCTTGTCGAGTTGCTCGGGAGTGACCGTTTCCTTGGCCCAGTTCGTGACCTTGGAGCCCTTGCCCAATGGGTCCTTCGAGGCACCGACGATCACGCCCGTGCGGAAGCTCACGCCCTCGGCCTTCATCTGCTCCACGCGGCGATCGATGTGCAACTTCTCCATCTTGAAGTCAGGAATGCCATAGCGCAGCAGGCCGCCAATACGATCGTTCTTCTCGAACAGTGTGACGTCGTGCCCGACCCGCGCGAGTTGCTGAGCCGCCGCCATGCCGGCGGGGCCGGAGCCGACGACCGCGACCTTCTTGCCCGTCTTGTGCTTGGCTGGTCGCGCCGCCACCCACCCCTCACCCCACGCACGATCGATGATCGAGTGCTCGATCGACTTGATGCCGACGGGGTCGTCGTTCACGTTGAGGACGCAGGCGGCCTCGCAGGGGGCGGGGCAGATACGCCCGGTGAACTCGGGGAAGTTGTTGGTCGAATCCAGGACGGCGAAGGCGCTCTGCCAGTCGTCTCGATAGACTAGATCATTGAAGTCCGGAATGATGTTGTTGACCGGGCATCCGCTGTTGCAGAACGGCGTGCCGCAGTCCATGCAGCGCGCGCCCTGAATCTTGGCCTGTTCGGCATCGAGTCCGACGACGAATTCCTTGTAGTGCTTGACGCGCTCCTCGATGGGCCTGTAGCCCTCCTCGATACGCTCATGTTCCATGAAGCCGGTGATCTTGCCCATCGTGCTGTCCTGTCGTTCTCTGTTCTTGTGCTGATCAGACCGCAACCGGCTTGACCGGCTTGCTCATGGCGTGCGGCTCCAGGCCCACGTGCGCATTGTTGCCGCTGCTCGTGAGCTCGACCTGGCGGTCGTGAATCTCGGCCAGTGCGCGCTTGTATTCGTTTGGAAAGACCTTCACGAATCGCGTGCGGGCCACTGCCCAGGTGTCGAGCAGTTCGCGCGCGCGCTTGCTGCCGGTCCAGCGATGGTGCTCCTCGAGCAGCTTCTTGAGCTGTGCCTCGTCCGTCTCGCCGTCATGCCAGATTTTGCGGTGCACGCTCGCGATCTGCTCCGCGGACGTCAGCACCCTGTCGAGCGACACCATCGACAGGTTGCACCGCGAGGCGAACTCGCCGTCCTCGTCATAGACGAAAGCCACGCCGCCGCTCATACCGGCCGCGAAGTTACGCCCGGTCTTGCCGAGCACGGCAACGGTCCCTCCGGTCATGTACTCGCACCCGTGATCGCCAGTGCCTTCGACGACCGCCGTGGCACCCGAGAGCCTCACCGCGAAACGCTCGCCGGCGACCCCGCAAAGGTAAGCCTCGCCGGTGGTTGCACCGTACAGCGCGGTGTTGCCGACGATCGTGTTGCGCACCGCTTCGCCCCGGAAGTCGAGACTGGGGCGCACAACGACCCGGCCGCCAGAAAGACCCTTGCCCGTGTAGTCGTTGGCATCGCCGATCAAGTAGAGCGTGATGCCGCGCGCCAGGAACGCACCGAAGGACTGCCCACCCGTCCCTTCGAGCTGGATACGGATCGAATCGTCGGGAAGGCCTTGCGGATGCACCTTGGTCAGCGCACCCGAGAGCATCGCGCCGACCGAGCGGTTCACGTTGCGCGCCACCTCGATGAACTGGACCTTCTCGCCCTTCTCGATCGCTGGGCGCGACTTTTCGATCAGCTTGTTGTCGAGGCTCTTTTCGAGGCCGTGGTCCTGGTTCTCGACGTGGTAGCGCGGCACGTCGGCAGGCACGTTCGGCTGCGCGAACAGGCGGCTGAAGTCGAGGCCGCGCGCCTTCCAATGCTCGATGCCTTGCCGGGTGTCCAGCAAGTCGGCGCGCCCGATGAGGTCGTTGAACTTGCGGATGCCCAGCTGCGCCATGATCTGGCGCACTTCCTCGGCAACGAAGAAGAAGAAGTTCACGACGTGCTCTGGCTTGCCCGAGAACTTCTTGCGCAGCACCGGGTCCTGCGTCGCCACGCCCACCGGGCAGGTGTTGAGGTGGCACTTGCGCATCATGATGCATCCTTCGACCACCAGTGGCGCCGTCGCGAAGCCGAACTCGTCGGCGCCGAGCAGCGCGCCGATGGCCACGTCGCGGCCCGTCTTCATCTGACCGTCGGCCTGAACGCGGATGCGGCCGCGCAGGCGGTTGAGCACCAGCGTCTGCTGCGTTTCGGCCAAGCCGATCTCCCAAGGACTGCCGGCATGCTTGATCGACGACCAGGGCGAGGCGCCCGTGCCTCCGTCATGGCCCGCGATCACGACATGATCGCTCTTGCACTTGGCCACGCCGGCGGCGATGGTGCCGACGCCGACCTCGCTCACGAGCTTGACGCTCACGCTGGCGTGCGGCGCGACGTTCTTCAGGTCGTGGATCAACTGCGCCAAGTCCTCGATGGAATAGATGTCGTGATGCGGCGGCGGCGAAATCAGCCCCACGCCGGGCACCGAGTAACGCAGCTGGCCGATGTAGTTGGAAACCTTGCCACCGGGGAGTTGACCGCCCTCGCCCGGCTTGGCCCCTTGCGCCATCTTGATCTGCAACTGGTCCGCAGACGAGAGGTATTCGGCCGTGACGCCGAAGCGACCTGACGCGACCTGCTTGATCTTCGAGCGCAGCGAGTCGCCGTCCTTCAGCGGAAGATCGACCTCGACATTGGCCTCGCCGATCACGCTCTTGAGCGTGTCGCCCAGCTTGATCGGGATGCCCTTGAGCTCGTTGCGATAGCGCGCGGGATCCTCGCCGCCCTCGCCGGTATTGCTCTTGCCGCCGATGCGGTTCATCGCCACGGCCAGCGTCGAGTGGGCTTCGGTACTGATCGAGCCCAGGGACATCGCACCGGTCGCGAAACGCTTGACGATCTCGGCCGCTGATTCGACCTCGTCCACAGGGATTGCCCTCGCCGGATCGATCTTGAACTCGAACAGGCCGCGCAGCGTGAGATGGCGCCGGTTCTGGTCGTTGATGAGCTGCGCGTATTCCTTGTAGGTGCTGAAGTTGTTGGCGCGCGTGCTGTGCTGGAGCTTGGCGATCGCATCGGGCGTCCACATGTGCTCTTCGCCGCGCGTGCGCCAGGCGTACTCGCCGCCGGCGTCGAGCATGTTGGCGAGCACCGGGTCGTCGCCGAAGGCGGCCTTGTGCATGCGGATCGCTTCCTGCGCAATCGCGAACACGCCGATGCCTTCGACACGGCTGGCGGTGCCCGTGAAATACTTGTCGACCGTCTCGCTGTTGAGGCCGATGGCCTCGAACAACTGGGCGCCGCAGTAGCTCATGTAGGTGCTGACACCCATCTTCGACATGATCTTGGACAGCCCCTTGCCGACCGCCTTGACGTAGTTGTAGATAGCCTTCTCTGCACTGAGTTCGCCCGGCAGGTCCTCGTGCATCGCGGCGAGCGTTTCCATCGCGAGGTATGGGTGCACGGCTTCCGCGCCGTAGCCGGCGAGCACGCCGAAATGGTGGACTTCGCGCGCTGAACCCGTTTCGACCACGAGACCCGCAGTCGTGCGCAGGCCTTCGCGCACCAGATACTGATGAACCGCCGACAACGCCAATGGCGCGGGGATGGCGACTTGCGTCGGGCTCACGGCTCGATCACTCACGATGAGGATGTTGTGGCCGCCCTTAATCGCGTCGACCGCCTCGGCGCACAGCGATGCCAGCTTGGCTTCGACCCCCTCCTCGCCCCACGCGAGCGGATAGGTGATATCGAGCGCGTAGCTCTTGAATTTGCCTTGCGTGTACTTGCCGATGTCGCGCAACTTCGCCATGTCTGCGAAATCGAGGATCGGCTGGCTCACTTCCAGCCGCATCGGCGGGTTGACCTGGTTGATATCGAGCAGATTCGGCTTCGGGCCGATGAAGGACACGAGCGACATCACGATCGCTTCGCGGATCGGGTCGATGGGCGGGTTCGTCACCTGGGCGAACAACTGCTTGAAGTAGTTGTAGAGCGGCTTGTTCTTGTTGGACAGGACGGCCAACGGGCTGTCATTGCCCATCGAGCCGATGCCCTCCTCGCCGGCTTGCGCCATCGGGCTCATCAGGAACTTGATGTCTTCCTGGGTGTAGCCGAAGGCCTGCTGGCGATCGAGGAGGGCAACCTGGCTCACCGGCGCCTGCATCGGCTGCGCCTCGACGCTGTCGAGCTTGATGCGCAGGTTCTCGATCCACTGTTTGTAGGGCTTGCTGTTGGCAAGCGTGGCCTTGACTTCCTCGTCGTCGATCATGCGGCCTTGTTCCAGGTCGATCAGGAACATCTTGCCGGGCTGCAGGCGCCACTTGCGAACGATCTTCTGCTCAGGCACCGGCAGCACGCCGGATTCGGAGGCCATGATCACCAGGTCATCGTCCGTTACGCAATAACGCGAAGGACGCAAGCCGTTGCGATCGAGCGTGGCGCCAATCTGGCGGCCGTCTGTGAAGACGATCGAGGCGGGGCCATCCCACGGCTCCAGCATTGCCGCGTGGTACTCGTAGAAGGCGCGGCGACGCGGATCCATGGTCGCGTGCTGCTCCCAGGGCTCCGGAATCATCATCATCACGGCCTGGCTGATCGGGTAGCCCGCCATGGTCAGCAGCTCCAGGCAGTTGTCGAAGGTCGCGGTGTCGGACTGACCGGGGAAACTGATCGGATAGAGCTTCTGCAGGTCGGCGCCCAGCACCGGCGAAGACATCACGCCTTCGCGGGCCTTCATCCAGTTGTAGTTGCCCTTGACCGTGTTGATTTCGCCGTTGTGGGCGACATAGCGATACGGATGCGCCAGCGGCCATTCGGGGAAGGTATTGGTGGAGAAGCGCTGGTGGACGAGACCCAGGGCCGAGACGCAGCGCTTGTCCTGCAGATCGAGGTAATAGGTTCCGACCTGATCGGCGAGCAGCAGGCCCTTGTAGACCACGGTACGGCTCGACATGCTGGGAACGTAATATTCCTTGCTGTGCTTGAGCTTCAGGCGCTGGATGTTGGCGCTGGCGGTCTTTCGAATGACGTACAGCTTGCGCTCCAGAGCATCTTGCACGATCACATCGTTGCCGCGGCCGATGAAGACCTGACGCAGCAGAGGCTCCTTCTTGCGCACGGTCGGCGACATCGGCATTTCCCGATTGACCGGGACGTCGCGCCAGCCCAGCAGCACCTGACCTTCCGCCTTGATGGCACGCTCCATCTCCTGCTCGCAGGCCTCGCGGGATGCATGCTCCTTGGGCAGAAAGATCATGCCGACGCCGTATTCGCCTGGCGGGGGTAGCGTGACGCCTTGCCTTGCCATCTCCTCGCGGTAGAGCAAGTCAGGCAACTGGATCAGGATGCCGGCACCATCGCCCATGAGCTTGTCAGCGCCCACTGCGCCACGATGGTCCAGATTCTCGAGAATCTTGAGACCCTGCAGAACGATGGCATGGCTTTTCTCGCCCTTGATGTGGGCCACGAAGCCGACGCCGCAAGCGTCGTGCTCATCAGCACCAGAATACAGACCGTGTTGTTGGAGATGCTCGATCTCGGCAGCCGTCGTCATGGGCGTGCTCCTTCAGTTTTCGCAGGGAAAAGGAGCATATTGCTTTGCACAAATAATGCCAAATACTTTAATTGGGGTCAGATTACCATTAAATCATGAATGATCTGGCCGATAGCTTTATGGGGACAGATCAAAAACGATAGCACTCAGACCCTGCTGGTATTGCCTTTGCACGCTATTGTGAGGAATCGCGAGTGCGAGGAGGTCGCCCTGGACGCGCCTTGAGCAAACGTCGCGCTGTCGTTTTCTGTAACGACTCGAGGAATGTGAGATCTCCTGCAGCCCATCCATGCAGGGTTGCCTCGGTCAACACGCCCTCATCCGCTGCCGAAACGCCGGCGCGCACCAAATCGGCATATGCGGCTTCGCGAGCGAATGGCGTGTTGCCGAGCGTCCAATAGATCGGATGCGGCGTCAGCCACTTGTCATGCCGCAGTCCGGCATAGTGGGCATGGCTCGACCAGGGATAGTCTTGCGGCTCGGTCACCATTGCGGCACGGACGGGATTCAGGTCCATGTACACCATGCAGGTGAGCAAGAAGCGATCGGCCTGGATCAGACTCGACTTGTACCGTCCTTCCCACAAGGTCCCGGAGCGCCCGTGCCGATCATTGAAGTAGCGCACATAGCGCCGCCCGACGGCTTGCATCCACAGGGCCAGCCCATCGCTGGTCGACGGCGTTGCGAGCAAATGGAAATGGTTGTCCATCAGAACGTAGGCGTGCAGCGCGACGCCGAAGCGGGCGGCGTTCTCGCCGAGCAGGCCAAGCAGCATCTCGCGGTCCGCACGGTCGACAAAGACCTCTTGGCGGTTGTTTCCGCGCTGGATCACGTGGTGCGGATGGCCGGCCAGTGTGAGGCGAGGCAGGCGTGCCATGGCGAGACGAATGCGGTTCAGGGCAGGCGGAAACGCGTCGCCAGGAGCGACTCCAACCCGAACTGACTCAATAATTCGCCAAGCCGGACTGCCGCACTGGCTTTGCGCTGTCCCGTATGGCGCGCGATGATTAGCTCGTTCTTCATGCTGTGCTCCCAGCCCACCAGCTCCGTCACCGTGACCTGGTAGCCGTTCGCCTCGAGATAAAGGCAGCGCAGCACGTTGGTGAGCTGACTGCCGATTTCGCGGGTATGCAGAGGATGTCGCCAGAGCTCGGCCAGCGGCGTGCGCGACAGTGCCAGCGCCTTGGTCTGGCGAAGGCACGCGGCAATCTCCGCCTGACAGCAGGGCACCAGCACCATGAATCGCGCCTGTTTGGCGAGGCCGAAGGCGATCGCGTCATCGGTCGCGGTATCGCAGGCATGCAGGGCCGTCACCACGTCGATCCGGTCCGGCAGCCCAGCCGCGCTCGCCGACTCGGCGACGCTCAGGTTGAGAAAGGACATCCGGTCGAAACTCAGCTGCCGTGCAAGCACTCGCGACTTCTCGACCAGCTCGGCACGTGTTTCGACCCCGTAGACAGCCCCCCCAGCGCGCTGCTTGAAGAACAGGTCGTAAATGATGAAACCCAGATACGACTTGCCCGCGCCATGATCGGCCAGCGTGGCTCCGGCGCCGCTTTCCGGCAGTTCGAGCAACAGCTTCTCGATGAACTGGAACAGGTGATAGACCTGCTTGAGCTTGCGGCGTGAATCCTGGTTGAGCCGCCCCTCGCGCGTGAGGATGTGCAGTTCCTTGAGCAGTTCGATCGACTGCCCCGGGCGCAATTCGGCCAGCACATCGGCTTGCGCCTTCGCTGTCTTTGAAGCCTTGACAACCGTGCTCATCGCCCCGCTCCTCCAGGACCCACGTCGAGCGCCGCCCACCCTTCAGTGCCAAGCGCCTCCAAGGTCTGGATGTTGCGTTCGAAGATGGCCTCGGCTTCCGGAAAGGCGTCGACTGCACGGCTCACGCTTTCCTCGCGCAAGAGGTGCAGCGTGGGGTACGGAGCTCGATTGGTAGCGTTCGTGATGTCGTCGGCCTCTGCTCCAGCGAACTGAAAGAGCGGATGAAAGCTCGCGAGCTGGAACTGACCCTCAAAACCCTCGCGCGCCAGCCGGCGTTCGGCGCGAACGGCGAAGTCGTTGAATTCCAGGAAGTCAGCCAAGGTATTCGGTGCAATCAAGAGAGTCGTATCCCGCTCGGAGGGCGCGCAAGCTGCGAGGTCTTTCGCTTCTGATAGCAGCGCGTCGATGAGGCCGGCCTCGCCGCGCGCCGGGAAGACGGCATAGTGGATCTGTCGCTTCGCATGCACCGACTTCGCGAACGGGCAAAGGTTCAGCCCGATCACTGCCCGTTCGAGCCAGCGCCGGGTATCGGCCTCGGCCTGTGTCGCCGAAATTGTGACAGCGTCGTTCATGCGGTGCCGGCGCGGGGACTTGCGGGCGAAATCCGGGAGACCAGGGCGAAACCCGCGATCGAACAGAGTACTGTGACAACCCAGGTCAGTTGCCAACCACCCACGCGGTGGGCTACCCAGGCGACGACCGGCGGCGCGATGAACTGGCCAAGAGACGATGCCTGCTGCATCAGGCCGACCGTCGTCGATACCGTGGCCGGCCCCGGCGCGAGGCGGACCGCCAGAAAGAAGAGCGTCGCCGGCACGAGGCCACCCCCAAGCGAGAACATGCACACGGCGAGGTACCGCAGCGCTGGGGGCAAGCCGACAACCGCTCCAGGAGGCCCGATCTGGGCAAATGCGGCCACACTCCCGAGCGCCATCGCTCCAAAGCCGCAGCGCAACAGGAGCCCGGGCGGCACACCACGCTGCAACAGCCGGCCACCGGCCACATTGCCCACGATATTCATCGCCGCGGCCAATGCCGTGAGTACCGCACTCCACCCGCCCGGAACGCCCGCCGCGGCATAGATCGAGGGCAGGAAGCCGATCACGGCCATCCATTGCGAGGAATAGACAGCGAACGCGAGGGCCACTGTCCATGGTCCGCTCGCGCCGAGGGTGTCACGCAGACGCACGTACCAGGGCTGGGAAGCTGTCGCGGCCACTCTCCGGCGAAGCCTGTCGTCGGGCACGGCAAGCGCAACCCACACGCCCGCGGCAGCGGACACCAAGGCCAGCGCCCACCACCAGCCGGGCCAGCCCAGCCAGGCGATCAACGCGGGTCCGGTCAGAAGCGCCAGCGCCACGCCGAGCGGCATGTAGGCGCCCCACAGGCCAAGCGCCATCCTCTCCGTCCCGGGTGTGGACATCGCCCGGATCAACCCCGGTCCCGGCATCACGACCAAAAGGAAGCCGACGCCCTCGAGTGCACGCAGAACCAGCAGCAAGGGCACGGCTTGCGCACCTATATCGATCAGGGCCCCGACCAGGCCTCCAAGCACACTCGCCAGTGTGACGACGATCAGCCCGGCCAGCATGCTGCGGCGCAATCCGACCGTATCTGCCCCGAGGCCGACGAGCAGACCCAGCGTCATGCCGGCGACCTGCACCAGCGAGAGCAGGAATCCGGCCTCCACCAGACCGATGCCCAGAGACGCCTGCAAAGCCGGCACTGCCGGTGGCAGCTTGCCCAGATGCAAAGCCGCTGCGACGCCGGCCCCGACAACGGCAAGCGCCGCGGAGGGCACCCGCCCATGAACTCGCCGTGCGTCGTTCATTCGATCCATCGCCTGCCCGTGAGGCGCTCGTGTTCCCTGATCGCAAAACGATCAGTCATGCCAGCAATGTAATCCGCCACCGCGCGGTGCCGGCCGGCGCGCTGTGCGAACGAGGTCGGCATTTCAGCCGCACCGTCGAGGTAAGCCGAGAAGAGTTCGCGCACCACCTCCTTCGCCTGGTTCGCGGTCTGCATGACACGAGGATGCCGATAGAGGTCGCGAAAGAGAAAACGCTTGAGCTCGGATGATTCCACGCGCATGGCTTCGCTGAAGAGCACCAGCGGCGGCGCTCGACGCGCCTCGTCGGCATCGACAGGCGCGGCCGCTTCGAGCGCGGCACGCGTCGCATCGATCACATCGTAGACCTGCGCGCTCAGCATTCTGCGGATCGTCTCGTAGAGCACGCGGCGGCCCTGGAGCTGAGGATATTCGGCGAGCGCTTCCCGGCGGTAACGATCGAACAGCGGGACCTCGCTCAGTCGCTCGATGCTGATGAGGCCCGAGCGCACGCCGTCGTCGATGTCATGCGCGTTGTATGCGATCTCATCGGCGAGGTTGCAGAGCTGCGCTTCGAGGCCCGGCTGCGTGCGGTCGCAAAATCGGCGAGCGACGCCGCCGGGCTCCGCCGCCTCGATGCGCCGCGCATTCGCCTGCGAGCAGTGCTTGAGAATGCCCTCGCGGGTCTCGAAACTGAGGTTGAGGCCGTCGTACTGCGGGTAGCGGTGCTCGAGCTCATCCACGACACGCAGGCTTTGCAGGTTGTGCTCGAAGCCCCCATGGTCCTTCATGCACGCGTCCAGTGCATCCTGTCCCGCGTGACCGAAGGGCGTATGCCCGAGGTCGTGCGCCAGCGCGATGGCTTCGACAAGGTCTTCATTGAGCCGGAGTGCCCGGCCGATCGAGCGGCCCAGCTGGGCGACTTCGAGCGAATGGGTCAGCCGGGTGCGAAACAGATCCCCCTCGTGGTTCAGAAACACCTGGGTCTTGTAGACCAGCCGTCTGAACGCGGTGGAATGGACGATTCGGTCGCGATCGCGCTGAAAAGCATCCCGGGTCGGCGCGGGAGGCTCGGGATGCCGCCGGCCGCGCGACAGCGATGGATCGCTGGCATAAGGCGCGCAAGTCATCGATCGACGAGCGGCTCAGGCCGCACTGCATTGAGCAAGCACATCACGCACCATGGCGCCGGGCGCGGTGCGCATGACGGCGGAGCCAGGCTTGTCGATCACCACGAAACGGATCTCGCCAGCCTCTGACTTCTTGTCGACGCGCATCAGCTCGAGGTATCGCTCTGCCCCGAGCGCCGGGCCGACAACCGGCAGCCCGGCCCGTTCGACCAGGGCCGTGAGCCGCCGCACGAAGGCGGCGTCAACCCCGCCGAGCCGTTGCGACAGATGCGCGGCCATGACCATCCCGCAACCAACCGCTTCGCCGTGCAGCCACGTGCCATAGCCCAGGCCCGACTCGATGGCATGCCCGAAGGTATGGCCAAAGTTGAGAATGGCGCGAAGGCCGGTTTCGCGTTCGTCCTGACCGACGACGGCGGCCTTGATCTCGCAACTGCGCTTGACCGCATGCGCCAGGGCCGCGGGCTCCTTCGCTACCAAGGCCTCGATGTTCGCCTCGATCCAGTCGAGGAAGTCCATGTCGTAGATCGGGCCGTACTTGATGATCTCGGCCAGCCCCGCGCTGAGTTCACGCGGCGGCAAGGTCGCCAACATCGCAAGATCGCAGAGGACGAGATGCGGTTGATAGAACGCGCCGATCATGTTCTTGCCGAGCGGATGATTGATCGCGGTCTTGCCGCCCACCGACGAGTCAACCTGCGCCAGCAGCGTGGTCGGCACCTGCACGAAGGGGACGCCGCGCATATAGCTCGCGGCGGCGAAGCCGGTCATGTCGCCGACGACGCCTCCACCCAGCGCGAACAACACGGTCTTGCGGTCGCAGCCGTGCCTGAGCAAGGCGTCGAAGACAAGGTTCAACGTCTGCCAATCCTTGTGCGCCTCTCCGTCGGGCAATTCGAGCACGTATACGGCGCGAAACCGCCCGGCCAGAGCCTCGCGCAATGCGGCCGCATAGAGAGGTCCAACCGTGGTGTTGGTAACAATCAAGGCCGAAGCAGCCGCTGGCACGGCCAGCAGGTTTTCAGGCGCGCTCAACAAGCCGACGCCGATGAGGATCGGATAGCTGCGCTCGCCGAGCTGGATTTCGACGCGTTCGGGAGGGACTGACAATCGCATGTGCCCGAGTTTAGGTGCACAAGGGGGCAGGCTGGCTCAGGCTGGCGGATCGATCTGGGCTTCGGGCGCGCTGATGCCGGCGAGTTCGAGTTGCATCACGATGATGTTGACCAGCATGGCAACCGTCGGCCGACCGGTCTCGACGACATCATGGGCAGTCTCGCGATAGAGCGCGTCACGTGCGTCATATAGCTCGCGCAACCGGCCCAGGGGATCGGCGACCTGAAGCAAGGGCCGCTTGACATCATGTCGGAGGCGCCGAAACAGATCCTCCGGCGAGGATCGCAGATAGATCACATGAAAATGAGCACGCAACCGGGTCCGGTTGGTCTCGCGCAGCACCGACCCGCCGCCCGTCGCAACCACCCCGCGGGGATTCGATGCCAGGTCGGCGATCACCGACTCTTCGATGTCCCGAAAGCTCGTCTCGCCTTCGCGTTCGAAATAGTCGCGGATCGAGCAGCCGATTCGCTCCTCGATCACGTGATCGCTGTCCACGAACGGAAACTGCAGGCGCTGCGCAAGGCGCCGGCCTACAGCGGATTTGCCGGCGCCGGGCAAGCCGACGAGTGCGACCGCCACGTCGTGATGCGAACGCCGCGCGTCAGCGCGCAGCGTTTCGGTCGGTAATCATCTTCGGGGTGATAAAGACGAGCATTTCAGTCTTGTTGGCAACGCGATTGCGCGTCCGGAACAGCGCCCCGAGATAGGGCACTTCACCGAGCACCGGTATGCGCGATTCATCGTTGGTTTCGGTGAGTTCGAAGATACCACCAATGACCACCGTGCCGCCGTTCTCGACCAGAACTTCTGTCTGGACATGCTTGGTGTTGATCGCGAACCCCGCCGTCGTTGCCTGACCAACGGTGTCCTTGTTGACGTCGAGCGTCAGGATGATGTTGCCTTCAGGCGTGATCTGCGGCGTGACCTCGAGCTTCAGATTGGCCTTGCGGAATGCAATCGAGGTTGCGCCGCTGGAAGTGGCCACCTGATAGGGCAATTCCGTGCCCTGCTCGATCAGGGCCTTGGTCTGGTCCGCAGTGACGACGCGCGGGCTCGACACCACCTTGCCCTTGCCGTCGGCTTCGAGCGCCGAAATCTCAAGATTGAGCATCCGCGACAAGCTCGCATTGAAGAGCGAAAGCGCGAAAGTCCCCGGCGCATTGCCGTTGCCGCTGACCCCGGTCGACGGCAGGTTCACGAAGTTGCCCAGCGTGAATTGCGGGAATGTCACGGTCGGACTGGTGCTGGTCGACGTGGTCGTTGCCACGCCACCTGTGAGCGTCGTGGTGCTCACTGTCCCGCCGCCCGTCACCGACGGAAAGGTTCCGATGCTGGAGCGGCTGTTGATGGAACCACCGCCCAGCTTGACGCCCAGCGATTTGCCGAAGGTGTCGGACGCTTCGACGATGCGTGCCTCGATCAGCACCTGCCGCACCGGGATGTCGAGCTTCTGGATGAGTTCGGCCACCTGGGTCAGACGCGAAGGAATGTCCGAGACGAAGAGCTGGTTGGTGCGCGATTCCGCGATCACGCTGCCCCGCGGGCTCAGGATGCGGGTCGTCGTGCCCGAACCGCCACCGCTGGAGGCACCGGTGCCGGTCAGGCCCTGCGCAATGGCAATGGCCTTCGTGTAGTTCAGCTGGAAGGACTGGGTGCGCAGAGGCTCCAGATTCTGGATGGCTGCCTGCGCCTCGAACTCAAGCTTTTCCTTGGCGTTGATCTCGTCCTTCGGCGCAATCCACAGCACGCTGCCGTTCTTGCGCATGCCGAGGTTCTTCGCCTGCATGATGATGTCGAGCGCCTGATCCCAGGGCACATCCTTCAGACGCAGCGTCAAGGCGCCAGTCACCGAGTCGGAGGTCACGATGTTGAAGTTCGTGAAATCGGCGATCACCTGCAGCAGCGAGCGAATCTCGATGTTCTGGAAGTTCAGGGACAGCTTCTCGCCGTTGTACCCGACGCCCTGGGTGAGCTTGGTCGGGTCGATCTTGCGAGGACGCACCTCGACGACGAACTGGTTTTCGCTCTGGTAGGCGCTGTGCTCCCAGTCGCCCTTGGGCTCGATGGTCATGCGCACACGATCGCCGACCTGCTGCGTCGTTACCAACTGGACGGGAGTGCCGAAATCAGAGACGTCGAGGCGACGACGCAAGCCTTCGGGCAAGGTCGACTTGGTGAACTCCACAACAAGGTTCTTCCCTTGCTGGCGGATATCGACGCCGACCTGGTTGTTGGCCAGGTCGACGATCACGCGGCCGGTCCCGTCGGATCCCAGGCGGAAATCGACATCCCGCAACGGCAGGGTGTCGCGGTTGCGATTCTCTGCAAACGCGGAGGGCGTGGAGGCCACCAACGCGGCGCCAGGGACAGGCTCTAACGACACCAGAAGGGACTTGCCCTGGATTTCCGTCTTGTACGACGTCGCCTGCTTGAGATTCAGAACCAGGCGCGTGCGATCACCCGCTTGTACGACATTCACCGATCGAAGATTGCCCTGGTTGACCTCGATCGCAGAACGTCCGATGGCATTCGTCACGCCCGGGAAGTCGAGTGCGATACGCGCTGGCGTCTGAATCGCGAAGCCAGTCGGCGCCGCGGTGAGGGGCTGCGTCAGGTCGACACGAATGACCTCCGCGCCGGACTGCATCGAACTCGTGACCGACTCGATTGCGTTCTGCGCATGAACAATGGCGGCCGCAGTGAGCGCACACAGGGCTACCCCGGTAGAGCGCAGCCACTGCGCGAGCATTGATTTGTATTGATTCATTTCGTCGGCCTCTCTTGCAACTGCAGCGTCGCCACGCGTTCGATCCACTCACCGGCGGCGTCCTGCACGATTTCACGCAAGGCGAGTTCGGTTTCACTGATACGGGTAATGCGCCCGTAGTTGAGTCCCAGGTAGTTGCCCACCCGTACCTGATAGAGCAACTTGTCCACACTGATCAGCGCCACCGGCTGTCCGTTTCGATTCATGCTGCCAACCATCGCCATCGAATCGAGCGGGAAGGCCTCGAGGGCCTCCTTGCGACGGGAAAGTTCGGGCGCGATGAGCCCGGAGGTACTTGGCTGGCTGGAGTCACGACGCAAGGCCTGCGTCAGCTTCTGAACATTGAACGGCTCGAACGCCGCGCCCTCGGTGTATGCCTGAGGGACAAACTTCTTCGGCGCGCTGATCGGCGGCACCGTCGGCCTGACCTGGGCCTTCTGATCGGCCATCCACTTTTGCAGGTCCTCCTGCTCAGAGCCCATGCAACCGCTCAGACCGACCACAGCGAAGCTGAGCCAGAGAAATCTGGGCATTGTCATTTCTTGTTCGCCTTCGCCGCAGCGGCCCGCTTCTGCATTGCTTGCTCCTCCTCGTCCAGATAGCGGAAGGTGCGCGCAGTGGCATCCATGACCAGCCCTCCATCCTTCTGCGGCGTGATGGAGATATTGTTCAAGGTCACGATCCGGGAAAGATTCGCCACATCCGCGGCGAATGCACCCATGTCGTGATAGCGCCCCGTCACGCGTACCGCGATCGGCAGTTCGGCGTAGTAGTCCTTGACATTGATCTGGCCCGGCCGGAACAGCTCGAACTGGAGGCTGCGGCCCAGCCCGGCCTGATTGATGTCGGAAAGCAGCGCATCCATTTCCGCCTTGCTCGGCAGTTGCTTTTCCAGCAGCGTCACATACTGCTGCACCTGCTCGCGCTGCTTCTTGAGCAGTTCGAGGTTGGCGGCTTGCGCCACCTTCTTCTGGTAGTCGGCCCTGAGCGTCACTTCCGTGGCACGCTCTGCATCGAGTTGGTCGTTCGAATTGGTGAGCCACGCGAACCACAACCCCGCCAGAACGACTGCCGTGACGACGACGCACAAGGCGTAGCGCGGCACAGGTGGCCAGACTGATGGATCGTTGGGATTGAGGCCTCGGAATTGATCGCCGAAACTCCGCATGGCCGCAGCGAAATCAATACTCGGGGAAGCGCGTTTTGTTGCCATGATGAACGCCTAGCCCTTGGTTGCGGTCGGCGCCGGCACGGTCGTGCCGGGAGCGGCCTTCTGCACGTCCGTTGGCCGCCTGAGACCAATACGCATCGTGAAGTTCGCAACACGTCGCTGATCGCGGGCGCTCAGGCTGACGGAACCCGAAGTGATTTCCACCAGCTCGGGTTTGATCAACCAGGGGCTGTTGTTGCCAAGATTTCGAAGCAATTCCGACACGCGCTCGTTGGACTGCGCCATGCCCTGCAGCGTGACCGTCTGGTTGTCTTGCTTCATGCTCGTCAGGTAGACGCCGTCGGGGAGTTGCCGGACGAGTTCGTTGAGCAGGTGCACGGGCAGATTGCGATCGCCCTGCAGATCCTCGACCGCTTGCTGCCGCGCCCGCAACGCCGCGATTTCGGACTGCAGGGTCGAGATTTCCTTGATCTCGGATTCCAGCTTGGCGATCTCCGTCTTCAACATGCCATTCTTCGCTTGCTGACTGGAAATCTGAGCCTCGAACCAGAGAAAGGCAGCGCCGGCGATGACGCCACCCATGACAGCGGCGATGCCCAGCGTTGCATAGAAAGTCTCACGCCGACGCTTGCGCGCGGCTTCCCTGTGCGGGAGCAGGTTGATCAGGATCACTGCAGAAACCTCCGCATCGCCAATCCGCACGATGTCAGGTAGGACGGCGCTTCACGCCGGACCTTCTTCTCTCGAATTCCGCTGCCGATTTCCATGCCGTCGAAGGGATTCACGAGGGAACAGGCAAACGACGTTTGCCGCGTGACTGCACTCGTCAGGCCGGGCAGAGCGGCCGACCCACCCGCCAGCAACACATAGTCGACGCGATTGTGCGGCGTGCTGGTGAAGAAGAACTGCAGCGCTCTCGCAATTTCCTGGGCAATGCTGGCAACGAAAGGCTTCAGCACGCCAGACCCGTAGTCGTCAGGCAGATCACCACTTCGCTTCTTCGTCTCGGCCTCCTCCGCCGAAAATCCGTACTGGCGAACGATCAATTGGGTGAGTTGGGCTCCTCCAAATGCTTGATCGCGGTCGTAGAGCACCTCCTGATTGCGCAGGACCTGCATGCTTGTCGTGAACGCGCCCACTTCGAACAGCGCAACCACCGCGTCGCGACCTTGTCCGGGCAACTGCTCGATCAGCCGGGCCGTGGCGAGCCGCGATGCATAGGATTCGACATCGAGGATCACCGCCTTAAGGCCCGCGGCCTCCGCCAAGCCTTGGCGATCCTGTACCTTCTCCTTGCGCGACGCGGCAATGAGAACCTCGACATCGCCTGCTGAATTGGCTGCCTGGCCGATCACGCAGAAGTCGAGGCTGACTTCGTCCAACGAAAAGGGAATGTACTGATTTGCCTCGGACTCGACTTGGATTTCGAGTTCCTGCTCGCTCATGCCGCCCGGCAGAATGATCTTCTTGGTGATGACGGCAGACGGCGGCAAGGCCAACGCCGCGTTCTTCGTGCGCGTTCCGCTCTTGCGAACGACCCGTCGAACGGCCTCCGCGACTTCGTCGAACTTCTCGACGTTGCCGTCGGTGATCCATCCACGCTCGAGAGGCTCGATCGCACAGCGCTCGAGCACCAACCTGCCGCTCGCGTCACGGCCCAGCTCGACCAGCTTGACGCTGGACGAACTGACGTCCAACCCGAGCAACGGCGCGGGCTGACGGCGAAACAACGATCCCAGAGCAGTCAAGTTCGATCCCATCCGTTTGTAACGATTGGAAAAATATGCATGTGGTTGCATGCTAGCAGCAAGGCGCAAGCCAAACCAAGCGGCTCATCCCCAGCCAAGGGCCAATCGTTGTCAAAAGTCGACGTAAGAGTTCCGATATGCAACTTGCGTCACAAATTAGAGTACTTGGGGCTTAAGTGCTACGACAGGCCGGCACTACGCAACCTCGTTTTTATAATGTACGTTGACTCCTAGAGCCTCAATGCCCGAAACCTCTCGCCCCAACGGGCAAACCAAATCGCCCCCTCCCTCCAAGCGCCCTGCTTGGCTGACATGGCTGATACGTATCGTCCTCTGGGCGCTGGGAATTGCGGCGGCCGGGGCATTGGCCCTCGTCTGCATCATCGCCGTTGCCTTGGCCGTCGCCTATCCGAACTTGCCGGATATTTCCGAATTGGCTGATTACCGACCCAAATTGCCGCTGCGCGTTTTTTCCGCAGAGGGCATCCTGATCGGTGAGTTTGGCGAGGAGCGCCGCAATCTCACACCGATCGCGACCATCCCCAAGGTCATGAAGGATGCTGTTCTGGCCGCCGAAGACGCCCGCTTCTACGAGCATGGCGGAGTCGACTACAAGGGGATGCTGCGCGCCGGATTGGCCAACATGAACCGGGTCAAGAGTCAGGGCGCATCGACCATCACGATGCAGGTGGCGCGAAACGTCTACCTGAGTTCCGAAAAGACCCTCACGCGCAAGATCTACGAGGTTCTCCTGACCTTCAAACTGGAGCACTTGCTCAGCAAGGACCAGATCTTCGAGATCTATCTGAACCAGATCTACCTCGGCAACCGAGCCTATGGATTCGCTGCGGCGTCAGAAGCCTATTTCGGCAAGCCGCTCGCGGACATCACGATTGCGCAGGCCGCGATGCTGGCGGGTCTGCCGAAGGCACCGGGCGCCAACAACCCCGTCAACAATCCTGCGCGCGCCCGGGGCCGACAGCTCTACGTGATCGACCGCATGCAGGAGGCCGGGTTCATCACGGCGGAGCAAGCCTCGGAAGCGAAGAAGGAAGAGCTTCATCTGCGAGACGCTGCCGATCCGACGCGCCTGCATGCCGAATACGTGGCGGAAACGGTGCGCCAGCTGATGTACGCGCAGTACGGCGACAGCACCTACACGCGCGGCCTCAAGGTCTACACCACGCTTGTCGCGGCCGACCAGGCAGCGGCGTACAAGGCCTTGCGCAAGGGCATCATGGACTTCGAGCGCCGGCAGATCTATCGCGGCCCCGAGAAGTTTGTCGATCTGCCCGCCAACCCCAAGGATCTCGACGAAGCGGTGGACGATGCGCTTGCCGACCACCCGGACAACGGTGATGTGATGGCAGCGGTCGTGCTCAAGGCCAATGCGAAGGAAGTCACCGCCATTCGCGGTAACGGCGAGACCTTGCAGATCGTTGGCGAAGGCCTTCGGCCAGCGCAGTCCGGGCTGTCCGACAAGGCGCCGCCCAACATCAAGATCCGGCCCGGTGCCGTGATCCGGGTCGCGAGGACGCCGAAGGGCGGCCTGGAAATCACCCAGTTGCCCGAAGTCGAAGGCGCGTTCGTGGCGCTCGACCCGCGCGACGGCGCCGTCAAGGCCATGGTCGGCGGCTTCGATTTCGACAAGAACAAGTTCAATCACGTGACGCAGGCCTGGCGCCAGCCCGGCTCGAGCTTCAAACCGTTCATCTATTCGGCGGCATTGGAAAAGGGCTTCACGCCCGCCACCGTCATCAACGATGCGCCGCTCTTCTTCGACGCGGCCACGACAGGCGGACAGCCATGGGAGCCGAAGAACTATGACGGTGGCTTCGAAGGGCCGATGTCGATGCGGCGCGCCCTGGCCAAGTCCAAGAATCTGGTGTCGATCCGTATCCTGCAATCCATCGGCACCCGCTATGCGCAGGACTGGATCACCAATTTCGGCTTCGATCGCGAGAGGCACCCGGCATACCTGCCGATGGCACTGGGTGCCGGCTCCGTCACGCCGATGCAGATGGCGACGGCCTATTCGGTGTTTGCCAATGGCGGCTATCGTGTCACGCCCTACTTGGTCACGCGCGTGACCGATCACAAGGACAAGGTCCTCGTCGAGCCGCAGCCGCCCCTCCTGAATGAAACCGCGCGCGCAATCCCTCAGCGCAACGCCTACATCATGGACAGTCTGTTGCAGGAAGTGGCGCGCACTGGCACAGCCGCCAAGGCTCAGGCGATGCTGAAGCGGCCGGACATCTACGGCAAGACCGGTACGACGAATGACTCGTTGGATGCATGGTTCGCCGGCTTCCAGCCGACGATGACCGCGGTCGCCTGGATGGGCTACGACACGCCGCGCAAGCTCGGCGATCGCGAAACCGGCGGCGGGCTGAGCCTGCCGATATGGGTTGCCTACATGGAAACCGCGATCAAGGGAGTACCGGTGGCCGAGATCCCCGTACCCGCAGGCGTCGTCAACGTCGGCGGCGAGGTGTACTACGACGACTACGCGCCTGGACGCGGCGTTGCCAGCCTTGGCCTCGATTCATCGCCGCCGCAGCCTGTCGAGGCGATCACCGGCGTACCCATCAGTCCGACGCCGCCGCCGGAAGAGCGCAGCAAGATCCTCGACCTCTTCCGCAACTAGTCAGCCGCGAACGCCAAGGCCTGTCCCGCCTGGGCCGTCGCTTCGCGCGACAGGTTGAGGAAGAACTCTTCGCCGGTCTTCGTGTCCACCCAGCCCTGGCCGTCATATCGGTAGTGGTAGCCGCCGGAGCGCGCCGCAAGCCAGATCTCGTGCAGCGGCGGCTGCAGGTTGACGATCAACTGACTGCCGTTGCGAAAGCTGATCGTGATCATGCCGCCCACGCGCTGATTGTCGATATCGACGTCGGTCGCGTCGTTGATACGGTCGCACGCCCGTTCGATCGCTGCAAGCGCCGCTTCCGCACGGTCCATGTACTCTGGGTCGGTCATTACAATTTCACCATGTTGAATGTTCGCCAAATTCTAGTGAGCGCCGTTGGCCTCGCGCTCGTAGGGGTCGGTTTGACCGCATGCGGCCTGAAGGGTCCGCTGCGTTTACCGACCGAACCCGCCGCGAGAAATCGCGCGACTCTGCCCGAGTTGCTGACGCCAGGATCGAACCGGACGGATCCCCCCACCCCGGCGCCGGCCTCGACCAGCGCGCCGTCACCGACTCCGACTCCGACTCCGACTCCGACTCCGACTCCGACTCCGGCAGCAACCAGCGATGCGCCCGCAGCGACAGGAGGGATGAAGTGACGACCTCCGCGATCCTCCCTGGCCACCCCCACATCGCACGCAAGGACGGCGAGTTGCGCGTCGAAGGACTGTCGCTCTCGGCATTGGCGCATGAATACGGCACGCCCCTGTTCGTCTATTCGAAGCAATGGATGCTCGATGCTCTGGGCGCCTATCAGCGTGGGTTCGAGGGCCGCGACGCCATGGTCTGCTATGCGATCAAGGCGAACTCCTCGCTCGGCGTGCTGCGCGTCTTCGCGGAGGCGGGATGCGGGTTCGACATCGTGTCTGGCGGTGAACTCACGCGCGTCCTGCTCGCCGGAGCCGACCCTTCAAAGGTGATCTTCTCCGGCGTCGGCAAGACCCGCGCCGAGATGCGACAGGCGCTTGCCGCCGGCATCGGATGCTTCAACGTCGAAAGCGAAGCCGAGATCGACGTACTCAACGCCGTCGCAATCGAAGAGGGCCGGCGTGCGGCAATCAGTGTCCGCATCAATCCCAACGTCGACCCCAAGACACATCCGTACATCTCGACCGGCCTCAAGGGCAACAAGTTCGGCGTGGCGCACGATCGGGCAGTCGCCATCTACCAGCATGCCGCATCACTCGAAGGCCTGCAGGTCATCGGCATCGACTGCCACATCGGCTCCCAGATCACCGAGGCGTCTCCCTACCTAGAGGCATTGGAGCGTGTGCTCGACCTGGTCGAGGCGATCGAGAAGGCCGGGATTCCATTGCACCATCTCGACTTCGGCGGCGGCCTAGGCATCGACTACAACGGCGACACCCCACCCAAGGCGGATGTGCTCTGGTGGCAGCTGCTCGATCGCCTCGATGCCCGAGGCTTCGGCCAGCGCAGGCTCATCGTCGAGCCCGGCCGCTCCCTGATCGGCAATGCGGGCGTGTGCGTGACCGAGGTGCTGTACACCAAGCCGGGCGAAGACAAGAACTTCTGCATCGTCGATGCGGCGATGAATGATCTTCCCCGGCCGGCCATGTACCAGGCCTTTCACCAGATCGTCCCCGTGGCCGCAACTCACGGCCAGACCGTGAGCTACGACGTGGTCGGGCCGATCTGCGAGAGCGGCGACTGGATCGGCCGCGACCGAGCCCTGGATGTGCGGGCCGGAGACCTGCTCGCCGTACTCTCGGCCGGTGCGTACTGCATGGCCATGGCGAGCAACTACAACACCCGCGACCGGGCCGCAGAAGTGCTCGTGAGCGGCGAGCGTGCCACGCTCATCCGTCGCCGCGAAACCATCGACGACCAGCTGCGCAGCGAGCGATTCAGCAACGACTGAACCCGTGTGACGCGCTCACTTCGTGAGTTGCGTCCGCACGGCGCGCGCGGGCTGCAGGCCCTTCTTCTTGCCCGCGGAGTTCCAGATGCGCCATCCAAGGAGCACAGCGATGATCGCGGCATAGAGGAACACCTCCGCGAAGTTGTTCTTGCCCGCACGCATCCAGAAGAAGTGCAGCAAGCCCAGGCCGGCGATCACGTAGACGAGCTTGTGGAGCATCTGCCAGCGCTTCGCCCCCAGCGCCTTGATGGCGCGATTGAACGAAGTCGCGGCAAGGGGCGTGAGCAGCACGAATGCAGAGAAGCCCACCAGGATGAATGGCCGTTTGGCAATGTCCTTGGCGATTTCCGCGATGTCGAAGTCCATGTCGAACCAGCTGTAGCTCAGCAAGTGGACGACCACATAGAAATAGGCGAACAAGCCAAGCATCCTGCGATAGCGCGCGAGCGCATTGGTGTTGCTGATCACCCGCAACGGCGTGACGGCGAGGACGATGCAGATGAAGCGCAGCGTCCAGTCACCGGTCGAACGGATCAGATACTCCGCCGGGTTGGCGCCCAGGCCGTCGGTGAATGCGCCGTAGACCAGCCATGCAAACGGCAGCAGGCACAGCACGAACACCACCGGCTTGACGGCCGGGTGCATCAGGAACTTGTTCACGACGGGCTCAGTAGTTCTTCTTCAAGTCCATGCCCGCATAGAGCTGGCCGACCTGCGCTTCGTAGCCGTTGAACATCAAGGTCTTGGCGCGCTTGGCGAACAAGCCGCCGCCATCGCCGATGCGGCGCTCCGTCGCCTGGCTCCAGCGCGGATGGTCGACGTTCGGATTCACGTTGGAATAGAACCCGTACTCCTGCGCGGCAGCCTTGTTCCAGGCAGTACCCGGCTCCTTCTCCACGAAGCGGATCTTGACGATCGATTTGGCACTCTTGAAGCCGTACTTCCACGGCACCACGACGCGCACCGGCGCGCCGTTCTGATTGGGCAGGACCTCGCCGTACATCCCGAATGTCAGCAGCGTGAGCGGATGCATGGCCTCGTCCATGCGCAGACCTTCGGTGTAGGGCCAGTCGAGGATGCGCGAACCGACGAAGGGCATGGTCTTGGGATCCGCCAGCGTCACGAACTCCACGTACTTGGCGCTGCCCTGTGGCTCGACCTTCTTGATGAGTTCGGATAGCGAATAGCCCACCCACGGGATGACCATCGACCAGCCTTCGACGCAACGCAGCCTGTAGATGCGCTCTTCCTGCGCGCTGAGCTTGATCAGGTCTTCGATGCCGTACTTGCCCGGCTTCTTGACCAGACCCTCCACCTCGACGGTCCATGGGCTGGTCTTCAGCGTGCCCGCATTCTTGACCGGGTCTCCCTTGTCGGTACCGAATTCATAGTAGTTGTTGTAGCTGGTGGCGTCCTTATATTCGGTGAGCTTCTCCATGGTCTGCGCACCAGGAACCGCGGACTTGGCTCCCTTCAACGGCGCCAGCTTGCCAGGTGCGGCGGCCTGGGCCTGGGCGTCACGCGCCGCCCACGAAGCCATCGCCGCACCCGCGACGCCGCTGGCAAGCAATTTGAGCATGTCGCGGCGGCCTTCGTAGGCGGCGCGCGGCGTGATCTCGCTCGAAAGGGGGTGAAGGAAGCCACTCTTAAAGAGATGCTGGCGGGAATGAATCGACATGGTTCTTGCCTTTCGCCTGGATGCGTTGCTCAGATGAGTTCGTCGCCAACGCTGATTCGGTTACGCACCAGGAACGCGTGCGGTTTCAATATTCCCGCAACCACCCCACCAGAAAACCCGAAGCTACAAGGTTCCGTAGCTGTGCAACCCGCTCAGGAACATGTTGACGCCAAGAAAAGCGAAGGTGGTCACGGCCAGACCACCAAGGGCCCACCACGCAGCCACGGTGCCCCGCAGGCCCTTGACGAGCCGCATGTGCAGCCAGGCCGCATAGTTGAGCCAGACGATGAGCGCCCAGGTTTCCTTGGGGTCCCAGCTCCAGTAGCCGCCCCAGGCATCAGCAGCCCAGAGGGCGCCGAGAACGGTCGCGATGGTGAAGAATGCGAAGCCCACCGTGATGGACTTGTACATCACATCGTCCAGAACCTCATTGGCGGGCAGGCGCGCGGCGATGCGCTTGCGCCCCAGCAGGATACCCGCCGCAATCAGCGCCGAAATCCCCGCATAGACGACCCAGTAGCTCCCGCCTGCTTCCTGCACGCGCTGGCGGAAGGCCACCGGCACAAAGCACAGCGCTATGCCCAACAGCCACATCGGCGTGAGCTTGTACCAGCGCGTCTCGGTCGCCTGCTCCTTGATGAGGTAGGCAAAGGCGACCATCGCCGCGAGCGAGAAGGTGCCGTAACCGATGAAGTTCGCGGGCACATGCAGCTTCATCCACCAGCTTTGCAAGGCGGGCACCAACGGCTGGATCTCCTGGGCGTCGCGCACCAAGGTGTACCAGAGCAGGAAGCCGACCGCGGCGCTGACCATCAGCATCACGAAGGCGCCGAGGGCACGCGTGCCGTAGCGCGATTCGAAATAGAGATAGAAGGTGGTGGTCAGCCAGCTGAAGAGGACGAAGACTTCGTAGAGATTGCTGACGGGGATGTGCCCGATATCGGGTCCGAGCAGGTGGCTTTCATACCAGCGAACCATCGTGCCGATGAGTGCCATCGTGACGGCCGCCCAGGCAAGCCGCGAGCCGATGAGGTCCATGGCGTCGGCCTGCTTGCCGCCGAAGAAGCCGAACCAGTAGAACAGCGTGCTCATGAAGATGAGCACGCTCATCCAGAGAATGGCTGACTGGCTCGACAGGAAGTACTTCAGCTGGAAGACAGTGTCGGCGCGCGCCAGATCACCCTGGTAGGAAGCGATCCCGAGCAAGGCCGCGCAGGCAACGACGATCGCCAGCACGCGCAGGGGCCGCCAGAACCAGCCGAGCCAGATCGCCGCGGGCATTGCCACCGTGAGGATGGTCTTCTCGTAGTAGTCCATCGACCCCGCATAGCGCGAGAAGGCGAAGACCCCTCCGGCCAGAACGAGCACGGCGAACACCCAATCGAAGGTATTGCGACGCTGGCGCCAGCTGTCGTTGAGCGTGAGGGTGGTGGTGTTCATGAGGCCCTATCCTTGCTGATGGCGAGCAACTTGTCTTTCAGGTGCTCGAATTCGCGGTCGCTGTCGATGGTCTTGCGATTGACCGAGAAGGCCATGGTGGCTGCGGTGCTGTCGGAGAGACTGTCGTCCTTCGCGAGCCAGATCCAAAGCCTGCGTTCACGCACGTAGAGCATTGCAAAAATGCCTGTGATCAGCAACAGGCAGCCGAGATAGACCACGCTCTTGCCAGGCGCTCGCGCAACCTGGAACACGCTGGCCTGGACCTGCTTGAAGTCCGTCAGCATCATGGCCACTGGCGCGGGGTAGAAATGGGCGTCGCTGATGGCGAGCACCGCCTGGGTAAGGAAGCCCTGTGATTTCTCGTCGGCGGGCAGATCAGCCAGGCCTGCCTTTTCGCGGCTCAGGTTCAGCACATCGAACAGCACATCGTTGAGGATGCGCACCAGAACCGCCCCGGCGCGCTCGCGTTCGGACTCGGGCACGTTCGCCTCCATGAACTCGGCGATGGCCTGCCAGCCGCCCGCGGTCACCGCATCGGCCTTGGCGCGCTCGGTGCCGGCGAACAGCGCGAGCGCGCGCGTGGCGGAAGTGCGCAGCTGGTCGGCCAATTGCGGCCGCAAGGGGTCAGCGGCGCGCGCGATATAGCGCTCGATGGCTTGCGCACGTATTGCGTCGTCGGCCAGGGCCGCGCGCATGCGCACGAATCCTTCCATCGACCCCTGGTCATCGGCGGGAACACGCAGATAGCGGAAGGGATCTTCCGGACGTTCCCGCACCCCCAGCAGGAAGACCGGCTGCCCGTCTCCCATGTCGACCGGGACCATGTAGTTCTGATATTCGCGCGCCTGTCCCGCCGCATCGCGCAGCTTGTAGCCGATGCTGGGGCCGATGTTGCGCAGCGTCTTCGGCTTGTCGGTCTTGTTGGCCGCACCCAGCCGCGACTCGAGCCCGGCGCGCAGGTCGACCTTGCGCACGTCGGCACCGCTGCTCATTGCGCCTTTGCCCTCGTCGCCGAAGTTCTCGACGTTGATCACGCGCAGCGCGGAGTATTCGAGTGTGAGCCGCTGCGAGCCGTTGGTGATTTCCGAGCTGCCGCCGATGGTGCCGTCGAGCTCGAAGGGCTTCGCCGCCGAGGCCATCGGAACAGCCTTCAGCTTCACGCTGGAGCCGCCGTCATCGAAGCTCGACTGGTAGATTTCGACGCCCCTGTAGCTGAACGGATGATTCACCTCGATGCGCGCCGGAATCTCCTTGCCGGTTTCCCGATCGTGCAGCACCACTTCGCTCGCGAACAGCTTGGGCATGCCGGTCGAGTAGTAGTCGACGATGAACTTCTTGAGTTCGATCGAGAACGGCAGATCCTGCAGCAGCACGCCATCGGCCTGGTTCAGTATCGCGACGCTCGATTGTCCGCCTTCGGGCACCAGGATGTTGCCGCGAAAGGTCGGGTTGTTCGGCGACAGCCGATACTGTGCCGGGACGTCCGCAATCATCCCACCCCCGGTGTAGATGCTCTTGCCGTTGAACCAGGTCTGGGCGCGCACCACCAGGTCGCCGTCCAGCAGGCCGCCGAGGCAGACCAGCACGATCGCGCTGTGCGCCGCGATGTATCCGAGCTTGTGAGCCCCTCCCGCGCGCGCCGCCACCATCCACCCGTCACCGTCGCGATGCTGGAGCTTGACCTTCCAGCCGCCGGTCGCCAGCAACTGGCCGATGCGATTGGCGGCGGTATCGGGCCTTTCATGGAGCACGGCTTCGGCGCGCTGCCCAAAAGCACGCAGGCTCTGCACCCGTATGCCTTCCTTGAAGGTCTTCAGGTCGCTGAAGATGCGCGGCGTGTTGCGCGCGATGCACAGCGACGTGCTGATCACGAGAAAGCCGAGGATCAGCAGAAACCACCAGGCGCTATAGATCGAATCGAGCCGGGCCGCGCGAAACACCTCCGCCCAGAACGGCCCGAACTGGTTGATGTAGTTGTTGATCGGCTCGTGCTGCTTCAGCACGGTCCCGATGATCGAGGCAATGCAGATGACCGTGAGCAACGCGATGGCGAACCGCATTGATGAAAACAGCTCCACCGCCGCGCGGACCACCTGGGGACCGCGCCGGACTCGAAGACCGTGAGTGGAAACTGACATGAATGGCGAACCGTTGGAAAGCAAAAAGGCGGGCCATCCTCGCTGGATCGGCCCGCCCTGTTTGGGGTTTTTTATCGGCGGTTAGTTCAAGCTCAACCGCTCGGATTCAGCGCAAACCGGCAATGTAGTCGGCCACGGCCTTGATTTCGCGGTCATTGAGCTTGGCTGCGACGCCTGTCATCGGGATGCTGTTCAGGCGCACGCCGTCACGAAACGCGACGAGCTGCGCGGAGGTGTAGTCGGCGTGCTGCCCGCCGAGTCGCGGATACTGCGCCGGTATGCCGGCACCGTCCGGGCTGTGGCAGCCTGCGCAGGCCGGGATCTGCCGGTCGGCGATGCCGCCGCGGTAGATCTTCTCGCCGAGCGCGACCAGGTCCTTCTCCTTCGAGAAGCCGGTCTTGGCCTTCTTCGAACCGACGAACCAGGCGATGTTGCGCATGTCCTCGTCGGAGAGGGCGGAAGCCATCGGCTTCATGATGGCGCTCTTGCGCTTGCCGGACTTGAAGTCCTGCAATTGCTTGAGGATGTATTCGGGGTGCTGCTGCGCCAGCTTGGGATTGGTCGCGATGGACGAATTGCCATCAGCGCTGTGGCAGGACGCACAGCTCTGGCTGTTGGCCGGCGTCGCATTGAAGACCGTGTCGCCCTTGGCAGGGTCGGGCTTGGCAGGCTTGGCGGGCGCGGCGGCGGCCGGCGCCCCCGCATGCTCGTCAGCCGCGAAACTGGCACTGGCGGCGACGCCCAAGAGGGCTGCAAGCAGAAAATGGGCAAACAACTTCATATCGGGGGCTTGGATTTATGGCGCAAAACCCCGCGATTCTACAATGGCGCCCCGTTCCGAAAGCTCATCGATGACCACCCCGCCGCGCAAGCAGGCCGCACACTCCTCCCGCCCGGCCCCTGTCGTCGACGCCGCCGCCGCTGAACGCGCCCGCGTGGCGCGGGGCTGGCTGCACACCGCCCACTTCCTCACGAGCGCACCCCAGCTGGAACACCTTCCGGCCTTCGACCTCCCCGAGATCGCCTTCGTCGGGCGATCGAACGCGGGCAAGTCGACCGCCATCAACACGCTGACGCAGCAGACACGGCTCGCCTTCGCCTCCAAGACGCCGGGCCGCACCCAGCACATCAATCTGTTCGGCGTCGGCAAGCAGAAGACCGACGACGCCGTGCTGGCCGACCTGCCCGGCTACGGATACGCGGCCGTGCCGAAAGAGGCCAAGCTGCGCTGGCAGCGCGTGATGGGCAACTACCTGATGACACGCGAGAACCTGCGCGGGGTGGTGCTGATGTGCGACCCGCGCCACGGCCTCACGGAACTCGACGACATCCTGCTCGAGGTCATCAGGCCGCGGGTGGAACAGGGCCTCAAGTTCCTGGTGCTGTTGACCAAGTCCGACAAGCTCACGCGTTCGGACGGTGCAAAGGCCCTGTCGATTGCGCGACTGCAGGCCGGCGGCGGTGAGGTCAAACTCTTCTCGGCCCTGAAACAGCAGGGCGTCGACGAGGCGGCCGAACTGCTGTGGCGCTGGGCGCATCCCGAGGACGCGCAGCCTGCGAAGACTCCCGAACAGCCGGCCGACGAAGAGCAGTAGAAGAAACGACAGGCAAGGCGGCGCCCCGCCGCCCCGAAGAACGATCGAAGGAGACAAGCCGTGATCGAGACTTTCGCCCGCACGCTGCCCAACGGCACCACCCTCAGTTGCCGCGCCGCCGGCGAGCCGGGCCGGCCCTTGATGGTGTTCCTGCATGGCTTCCCCGAAGCCGCGTTCATCTGGGACGAACTGCTTGAGCACTTCGCGAAGGCCGAGCACGGCGCCTATCGCTGCGTCGCGCCGAACCTGCGCGGCTTCGAGAAATCCAGTTCACCCACTGAAGTGTCTGCCTACCGCGCGCACCTGCTCCTGCAGGATGTCGCCCAACTCGCCGCCAGCGAGAACGCCCAGGGCCGCATCGAGGCCTTGATCGCGCACGACTGGGGCGGCGCCTTCGGCTGGGGCTACGCCAACCAGCATGCGGACAAGCTGGGCAAGCTGGGCAAGCTGGGCAAGCTGGTCATCATCAACTCGCCGCATCCGGGCACCTTCGCGCGAGAGTTGCGGAACAATCCCGCGCAGCAGGCGGCGAGCGCCTATATGAACTTCCTGGCCAAGCCGGGCGCCGAAGCCCTCCTGGCCGCGGACGACTTCAAGCGCATGTGGACCTTCTTCACGCTGATGAAGGCGGGGCCCGACGGCTTCGGCTGGTTGACCGACGAGGTCAAGGCCAAGTACCGCGAAGTGTGGAACGCCGGCCTCACCGGCGCATGCAACCTCTACCGCGTGACGCCCATGAAGCCGGCGCTGCCTGGCCAACCGGCGCCCGAGATTCCGACCTTGCCGCGCGAGCGGCTCACGGTCGACGCGCCCACCTTCGTGCTGTGGGCGCTCGATGATGCGGCGCTGCTCCCGGGCCTGCTCGAAGGTCTGGAAGACTACGTGCCGAAGCTCGAAATCAAGACGGTCGCCGGCGCCACGCACTGGCTGGTGCATGAGCAGCCCCGGTTCGTCGCAAGCGAGATCGAGGCCTTCCTGAAGCGAGCTCGCTAGGGCCGGCTGCGAGGGGGCGGCGCAGCCCGCCGCTTCAGTACACCGGCGGCTCGCCCTCGGGGCGCGTCTTGAAGCGGCGGTGGACCCAGTAATACTGCGAAGGCATCGCGTCGATGTAGCCCTGCAGGCGCTCATTCATCAAGGCGGCGTCCGCCACCGCGTCCTCGCTGGGGAAGTTCTCCCAGGCCGGCAGCACCTCGATCTCGTAGCCATCTTTCGTCAGCTTCGACAAGACCGGCACCACCTTGGCCCGCCCGATGCGGGCGAAGCGCGACAACGACGGTAGCGTGGCCGCAGGGACCCCGTAGAACGGCACGAAGACCGTCTGTTCGCGCCCGAAATCCATGTCGGGCAGCAAGATCAGCAGACCGCCTTTGCGCAGCCCCGCGACGATCGGCTTGACATTGTCAGTCCGGCTCAGCGTCGTCAGATTGCCATTGTCGAAGCGCGTGCGGCCCTCGCGGATCCACGCGTCCACCATCGGATCACGCTGGGTGGTGTAGATCGTGGTCGTGGGTCGCGCAGTGCGCATGGTCACGGCGGTGCCCGCCGCATCGAGGCCGTAGAAATGCGGAACGAACAGGATCATCGGCTCATGGCCGTGGGCGATTTCCTCGATCTCGCGGGTCGCGCCGTAGACCTTGAGCCGTCGGGCCACGAGTGCCCGTGGCGCATGCCAGAGCCAGCCACGGTCCAGCCACGACTGCCCCACATAGACGAAGGTCGCTCGCGCGATGCGGCGCCGCTCGGCCGGCGACTTGTCCGGAAAACACATGGCCAGATTGGCGTCGACCACGCGCCGCCGCGAAACCGCCACGACATGCAGCACGCGACCGAGCACGACACCGAAGCCGCGCACCAGCGGCAGCGGCACGTGCGCCAGCACGCGCATGAGGCCGATCCCGAGCCTGGAGGTAAGGCTCATGTCACAGCCCTTGCCGGTGCGTCGCCGCGAGGCTGCTTGTAACGCGCATAGTCCCAGACGTACTGGCCCGGCAGTCGGCGGATCAGGCTCTCGATGCCTTCGTTCATGGCCCTTGCGGCAGCTTCAGGCGTGGCCTTCGGATCGTTCAATGCCGTACCGTCGAAAGGCTCGATGTGGATCACATAGCCCTTGCCGCGCGGCAACCGCTCGCACAGGCTGAGAAACACCCGCGCCCCGGTCTGCTGGGCGAGACGCGACAACAGCGTCATCGTGTAGGCCGGCCGGCCGAAGAACGGAGCCCAGACTCCCTGCCCCAGGGGCGGCACCTGGTCGGGCATGATCCCCGTATAGCCGCCCGCGCGCAGCGCGCGTATCAGGCCACGCACCCCGGCCACGCTGGTCGGCAAGGTCTGGAGGCCGACGCGGTCGCGCGACCCGACGATCAGCTCCGCCATCCACTTCTTGCGGGCAGGCCTGAACAAGGCCGTGATCGGGCCGTAGGACGTGAAATAGCGCTCTCCAAGCGCCTGCGCCAGGATCTCCCAGCACCCGAGGTGCGGCGAGATGATGATCACGCCCTTGCGCGCCGCCAGGGCCGCCTCGAACGCCTCGGCGCCCTCCCAGCGAACGATGCGCGGCAGCACGCTCTCGCCATGCGGCCGCGCCCACAACCAGGGGAGTTCGGCCGCCATGGCGCCGGCGGCGGCGATGGCCGGCCGGTATTGGGCCGGGGTGAAGCCGGCGCTCTCGGCATTCTCCTTGAAGCGCCTGCGGTAATCCGGCGCCAGCCACCAGACCAGCCAACCCAGGCATCCCCCGACCGCATGCATCACAGGCAGCGGCGCACGGGCAAGCAAACGGAACAGAGCAATCATCGATACATGGAGGAGTTCAACCAGGACGCGCGCGCAGGGTAGCGCGGCTCGAATAGAATGCAAATTGTCGCTGAGTTATGGAACTACTTGCAGGGCGACATTAAACATGACTGCTAAAGCGTTCGCCAAGACTCCAAGCGGGTTGGCAACGCGCCAATTGACCAGCACGGAGTTTTAACGACATGGCGAACGACTTTCTCTTCACTTCCGAATCCGTTTCCGAAGGCCACCCCGACAAGGTTGCCGACCAGATCTCCGACGCGATCCTGGACGCGATCTTTGCGCAGGATCCCCGCTCCCGCGTGGCCGCCGAGACGCTGACCAACACCGGCCTCGTGGTGCTCGCCGGCGAGATCACGACCAACGCGCATGTCGACTACATCCAGGTCGCGCGCGACACCATCAAGCGCATCGGCTACGACAACACCGAATACGGCATCGACTACAAGGGGTGCGCGGTGATGGTCTGCTACGACAAGCAGTCCAACGACATCGCCCAGGGCGTGGATCACGCCAGCGACGACCACCTCAACACCGGCGCCGGCGACCAGGGCCTGATGTTCGGCTACGCATGCGACGAAACGCCCGAGCTGATGCCCGCGCCCATCTACTACGCACACCGCCTCGTCGAGCGCCAGGCCCAGTTGCGCAAGGACGGCCGTCTGCCCTTCCTGCGCCCGGACGCCAAGAGCCAGGTCACGATGCGCTATGTGGACGGCAAGCCGCACAGCATCGACACCGTCGTGCTCTCCACGCAACACCACCCCGACCAGAGCGAGACGCCGACCCGGATGAAAGCCTCGTTCACCGAGGCCATCATCGAGGAAATCATCAAGCCGGTGCTGCCCAAGGAATGGCTCAAGGAAACCAAGTACCTGATCAACCCGACGGGCCGCTTCGTCATCGGCGGTCCGCAGGGTGACTGCGGGCTCACGGGCCGCAAGATCATCGTCGACACCTACGGCGGCGCCTGCCCCCACGGCGGCGGCGCGTTCTCGGGCAAGGACCCGAGCAAGGTGGACCGCTCGGCAGCCTACGCGGCACGCTACGTGGCCAAGAACATCGTCGCGGCCGGGCTCGCTCGCCAGTGCCAGATCCAGGTCGCCTACGCGATCGGCGTCGCGCGGCCGATGAACGTGACCGTCTACACCGAAGGCACGGGCGTGATCCCCGACGACCAGATCGCCAGGCTGGTGAATGAGCAGTTCGACCTGCGGCCCAAGGGCATCATCCAGATGCTCGACCTGCTGCGTCCGATCTACCAGAAGACGGCCGCCTATGGCCACTTCGGCCGCGAAGAGCCTGAATTCACCTGGGAAAGCACGGCCAACGCCGCCAAGCTGCGCGCTGCCGCCGGCCTCTGATCAGAAGCGATACGCCCCGCCCACGCCGACTGTCCAGTTCCGGCCGGGGGCGGGTTCGTAGAAGCGGCCGTTGCTCTCGTTGACGATCACCGAGCCGACATAGCGCCGGTCGAAGAGATTGTCCACGCGCGCGAAGGCATTGAACTCCCAGCGCTCCCAACGCTTGACGTAGGCGGTGTGCAGCGCGGCCACCGCGTAACCTGGCGCGCTGACAGTGTTGAGGTCGTTGGCCTCGATGCTTCCGAGCGCGCGCAGTTCGGCCCCGGCACGCCAGCCCTCGGGCGGCACCCAGCCCAGAGCCATGAACAAGGCCTGCCGGGCGATACCCGGGATGCGGTTGCCCACCGGCACGGTATTGGCCAAGGTGCAGGGCGAAGAAGGCGAACAGAAGGTGTCGCGGTATTTCGCATCCAGCCACGTGTAGGCCAGTTCGGTGCGCCAGTGGCCCGCGCTCTCGTGCTGCCATCCCAGTTCGAAGCCATCGCGCCGCGTACGGCCGGCATTCTGGAAGGTGGCGCGCCCATTGCTGTTGGTGTCGGTCACGATTTCGTCGCGCGTGCGGGTCTGGAACAAGGCCGCGGTGAGCAATCCTCCGGCCAGCCGCGCCTTGGCACCGGCCTCCACGCTCGTATTGACCGACGGTTGCAGCGCGAAATTGAGCCCGCCGATGCCGTCCGGGCGGTAGGAGAGCTCATTGAGCGTCGGCGTCTCGAAACCGCGGCCCGCCGAGGCATAGAGCGCCAGGTCGCGCGTGGCCTCGTAGCGCAGCGAGGCCACGGGCAGCGTCTTGCTGTAGCGCGCACTGCCGCTGTCGTCGCCGTTCGCGCCCACGATGTAGTGGTCCTCCGAGCTGAAGCGCACGGAGCTGCGCCGCGCACCCGCCTCCAGCGTCCAGCGATCGGCCAGGCGCCAGGTGCCCTGCGCGTAGGGGTCCAGGTCGCGCACGTCATTGCGCTCGTTGCGCCGCAGCGCACCCTGCACGCCCAGCACGGGCGCGGCGAGCGAGCCGGTGTAATTCAGGAAGCCCGTGCGGCGCTCGCGCAGGTCATCGTAGGCGAGGCCGGTGACGAGTTCGAAGGGTCGGTCGGCCAGCTGGAAGCGCGTGCTCCATCGCAGGTCGACGCCGCCATAGTCCCTGACCAGCCCGATCACCCCGCCGGCACTCAACGGGCTTTGCTGCGCCGACGGCGGGATCGACTGGAACTGCGTGGTCTTGCGTTCTCCGCCGTAGATCATCAGGGCAAGCGCGTTGTCGGCATTGATGCGGCGCTCGTACAGCAGCCCAGCCTGCGTCTGGTCGACCGTCTTGCGCGTGTCGAACTGCGCGGCGAGCGGGGCGCTGCGCGGGTCGAGCGCGTATTGCCCGGCCGTCAGGCCCAGCGGGTCCTGCGCGCGGATGCGCACGCTGTTGACGACCAGCGACAACTTGTTGCCGTCGTCCAGCTGGATGCCCAGCTTGCCGTTGACGATGTCGCGCCGCGCCGCGCTGTGCTCGCGCCAGCCATCGGTTTCGAAGTGGTTCCCGCTCAGCAGGTAGTCGACCGCGCCCGAGGAGCCGCCCAGCTTGGCGCCCGTCCGGGAGGTGCCGAAACTGCCGCCCGCCGCCGAAAGGCCCAGCTTGGGGTCGCCCTCCCCGTCCTCGGTGAAGACCTGCAGCACGCCGCCCGACGAATTGCCATAGAGCGCGGAGAAGGGGCCACGGAGGATCTCGACGTGGTCCACCGACGCGATGTCGATGTTGGAGGTCTGGCCCTGCCCGTCGGGCAGCGTGGCGGGAATGCCGTCGACATAGAGCCGCACACCGCGCAGCCCGAAAGTCGAACGGGCGCCGAAACCGCGCACGGAGATCTGCAGGTCCTGCGCGAAGTTGTAGCGGTTCTGAATCTGCAAGCCCGGCACTGCCCCCAGGCTTTCGGAGAGCTGCACGCCCAGCCGGCTGTCGCGCATATCCGGACCCTCGACCCGGTCCACCGACCCAGGAACATCGAAGACCGGCGCCACCCCGCTGGGCGTGGAGACCGTGATCTCCGTCAGCGTGGGTGCGTCCCTGGCATCCTGCGCATGAGCGGCGAACGAAGCGGCGAGCAGCAGGCAGACCAGGGCGGCGGAGGTTCTCATCGCGGCGATTCTGCGACGACCCGTCGGGCGGCTGTGGCGGGCAAGACCCTATGGCGTCCGGGACGCTTCAGGCCGTATGAGTGTGCTTGTCGACACTGCATGGGTCAGCGGCGCGCGGCTACCATCGGGCGCGCCTCCAGCTTCATCGCGTGTCCCGCTGCCGCCAACCAACCGATGCCCGATCTTCGCCATCCTCTTCTTTCGCTGCTGCGCCGCGTTGCGATCGGTCTTGCCTGCTTCACGGCGGGCTGCGCCAGCGTGCCCCTGCCCGCGCCCGTGCCCGAAGCGCCGGTGCTCGCGATCCCGGCATCTTCGCAAACGGAACTGGGCCGGATCGCCGCGCAGTCCATCCCCGTCCCGGATGGCCTTTCGGCGCTGCGGCCGATGCCGCAGGCCAGCTTTGCGCTGGATGCCAGGCTCGAACTGATCCGCCGCGCGCAGGCATCGCTGGACCTGCAGACCTATCAGCTGGGCAAGGACCAGACCGGCCTCCTGATCCTGCGGGAACTGCGCGACGCCGCCCGGCGCGGCGTGCGTGTGCGCCTGCTGCTCGACGACTTCTATACGACCGGACTCGACCCGCTGCTCCTCGCGCTGGCCGCCGAACCGAATGTCGAAGTCCGCCTCTTCAACCCCTTCATGAACGGGCGCGAGCACGGCGCGACGCGATGGCTGGACTTCTTCACCGATTTCCACCGACTCAACCACCGGATGCACAACAAGCTCTTCATCGCGGACGGCGCCATCGCGATCGCGGGCGGGCGCAACCTGGCGGACGAGTACTTCCTGCGCAGCGAGAGCGCGAACTTCATCGACTTCGAGCTGCTGATGGCCGGGCCCGTGGTCCCACAGTCGGCGGCCGTCTTCGACAGCTACTGGAACAGCGACGTGGTCTACCGCCTGCAGCGAATCACGTACTCGGCGGCCCCCCCGGCCCAGCTGGCGTCGGACTTCGAACGCGCCACCTCCGCGGCCCATGCACCCCGCCCCGAGGCGCCGGCGGAGAGCGACATCCTCGGCGAACCGCGCCTGGCCGACCAGCTCGCGAGCGGCCAGCTGCACTGGATCAGGGCGCAGGCCGATGCCGTGGCCGACAGCCCGAACAAGGCGCTCGGCACGCGCAAGCCCGGCACCGAGACGCTGGCGCAGCGCTTCTACGGCATGACCTCCATGGCGAAATCGCAGGTGCTGGTCGTATCGCCCTACTTCATCCCCGGCGACCAGGGCATGGAACGCATCCGCGCCGCGCGCGAGCGCGGCATCCGCATCACCGTCGTCACCAACTCCCTCGCCGACAGCGACGAGCCGCTGGTCAACGTCAACTACAACAACTACCGGGTCGCGCTGCTCCAGCTCGGCGTGGAACTGCTGGAAGTCAGCACCCAGCAGCTCAAGCGCAACCACCAGCTGCGCCGCCTGCTGCGGCAGGCCCGCGGGCGCCTGCACGCCAAGCTGGCGCTGATCGACCGCGAATGGGTGCTGCTCGGCTCCATGAACCTGGACCCCCGCTCGGAGCGGCTCAACACCGAATTCGGCGTGCGCGTGCACAGCTTCGAGCTCGCGCAGGCCGTGATCTATGCCTACCTTCTCGACGACCTGGAAGGCGTCTACCGCGTGGTCCTCAAACCCGACGGGAAGAACGTGCAATGGGTGGGAACAGGCGACGAGACCAATGAAATGCTGGACGACGAGCCCGACTCCAGCCTGCTGACGCGGCTTCAGCTGCTGCTGTTCTCCTGGTTCGTACCGACCGACCAGCTCTGACGGGCCGGCGCCCCTTCACGCCAGGTTTCATCTGAAATGGGCGCGCCTGGCCTCGCCGCTCATTTCAGCATGTCGACCTGCGTCTCGAACACATAACCCGCCCCGCGCTCCGTGCGAATGAACCGGGGCTGCGAGGGATCGTCCTCGATCTTGCGCCGCAGCCGCAGGATCTGGACGTCGATCGACCGGTCGTAGACCTCGGCCCCATGGAGCCGCGACAGCTCCAGCAGCTGGTCTCTCGACAGCACGCGCTGCGGCGCCTCGCACAAGGCCAGCAGGAGATTGAACTCGCCATTGCTCAACTCCACCCGCCGTCCATCGGGCGCCGTCAGCCGGCGCGCCAGCAGGTTGAGTTCCCAGCCTGCGAACCGATACGCCCTGCACCTGGCCTCGCGCACCTGCGCCTCGCTCTCGCGCTTCACCTGATACCGCCGCAGGACGGCGCGGATGCGCGCGAGCAGCTCCCGGTTGCTGAAGGGCTTGGTCACGTAGTCGTCCGCCGCGATCTCCAGGCCCATCACGCGGTCGGCCTCGTCACGCTTGCCGGTCAGGATGATGACCGGGATCTCGCTGCCCTCGCGCAGGTGGCGTGCCAGCTGCATGCCGTCCTCGCCGTTCAGGCGAAGATCGAGCACCACCAGATCCACCACATGCGCCTGCAGGGCCTGTGCCATTTCCGAGCCGGAGGCCGCCGTGGTCACCCGCAGTTCGTTTTCCGCGAGGTACTCGGCCAGCAGCTCGCGGATGGCCGGATCGTCGTCGACGACAAGGAGGTGCGGTTGGCTGGACGTCATATGGGCCCGAAGGTTAATGCAACCGGGCGCGCCGCCGCAACACATCCGCATTACAGGTGAAACGCGCCGCGATCCCTCCGAAATCACCCGGGCATGCGGGGTCGCTCCAATGAAGACCAGCGGCAGGAAGGTGCCGCCCGCCAACCTGCAAAACAACCCATGCCGACAATAGTGGTGATAGAAGAAGACCTCGCGATTCGCGCGCTGATCTCCGAGTGGCTCGCGGACGAGGGGTACTTCGTGCGTGCGCTGCCTGCGGCCGGCGAATCGCGCGGGGCTGACGTTGACCTCGTCATCGTCAATGTTCTCAATCTCCGCGCCCAGGGCGCGGACAGGGTTCGCGAGGTGAAGGCGATGTATCCGCAATCGGCGTTGATCGGCATATCGACACAATTGAAACGCAGCCTCCCCAGCGACTCCGACCCTGCCCGCGCGCTGGGCGTGAGCCGCCTCGTGGCCAAGCCCTGCACCCGGGAAGAACTCCTGGAAGCCGTGACCGGCGCGATCGCGGCCCCTCACTGACATGAAATCGAGCGAGCGGCTGCGCCGCCTGATCATCGCGGGCGGCGTTCTTCTCATCGCGGCCTTCGCCGGCTCGGCGGCCTACGACGGCTGGCGCCTGCACCAGCAGATCATGTCGGCCAACGAACGCGAACTCGGCAATCTGGCCAACGCGCTGGCCGCGCAGGGTGCCCGCAGCCTGCAGGCGGTGAATGTCCTGCTGCGCGACACCGCCACCTGGTACCAGCTCTCCGGGGCGCAGCTGCCCCCGGAGGCCATCGAAGCCGCGCTCGCCTCCCGGACCGTCGGCGTTTCCCAGGTGAGCGTGCTGACGGTCGTCGATGCCAGCGGCAGGCAGCGCTACCGCTCGCGCGAGACCGGCCAGGCGCTGGCGGATGTCTCCGATCGCCCCTACTTCCTGGCGCAGCGCGACAACGCGGACGCCGGCTTGTACATCAATGAACCGATCGTCACGCGCACCGAGCGCATTCCCGGGCTGGTCGTCTCCCGCCGTCTCGAAACGCCCGACGGCACGTTCGGCGGCGTCGTGACTGCGATCGTCACCCTGCAGCAGCTCCAGGCCATGTATTCGGCCATCCAGCTCGGCAAGGGCAGCGCCCTGCTGATGACGCTGAAAGACGGAACCATCATCATGCGGCAACCGGCCGTCCCCGGCGCCCAGGAGCCGATGAAGCTTCCCGAACTGGCGGCCCTTCAGGGCGGACCGCTTGTCGCCAGGGTCGTCAGCCCGATGGACCACCGGCCCAAACTCGTCGCCACGGTCGGCGTGGGCAACCAGCCGCTGCTGCTCGCCGTCACGCGCGACGAGGAAGTGGCCTTGCGTCCCTGGTACGACGAGATGTGGAGCGGCGGCATCCGGACGCTGCTGCTGTCCATCCTGATCGTCCTCACCATCGCCGCGGTCCTGCGCCAGCTGCGCCGCCTCGAACGCGGGGAACAGGCGCTGCGGCAGAGCGAGGAACGCTATGCCATGGCCATGGAGGCCGCGAACGAGGGGCACGCCGAGTGGAACATCCCGCAGGACACCGTCTTCGCATCCGACAAGTGGCGCGCCCTGCACGGCATCGAGACCAAGGCACCGGTCGCATCGTTCTCGGACCTCATGCGCCACACCACGCTCCACCCGGATGACGCCCCGGCGGTGAAGACGGCCGTGGACGACCATCTGGCCGGACGCACGCCCGCGATCGAGCTCGAATACCGGGTGCGCCATCCGGACGGCGAGTGGCGCTGGATCCACGCCCGCGGCCGCTGCCTGCTCGACGGCAAGGGCGCGCCGGTGCGGCTGTTCTGCGCGGCGACCGACGTCAGCGCGCGCAAGGAGGCGGAAAGCTACAAGGCGGGCCTCGAGGCGCGGCTCGCGCAAACCCAGCGGCTGGAGGCGCTCGGCACGCTGGCGGGCGGCATCGCGCACGACTTCAACAACATCCTGGGCGCGATCCTCGGCTTCGGCGAGATGGCCCAGCAGCACGCGCAGGCCGGCAGCGCCCTGCGCCGGCACATCGACCGCGTGATGCAAGGCGGCGCGCGGGCGCGGCTGCTCGTGCGGCGGATTCTCGACTTCAGCCGCAGCGGCATCGTCGAGCGGGTGCCGGTGGGCATGCAGGGGATCGTCGAGGAGGCGATTGCCATGCTGGCACCCTCGCTGCCTTCCGGCCTGCGCGTGGCGGCTCGCCTGGAGGCCGCCGATGCGGCCGTGATGGGCGACGCGACCCAGCTCTACCAGGTCGTGATGAATCTCTGCACGAACGCCGTGCAGGCCATGGGCGACGCCGGCACCCTCGAACTCAGCTTGCAGCGCGTCGATCTGCCGCATCCGAAGTCGCTTCTGCAGGGCGACCTGGGCGCCGGTGCCCATGTCTGCCTGCAGGTGGAAGACACGGGCGGCGGCATCGCGCCCGAGGTATTGCGGCGCATGTTCGACCCCTTCTTCACCACCAAGAAGGTGGGTGAAGGCACGGGACTCGGGCTGTCGGTGGTGCACGGCATCGTGTCCGACCTGGGGGGTGCGATCGACGTGGTCACACGCCAGGGTCGGGGAACCGCGGTCTCTGTCTGGCTGCCCGTGGCCGGCGGATCGGCACCCTTGCAGCCCCGCGCGACAGCGGACTGGCCGCGCGGCCATGGCGAAGTCGTCATGGTCGTCGACGACGAAAGGCCACTCATCGAGCTCGCCGAAGAGATCCTGGCCGGCCTGGGCTACGAACCGGTCGGCTTCGCTTCGAGCGAGAGCGCCTTGCGCGCCTTCGAGGCCGACCCGAGGCGCTTCGACGCCGTGCTCACGGACGAGATGCTGCCCGGCATGCCCGGCAGCGAATTCGCGCGAAGGCTGCTCTCGGTGCGGCCCGCCCTGCCCGTGATCCTGATGAGCGGCAATGTCGGCGCGGCCCTCGAAGAACGCGTGCGCAAACTCGGCGGGGTCGCGCTGCTGCACAAGCCGCTGGGGCTGCGGGAACTGGCCGAGTGCCTGGCCGGTGCTCTCGAAAAGAACCGCTCCGAACTCGGCGCCTAGGCGCCGCCGCTCGATGCGGCCGTGCCGGATTTCAACTGCAATCGACGACGTTGCATCGGTATCCGATGCGAGGCGCCGCGCAATCCATGCGCAACGCCATCGGCCGACATTGACGACTGCGACAGGCGCCCCGCCCCGCAAGCTTCAACCAGGAGAACCCATGCGTCTCAAGATACCGCCCCGCTGGCAGCGCGGCATGCCGCTGGCCGTGATCGCCATTGCCACGGCCGCCGGCGGCGGCACGCTCACCGCGTCCGCCGATTCCATTCATGCGGCGTTCGCCGCCGAGAACGATGCGGCCATGTCGAAGATGATGGCCGGCATGGCGGTCAAGCCGTCCGGCGACGTCGACCGCGACTTCGCCGCGATGATGATTCCGCACCACCAGGGCGCGATCGACATGGCGCAGGCGGAACTGCGCTACGGCACCAACGAGCAGCTTCGGCGCATCGCGCAGGAAATCATCGTCGACCAGTTGCAGGAGATCGCCGCCATGCGGCTCGCGGTCGATCAACCGCTGCCGCCCTCCGCAGCCGCGCCGACCCAGGCCGGATTTCCCGCGTCCGCGTCGATGACGCCGCACGCGATGCACATGCACAACCAGTGAGCACGCCATGACCCGAACCTCTTTCTCGAACGTCCTGCGCTGCGCCGCCATGCTGGCGGTCGCCCCCTTCGCCGGAGCCGGCCAGGCACCCGCCGCCGCTGCCGCCGCCGACATCGCAGTCAGCCACCGAGACCGCGTCTATGCGGCCGAGCAGTTCTCCAACACCGTCTCAGTGACCGATCCGGTCGACAACAGGCTGCTGGGCGTGATCCGCCTGGGCGACCCCGCGCCCGGCAACTTCAGCCCCCTCTACAAGGGCCAGGTGCTGGTGCACGGCATGGGCTTCTCGCCCGACCACCGCACACTCGCCGTGGTCTCCATCGGCTCCAACGCCGTGAGCTTCATCGACACGGCGACCAACGCGGTCAAGCACACCACCTACGTCGGCCGCTCTCCGCACGAGGCCTTCTTCACCCCCGACGGCAAGGAGCTGTGGGTCACCGTGCGCGGCGAGAACTACGTGTCGGTGATCGACGCCGCCACCTTCGAGGAGAAGACCCGCATCCTCACGCCCGGCGGCCCCGGCATGCAGATCTTCTCGCCCGACGGCAAGTATGGCTATGTCTGTTCCTCCTTCAATCCCGAGACGGTCGTGATCGACACCGCGACGAAACAGACCGTCGGCCACGTCAGGCAGGACAGCCCCTTCTGCCCCAACATCGCCGCCACGCCCGACGGCCGGCAGGTCTGGATGACGCTCAAGGACGTGGGCCGCACCATGGTGTTCGACGCCAGGCCGCCCTTCGCGGTCATCAAGTCCTTCGACACCGGTCCGATCACCAACCACGTCAACTTCGCCGCCACGCCACAGGGCACCCTCGCCTATGTCACGGTGGGCGGGCTGAACCAGGTGAAGGTCTTCCGCACGGACGACTTCTCCCAGGTCGCGACCATCCCGGTGGGCAAGCTGCCCCACGGCGTCTGGCCCTCGGGCGATGGCTCGCGCATCTACGTGGGGCTGGAGAACGCCGATGCGCTGGTCGCGATCGACACCGCCACCAACACCGTGATCGGCCATGTGCCGATCGGGCAGGCGCCGCAGGCGATCAACTACGTGCCCGATGCCGTGCCCGAAGGGGACGGCCTGCAGGGGCTGCAGCCGCTGGGCATCGCAGGCCAGGTCGCGCATCTGACGCTGGCGCCGGTCGTGAACGCAAAGGCATCGAGCGCTCCCGACGCACCGACCAGCGTCTCGCTGTTCGACCAGGGCCTGCTGCAAGTGGCGCAGGCGTCGGCGACCGGCCTGATGCCGAAGATGCCCTACGTGCTCGCCCTGGCCGGCAAGCCCGACGGCAGCGGGACGCTGGAGCCCCTCGCCAACTTCATGACCAACCCTGCCGGCTCGGCCATCGTGAACGCGATCGGCCCGATCCGCCAGGTCGTGCAGGACAGCAAGACCGTGGACCGGCGCTACCTGGTGATCGCGCCGCAGATGGCGGGCAAGCCCGGCAAGCCGGTTCAGTTGCAGGCGCCGTAGCCACCGCGCCATACTCGCCGCCATGACCTCGGAGGGGTTCGAGCCGCGCTTGCGCATCCTGTTCGCGGGCCATCTCGTCGATGCGCCCGGCCGCGCGTCGCCGCGCTTTCCGGAGCGCGCGACCGGCGCGGCGGCCTTGCGCATCGGCCAGGCGCTCGCGATGCTCGATGCGGGGCCCGCCGACCTCGGCCTGACCCAGGGCGGCGCCGGCGGCGACCTGCTGTTCGCACAATGCGCCCTGGCGCGCGGCATGGAAGTCCAATTGCTGCAGCCCTTCGAGGAGCCGCGCTTCGTGGCAGCGTCGGTGGCCTCGCGAGGGCCTCGCTGGCTGGCGCTCTACCAGGAGCTCAGGGCGCGGCTTCCGCCCGGGCGGCCGATCCTGGCGGCCCCCGCGATGCTCGGCGCATTGAAGGCGGGCGAGGATGCGTGGGAACGCTGCAATCGATGGCTGATCGACTTCGCGCTGGCAGGCGGTGCCGCGCGCATGGTGCTGATGGCTCTGTGGGACGGCGCAGCCGCAGAGGGTCCGGGCGGAACGGCGCACATGGTCGAGCTCGTCGAGCAACGGGGTGGGCGCATCGTCTGGATCGACACGCGCACGCTCTGATCCACGCCGGCGTCGCGCGAACCATTCATCGCGCGGCCGGACGATCGCTCCGCGGGCCCTTGGCCCGCCAGTTCCATACCGCGCCACCGGCCAGAAGAACGCAGGTGCCCAGGAACACCGCGCGCATTCCGAAGTGCCCGCCGACGAATCCGCCCAGCAGAGGCCCGGCCACCTGGCCGGCGTACTGCGCGGAGATCGAATAGCCCAGCATGCTGCCCGCCGTGCGCTCCGGCACGCTGTGCCGGATCACGCTCGCGATGCAGGGCAGCAGTCCGCCGAGGGACAAACCCATCAGGAAGCGCAGCACGACGAGCTGCCAGCCGGAGGTGACGAAGGCCTGCGGCACCAGCAACACGGCGGACACCGCCAGGCACCCGACGATCACGTTCCAATGGCCGATCCGGTCGGCCAGCCTGCCCAGGCGCGCGGCGGAAAGAATGCTGCCGAGCGCGGCGGCCGACATCACCAGCCCCGCCATCAAGGTCACGTGCGCCGGATCGGCCACCAGCTGCGCGACGTAGACGGTAATGATCGGCTCGACCGACATGTTCGCCAGCATGAGCAGCATCCCCGTCAGCAGCATCGCAACCACCGGACGCTTGTCGGGCAGGGAAGCCCAGGCCCCTCTGGCCTTGCCGCCCTTGGGCTGGGCGACGCGCTTTTCCTCGCGAATCAGGAAGACCGTCGCCAGGAAAGCCACGAAGATGACGGCGCCCGCGGCGAGAAAGGTCGATCGGATGCCGATCAGCGGCGGCAGGGCGCCGCCGATGAGCGGGCCGACGAGGTTCCCCGCCATGATGGCCGACGACATCGTGCCCAGGGCCCAGCCGGAGCGATCCTTGGGCGTCTGCGTGGCAATCAGCACCATCGAGCCGGATGCATAGCCGCCGAGCAGCCCCGCCAGCAGGCGAAGGCCGACGAGCTGCCAGACGTCGTGCGCCATGCCGATCAGCGCCATGGCGAGCGCCATCCCCAGGCTGGCGCGGACGAGCATCAGCTTGCGGCCGTAGAGGTCCGCGAGGCGGCCCCACAGCGGGGCCACCAGCGCCGCCGTGAAGAAGGTCGCCCCGTACGCCACGCCGGACCATTGCACGATGGCCGCGTGCTCGCTGACGCCCAGTTCCTCGACGTAGAGCGGCAGGAAGGGCAGCAGCAGTGTCATCGCCACGATCGTGGTGAAGGAGCCGGCCATGCACACGACCAGGTTGCGCTTCCAGTGCGGCGAGCCCGCGGCTTGCGCGAGCGCGGCGGGCGCGGGTGGCGGGGGAACGGAGACGGAGGATGCCATGCGCCATTGTGTTTCGCGCCTGCGGGAATGACCCATGCCTGTTCGCGGGGACCCCCATCGTTGCGGCCGGTAACAGGCATCGCCGTTGAAAAGACCGATCCCGCACCTACCTGCGACTATCGATTGAAACTTCGCGTCCACCGCGACATGCCATGCCCTTGTGGATCCTGCCGGTCCTGACGCTGCTGCTCGTGACCTGGCTGTTGCGCGAGCCCCTCTTCGTCGGCATGCGCCGAAGGCGAGTGCAGCGGCAGCCCTTTCCCGCCGAATGGCGTCGCATCCTGCGCCGCCGCCTGCCCTATTTCCGGACCATGCCGGCCGACCTGCAACTGCAGCTCAAGAAGCGCATCCAGGTCTTCCTGGCGGAGAAGGCATTCATCGGCTGCGCCGGCCAGGTCATCACCGACGAGGTGCGGGTGACCATCGCCGCGCAGGCCTGCCTGCTCATCCTCAACCGTCCCACCGGCTACTTCCGCGAGCTGCGGCAGATCCTGGTGTACCCGGGCGCCTTCATCGTCGACAAGGTTCGCACGGACGGCACGGGCGTGCTGCAGGACCAGCGTCAGGTCCTGGCGGGCGAGTCGTGGTCCTCGGGACAGGTGATCCTGTCGTGGCAGGACACCGTCGACGGCGCCGCCGTGGCGGACGACGGCCGCAACGTGGTGATTCACGAGTTCGCCCACCAGCTCGACCAGGAGAACGGCCGCGCCAACGGCGCGCCGGCGCTGGGCGGCAGCGCCAGCCGGGCCCGGTGGGCGAAGGTGCTGGGGGAAGAATTCGCCGCGCTGCGCCAGCGCGTGGACGATGACCGCCCCTCGTTGCTGCGCGACTATGGCGCCAGCGACCCGGCCGAGTTCTTCGCGGTCGCCTCCGAAGTGTTCTTCGAGCAGCCAGGGCGGCTCGCCGCCGAGCACGCCGCTCTTTACCGGGAACTCAGCGCCTTCTTTCGGATAGATCCGCTCAGCTGGTAGCACGCCGGCTGCGCCGGATCGCCCGCGCGCGAAGGCAGCGGCATGGCGCCGCCTTGACGCAGGTCATGGGTGCATCCCTCGCGGCTTCCTAGACTCCGTGCAGGCGTCCGGCCGCGATGGCCCGGAACGCCGAAGGAGACTGCACTTGCTGACGGCCTACATCACCCATCCCGACTGCGTGCGCCATGAAATGGGCGAGGGCCACCCGGAATGCCCGGAACGACTCGCCGCCATCCACGACCGGCTCCTGATCGCCGGCCTGCTCGACTACATGGCGCCGTACGACGCGCCGCTCGCCACCGAGGCACAGCTCGCCCGCGCGCACTCGCTGTCCTACGTGCAGAACCTCATCGCCTCGTCGCCCGCCGAAGGCTATCGCCCCATCGACCCGGACACGTGCATGAACCGCCATACCGTGCAGGCCGCGCGGCGCGCGGCGGGTGCCCTGGTCCTGGCCACCGACCTGGTCATCGCGGGCAAGGCGCCCGCGGCCTTCTGCTGCGTGCGGCCGCCGGGCCACCACGCGCAACGCGACGCGGCCATGGGATTCTGCTTCTTCAACAACGTCGCGGTGGGGATTCGGCATGCAACGGACTTCCACGGTCTCGAGCGCGTGGCATTGATCGACTTCGACGTGCACCACGGCAACGGCAGCGCGGACATCTTCCGTGAGGACGAGCGGGTGCTGATGTGCTCGATCTTCGAGATCGGGATCTATCCCTTCTCGGGCGAGGACGACAACGCGCCGAACATGATCAACGTGGGCCTGCCCTCGCGCTCGGGGAGCGAGGCGTTTCGCGCGGCGGTCACCGAGCGCTGGCTGCCGGCGCTCGAGGCGGCCAGGCCCGAGCTGATCTACATCTCCGCCGGCTTCGACGGCCACCGGGAGGACGACATGGGCAACCTCGGCCTGGTCGAGGCCGACTACAGCTGGGTCACCCGGCAGATCATGGCCGTCGCCCAGCGGCACTGCCGGGGCCGGGTCATTTCCTGCCTGGAGGGCGGCTATGCGCTGGATGCCCTGGCGCGCAGCGCCGCCGCCCACGTCAAGGTGCTGATGGGTGCAGACTAGCCGCATGGACAAGCACTACCTCACCCCGCTGCTCGCGCCCGAATCGATCATCGCCTTCCTGGGCCAGGAGGACCGGCCCGACGGGCCGGGCGAGCGAGCCCGGACCGTGCGCGAAGCGCTTCGTGCCCAACGCTTCAGCGGAACGCTGCAGTTCCTCGACGTCCGCACCAGCGGCACGCTGGCCGACCTGGCGCAGACCCGCGCCGACCTGGCCATCATCGCGCTGCCGCCGGCCGAACTGGCCGCGGCCCTGGAACTCACCGGCCGCATCCGCTGCCGCGCGGCGCTGCTCGTCTCCAACGGCATCGGCGCCGACCAGGCCATCCTGCTGCGCAGGATCGCGCAGCGCGAGGGCATCCATCTGCTCGGGCCGAACTCCCTGGGCTTCCAGCGCCCGTCCCTGAATCTCAACGCAAGCGCCGCGGGCCCGCTCGCCCAGTCGGGCTCGCTCGCGCTCGTGTCGCAGTCCGGCGCGCTCACCGCCTCGATGCTGGACTGGGCGCGGCAAAATGCCGTCGGATTTTCCAGCGTGGTCTCGCTCGGGCCCCACACCCTCGTCGACATCGCGCAGGTGCTGGACTTCTACGCCCACGACGCCGCGACCCACAGCATCATTGTCTATTTCGAAGGCATCACGAACGCGCGCCAGTTCATGAGCGCGCTGCGTTCCGCCGCCCACGCCAAGCCGGTCGTGGTGCTGAAGGCGGGCCGCAAGCCCGCCGGCAACGAGGCCGCGCACACGCACAGCGCGTCCATCGTGGGCAGCGACGACGTGTTCGACGCCGCCCTGCGCCGTGCCGGCGCCGTGCGCGTGCGCTCCTTCGTCGAACTCTTCTCGGCGGCAAAGTGCCTGGCCTCGCGCTACCGTCCCGTCGGCAAGCGCCTGGCCATCGTCACCAACGGCGGCGGCCCGGGCGTGCTCGCGGCAGACTGGATCAACGAGATCGGCCTGCAGCTGGGCAAGCTGTCGCCCGCTTCGCGCGACGCCCTGCAACCCAAGGTCCCGGCACTCGCGTCGCTCACCGACCTGATCGACCTCTCGGAGGACGCGACGCCCTCGCACTATCGCGCGGCGCTCGATGCGGCGTCGGCCGATCGCGAGGTCGACGGCGTCCTGGCCATCTTCTCGCCCAAGCCCGGCGGCGACCCGGTCGCCCACGCCCGCGCGCTCGCGGAGATTCCGCGTCCCATGAGCAAGCCGCTGCTGTCGTGCTGGATGGGCGATGCATCGGTCGGGGCCGCGCGCGCGGTGCTCGCGGAGGCGGCGATTCCCAGCTTCCGGACGCCGGAAGCAGCCGTCGGTGCCTTCGGCAACATCGCGGCCTTCTATCAGAACCAGCAGTTGCTGCAGCAGACGCCCCCGCCGCTGTCCGCGCTGGCCAAGCCCGACATCGAAGGCGCCCGCCTGGTCATCGAGAGCGTGCTGGCGGAACGGCGCAAGGTGCTCACGGAGATGGAGTCGAAGACGCTGCTGTCGGCCTTTCACGTCCCCATCACCCGCACCCTGCTCGCCCGCAGCCCGAACGAGGCCATGATGATCGCCACGCAACTGGGATTTCCCGTGGCGCTCAAGATCGACTCTCCCGACATCACCCACAAGTCCGATGTCGAAGGCGTGGCGCTGAACGTCATGAACGGCGCGGGCGTGCGCGACACCTACCTGGACATGGTGGAAAGAGTGACCCGCCTCGCGCCCGGAGCGCGCATCAACGGCGTGACCGTGCAGAAGATGGCCCGCGCCCGCAAAGGGCGGGAAATCTACGTCGGCCTCGTGACCGACGAGCCCTTCGGTCCGGTCATCGTGTTCGGCGCCGGCGGCACCATGATCGAACTGTTGAACGACCGCGCGATGGAACTCCCACCGCTCAACCAGTTCCTGGCGCGCCGCCTGATCGAGCGCTCGCGCGTCTTCGAGACCCTGGGCGAGCAGCGCGGCGCCGGCGCCGTGAACATGGAAACACTCGAGCACGTCCTGCTGCGCATCTCCGAGATGGTCTGCGAGCTGCCCGAGCTGCGCGAGATGGACATCAACCCGATCATCGTCGACGAATCGGGCGCCGTGGCGGTGGATGCGCGCATCGTTGTCGACAGCGCATCGCAGGCCGCCATCGGCGACGGACGCGGCTACCAGCACCTGGCGATCCTGCCCTACCCGGCGCGCTACCAGCGCGAATGGCCGCTGGCGGGCGGCGGCACCTACACCGTGCGGCCCGTCCATCCCGAGGACGCCCAGATGCTGCAGACGCTGGTGCAGCAACTCTCGCCCGAGAGCCGCTGGTTTCGCTTCGTGTCTCGCTTCCGCGAGCTTCCCCCGTCGATGCTGTCGCGCTTCACCCTCATCGACTATGACCGCGAGATGGCGCTGGTCGCCGTCGTCAGGGAGCGCGTGGTCGCCGACGATGCGACGAGTTCCGAGGTCGAACGCATCGTTGGCGTTTCGCGCTACATCACGAATCCGGATCGGGCCAGCTGCGAGTTCTCGCTGGTGATCGCCGACGACTACAGCGGCAAGGGCCTCGGCTCGCGCCTGATGGAAAGCATCATCGATGTGGCGCGCGACAAGGGCCTGTCCGAGATCGAGGGGCTGGTGCTGGCCAACAACACCGAAATGCTGAAGCTGATGACGCGCCTGGGCTTCTCGATCAAGCCCTTCGACGAGGATCGTGACTTCAAGCTCGTGAGCTGCACCTTGTAGCGGCGCGCGCGCCGGAGCGGCTCCCGCCGCCCCGGCACCGGTCAGGCCGCGTTGACGGCAATGCGGCGCGGCTTCGCGTGCTCGGCCTTCGGGATGCTCAGCTTCAATACGCCATTGGCAAGTTCGGCGGACACCCGTTCGGTGTCGAGCTCCTTGCTGAGCGTGAAGGTCCGGCGGAAGCGCCCGAGTCCGACCTCGGTATGGCTCGACTGCAGGCCCTCGGGCAGCTGCAGCGAGAGTTCCGCGTCGACCGTGAGCGTGCCGGCCTCCAGCTGGAGGTGCAGGTTCTCCCTCGAAACACCGGGCAGGTCGGCATAGAGCGTGATGCCGTTCGAGTCCTCGACCACGTCGACCGGCGGCATCAGCGCGGGCTCGTCATAGCGGGCCGCACTCGACGGCTGCCGTTGGGAAACAGCCGTGGAAGCACTGCTCTCCTGCTTGCGAACGTCGTTCATTGGGGGGCCTCCTTTCCTTACTGGATCGAGATACGGCGCGGCTGTGCCGAGGCGCGCCGTTGAACGGTGATGTGCAGCACGCCGTCGCGGTACCTGGCGTCGACGGCATCCGGATCGGCGTCGTCCGGCAGGGTGAGAACCCGCGTGAACGCGCCGGAGAAACGCTCGTTGATGTGCACCGTGGCCTGCCTGCCGCTCTCCCTTGCGGGTTCGGGCAGGGGGGACGGCCGATCGCCGGAGATCGTCAATACACCCCGGTCGAGTTCGATCTCGAGCGTGGCCGGGTCCAGGCCCGGGGCAAAGGCATAGATCTCGACCGTCTGCGGCGTGCCGCCGACATTCAGGGCGGGAAAGCCGCCGCGGCCGAGACCTCGGATGCTGGGAGACAGATCGAGCGCCTGCTGCATCTCGCGCTGCAGGCGATCCATCTCGGCGAACACGTCGCGCGGGAAAAAGGATCGATACATGGCGAATGACCTCCATTCGGGTTGAACAGAGCGCCGGAGGCGTCTCCGGCGCTTCCGAAACCCGAGCTAGGGCCGGCCGGAGGAATTTCAAGGCTCAAGGCGCCTCGCCTTCAGCCGACCCGCCCCCCTCACCCAGCCCCCGGATGTGTCGAACCAGCGTGGCGATGAAGGCCGACGCGGCAGGGCTCGGCGGGTGTCGGGGGTGCGTCACGCACACGATCTGGCGCGTGAGCCGCGGGGAGCTGACGGCATGGCCGCGCAATGCGGCGTCGCCGAGCTGGCTTCTCACCGCCACTCGCGGCAGCAGCGTGCAGAAGTCGCTTTCGTGCACCAGCTTCAGGATGGCGCTGATGGAGTCGATCTCGACCGAGGCGGACAGCTCCACATCCTCGGCCTGGCCGAAGCTCTCGATGATGCCGCGAAGGCCGTGTTGCCGCGTCGGCAGCACCAGCTTCAGTTGGCTCAGTTGGCCGAAGGGAACCGTCTCGGGCAAGACCGCATGTCGCGGTCCGACGACGAGCAGCAGGTCTTCCTCGACGATGGGCTCCGAATTGAGCGCGAGCGGCCGGCGCGGCTTGTTGATGACGGCGGCGTCCAGCTGGCCGACCGACACCGCTTCGGTCAGCGTCCCGCTGAAGCCGTCGGTGAGCGACAGCTCGACCTGCGGATGCTGCGCCGAGAATTCCAGCAGCGCGTCCACCAGCACGCCCTGCGCGATGGTCGCGATCATGCCGACGCGCACCTGGCCGGTCAGCTCGCCGCCGGTCTGCATGATCTGCTCGCGCGCCCGCGAAAAGTCGCCCAGCACGGGAAGGAACAGCCGATACATGCGGCGCCCTTCGGCCGTCGCTTGCATGCCTTGCTGGCTTCGCACGAACAACTGCAGGCCGATCTCCTCCTCCAGCTTCGCGATCTGCATGCTGAGCGCCGGCTGCACGATGTTCAGGCGCCGCGCGGCGCGGGTCACCGAGCCTTCTTCGTAGAGACAGACGAAGTACTGGATCTGCCGGAATTCCATGGGCGTCGCTCCTGTGATTCGATAGTCATCAGTCCATCTGATGAAGCACATAATTTAATATTAATTGACCTGATGCCTGGCAGTTTCTAGACTTTTCCCCAGACGGCCACCTTCGTGCCGCAATCGGAGACAAGTCAGATGCCCTCATCGCCCGCGCTGCCCGCGGCGGCCACAGCCGCCGCCACTGCCGGCTGCGCCATCGCCGACATCCAGGCCTGGGCGACCTCCTTTCCCGTGCCGGCCGCGCACAGCGTGCGCCTGGGCGTCGGCCGCACGCTCAAGCGCGACGCGGTGGTCGTCAAGGTGAGGACCGAGGACGGCCTGGTCGGCTGGGGCGAATCGCACCACGGCCGTGCGCATTCGAGCATTGCGCACTTCGTGACGCATGCGCTCAGGCCGATGGTGATGGGCATGGACGCGACCGACGTCAACGGCATCTGGCAGCGGATCTACACGCGCCAGCTGGCAAGCCACGGCATCGGCGCGGGTTGCGCCATCGCCATGAGCGGCATCGACATGGCGCTGTGGGACATCCGCGGCAAGGCGACCGGCTGGCCGCTGTACAGGCTGCTGGGCGGCGCGTCGAAGCCGATCCCCGCCTATGCCGGCGGCGTGGCGCTGGGCTGGCAGGACCCTTCGGCACTCGTCGACGAAGCGGCGGCCCATGTCGAGGCCGGCTACAAGGCGCTGAAGCTGCGGCTGGGCGACACGGTCGAGCGCGACGTGGCGCGCGTGGCCGCCGTGCGCAAGGCCTTCGGCGACGACATCGAGATCCTGACCGACGTGAACGCCGCCTACACGCTGGCCGATGCGCGGCTCGCCATGCCGCGGCTGGATGCGCTGAACGTCGGCTGGCTCGAGGAGCCGTTCCCGGCGCACGACTACCGCAGCTACGAACTGGCGCGCGCCTATGGCCGCGTGCCCTTCGCCGCCGGCGAGAACCACTACACGCGCTTCGAATTCACCCGCCTGGTCGACGACCGCGTGGTGTCGATCCTGCAGCCCGACCTGTCGAAGACCGGCGGCATCACCGAGACGATGCGCATCGCGGCGCTGGCCTCGGCCCACAAGCTGCCGATCCATCCGCACTCGTCGATGACGGGCATCAACATGGCCGCGACGCTGCACGTGCTCGCCGCCATCGAGGGCCATGGCTACTTCGAGGCCGACGTCTCGCGCGGCAACCTGTTCCGCGACGCCCTGGTCGCCACGCCCTTCGCCATCGGCGCCGACGGCTGCGTCCGGCCCCCGGAGGCGCCGGGCATCGGCGTGGAGGTCGACGAAGCCTTCCTGGACGCGCACCCGGCCATCGAGGGGCCGGCCTACGCCTGAGCGCGCATCCATTTCGCCACAAGACATTTTCCGGAGACGAACCATGCAGACATCCCCGCGCCGCCGAGCGCTCCTGGCGGCTTCCCTTTGCGGCGCTTTCGCACTGGCGGCGGGCCCCGCGCAGGCGCAGGACAGCTATCCGTCCAAGCCGATCCGCATCGTCGTGCCCTACCCCAGCGGCGGCTTCAACGACACGCTGGGCCGGATGGCCGCGACCAAGCTGTCGATCGCGTGGAAGCAGCCGGTGATCGTCGAGAACAAGCCCGGCGGCGGCACGGTGATCGGCACGCACGCCGCGGCGACCGCGCCGGCCGACGGCTACACGGTGCTGGTCGTCCAGTTCCCCTTCGCGGCCAACCCCTGGCTCTACAAGGACCTGCCCTACGACACGGCCAAGGCCTTCGCGCCGGTGGTGCTGGCGGGCCGCTCCCCGATGCTGATCGTGTCCAACGCCGCCGGCCCGCTGCGCACACTGGGCGAAGTGTTGGCCGCCGCCAAGGCCAGGCCGGGCGCGCTCAACTACGGCTCGTCGGGCGCGGGCTCGTCCAACCACCTGGCGATGGCGCTGTTCGAGAGCGTGTCGGGCACGCGCATGACGCAGGTCCCCTACAAGGGCAGCACGCCGCTGCTGACCGACCTGGCCGGCGGCCAGATCGACCTTGCCATCGACCTGCTGCCGCACGCGCTGCCCTTCATCCAGTCCGGCAAGGTGCGGCCGCTGGCCATCGCCAGCACCCGGCGCTCGCCGCTGATGCCCGAGCTGCCCACCGCCGCGGAAGCGGGCGTGCCGGGCTACGAGGTCACGTCCTGGCATGGCTTCGTGGTGCCGGCCGGCACGCCGCAGCCGGTGATCGACAAGCTCAACCGCGAGCTCAACGCCATCTTCGCCATGGACGACGTCAAGAAGATCTTCGCGCAGCAAGGCGTGGTGCCGGACGGCGGCACGCCCGCGCAGTTCAAGACCTTCATCGATTCGCAGATGGCGCTGTGGAAGAAGGTCGTGACCGACGGCCACATCACCGCCGAATGACGCACCCATCACCTCAACCCATGAGCGAACTCCAAGCCCTGAATCTCATCCACGGCGAGTGGCAGCCCGCGCAATCCGGCGCCTGGGGCACCCGCCACGACCCGGCCGACGGCAGCCCGCTGGGACGCCACGCCGCCTCCGGGCGCGCCGACGCCGACGCCGCCATCGCCGCCGCGCGCCGCGCCTTCGACCAGCCGGGCTGGTCGCAGAACCCGCGCCTGCGGCAGATGGTGATGCTGCGCTGGGCCGACCGCGTGGAGGCGCGCGCGGACGAACTCGCACGCCTGCTCACGCGGGAAAACGGCAAGGTCCTCGCGCAATCGCGCGGCGAGATCGGCGCCGCCGTCTCCGAGATCCGCTACTACGCCGGCCTCACGCGCCACATGCCCGGGCACGTGTTCGAGGTCGAGCCCGGCGCCTTCTCCACGCTGCTGAAGGAAGCGGCCGGCGTGGCCGGGATCATCGTGCCGTGGAACGCGCCGGCGGTGCTGCTGATCCGCTCGCTCACGCCGGCGCTCGCCGCCGGCTGCACCACCGTCGTCAAGCCCGCGCCGCAGACCGCGCTCGTCACCGCCGCGCTCATCGCCGAACTGCACGCGGTCGAGGGCCTGCCGCCGGGCGTGGTCAACCTGGTGAGCGAGGACGGCCACGAGGTCGCGGCGCGGCTGGTCGAGTCCGCCGACGTCGACGTCATCAGCTTCACCGGTTCCAACGCGACCGGCCAGCGCATCATGGCCGCGGCCGCGCCGAGCATGAAGAAGCTGTCGCTCGAACTCGGCGGCAAGTCGGCCTGCCTGGTCTTCGAGGACGCCGACGTGCAGGCCGTGGCGCCCGCGCTCGCCGCCGCCGCCACCATCATCAGCGGCCAGCAGTGCACCGCCGCACGCCGGGTGCTGGTGCACGCGAAGCACTACGACGCGATGAAGCTCGCCCTGACCGCCGCCCTGCGGGCGCTCAAGGTCGCGCCCGGCATGTCCGAAGGCGCGCACATCGGGCCGATGATCGACGACGCTTCCGCGCGCAGCGTGGGCCAGCGCATCGACGACGCCATGGCCGCCGCCGACGAGGTGCTGCTGCGCGGCGGCCGCGGCACCGGCGCGCTGGCAGGGGGCGCCTTTCTCACGCCGACGCTGGTCGCGCACCGCGACACCCGTGCCTTCTTCATCCAGGAAGAGATCTTCGGTCCGCTGCTGGTGCTCGAGCGCTTCGAGGACGAAGCCGAGGCGGTGGCCCGTGCCAACCATTCCGAGTTCGGCCTGTCGGCCAGCGTGTGGACGCGCGACGGGGCACGTGCGATGCGCGTCGCCCGCGCGCTGCGCAACGGCACGGTATGGATCAACGACCACAACAAGCTCTTCGCCGAGGCGGAGACCGGCGGCTACCGCCGCAGCGGCCTGGGCCGCCTGCACGGCTACGACGCGCTGATCGACTTCCAGGAGATCAAGCACATCTACCAGCAGGTCGGCACGCTCTGAGACAGCGCGCGCCCACGCACGCCCGCACGCCCACATCGACGACATCCGGAACCGAGACACCATGCACAAGAAAGCCTTCCTTCATTGCCTCGCCGCCGCGGCGCTGGCGCTCGCCCTGCCGGTTGCCGGGGCCCAGCCGGCCGGCTATCCGGACAGGCCGATGCGCATCATCGTGCCTTACACGCCCGGCGGCTTCAACGACACGATGGCACGCGTCTTCGCGCGCAAGCTGCAGGACGCCTGGGGCCAGCCGACCGTGGTCGAGAACAGGCCCGGCGCGGGGACCGTGCTCGGCACCGATGCCGGCGCCAAGGCGGCGCCGGACGGCTACACGCTGGTGGTGGTCGGCTTCCCGCTGGTGGTCAACCAGTACGTCTACCCCAAGCTGCCCTACGACACGAAGAAGGCCTTCGCGCCCATCATCCTCGGCGGGCAGACGCCCAACCTGCTGCTGGTGCGCGCCGACTCCCCCATCCGGTCGATGGCCGACCTCATCGCCACCGCCAAGGCCAGGCCCGGGACCCTGAACTACGCCTCGGCCGGCAACGGCACCTCGCTGCACCTCGCGATGGAGTACTTCAAGAGCGTGACCGGCACGGACATGAACCAGATCCCGTACAAGGGCAGCGCGCCGATGGTGGCCGACCTGCTCGGCGGCCAGGTCGATGTGATGTTCGACAACCTGCCCAATGCCCTGCCCCACGTGAAGGCCGGCAAGATGCGCGCGCTGGCCGTGACCACGCCCAGGCGCCTGGCCGCCGTGCCCGACGTGCCCACGGTGGCCGAGCAGGGCTATCCCGGCTTCGAGGTGGCGGTGTGGTACGGCCTGGCCGCGCCCAAGGGCACGCCCCAGCCGATCCTCGACAAGCTCAACGCCGAACTGCAGAAGGCGCTCAGGTCGGACGACGTGAAGACCATCTTCGCGGCGCAGGGCGTCGAGGTGCTGGGCGGTTCGGTGGCGGACTTCGAGAAGTTCTTCCAGGCCCAGGACGCCAAGTGGGCGCCCGTGATCCGCAAGGCCGGCATCAAGGCCGAGTGAACCCCGTGCTCATGAGCGTGCCTCCCCTCGCCGACGCGCCCGCGCGTCCCCACCTCGGCCGGCCGGCCCGGCGCGTGGAAGACCGCGCGCTGCTCACCGGCCGCGGCCGCTATGGCGACGACGCGCCCGTGCGCGCCGACACGCTGCACGCGGCGGTGCTTCGCTCGCCGCATGCGCATGCCCGGCTGCTGGCCGTGCGCACGGCGCGCGCAGAGGCCTTGCCCGGCGTGCGCGCGGTGCTGACCGGCGCCGACGTGCAGCGCTGGTCCAAGCCCTTCATCGTCGGCGTCAAGCAGCCGATGGAACTCTGGGCCCTGGCGACCGACAAGGTGCGCTACGCCGGCGAGCCGGTCGCCGTGGTGGTGGCCGAGAGCCGCTACCTGGCCGAGGACGCGCTCGACCTGATCGAGGCCGACTACGAGCCCCTGCCCGCGGTGGTCGACATCGAATCGGCCGCCGCCGACGACGCGCCCGTGCTGCACGAGCGCGTGGGCAGCAACGTGGTGAGCGATCGCGGTTTCCGCTACGGCGACCCCGACGCCGCCTTCGCCGCCGCGCCCCACCGCGTGGCCCTCAGCGTGCACTACCCGCGCAACTCCTGCACCCCGATCGAGACCGCTGTGGTCATCGCCGAATTCCTGTCGGAGCAGGACGGCTACGACATCCAGTCCAATTTCATGGGCCCCTTCTCGCTGCACACGGTGATGGCGATGGCACTCAAGGTGCCCGGCAACCGGCTGCGGCACCGCACCTTCGCCGACTCGGGCGGCAGCTTCGGCGTCAAGCAGGCGGTGATGGCGCCGGCCGTGCTGATGTGCCTGGCCGCGCGCAAGGCGGGCGCGCCGGTGAAGTGGGTCGAGGACCGGCTGGAACACCTGAGCGCCGCGACCTCCGCCACCGGGCGGCTGTGCCACGCCGAGGCCGCGGTCGAGGCGGACGGCCGCATCACCGCGCTGTCGCTCGATCAGTTCGACGACTGCGGCGGCTACCTGCGCGCGCCCGAGCCCGCCACCTTCTACCGCATGCACGGCTGCCTGACCGGCGCCTACGCCATCGAGCACCTGCGCGTGCGCAACCGCGTCGTGCTCACCAACAAGACACCGACCGGCCTGGTGCGCGGCTTCGGCGGGCCGCAGGTCTATTTCGCGCTTGAGCGGCTGGTGCAGCGCATCGCTGTCGAGCTGCGGCTCGACCCGCTCGACGTGTACCGCCGCAACTTCATCCCGCGCGACGCCTTCCCGTACCGCGCCGCCGCAGGGGCGCTGATCGATTCCGGCGACTACCAGGCCGCGCTCGCCATGGCGGTGCGCGACGGCGGTCTGGCCGAACTGCGCCGGCGCCAGGCGGCGGCGCGCGCCGAAGGCCGGCTCTACGGCATCGGCTTCGCGGCGATTGTCGAGCCCTCGGTGTCGAACATGGGCTACATCACCACCGTCATGCCGCGCGAGCAGCGCGCCAAGGCCGGCCCCAAGAACGGCGCCATCGCCGCCGCCACCGTGGGCATCGACCCGCTGGGCGGCCTCGGCGTGGTGATCGCCTCTTCGCCCGCCGGCCAGGGCCACCGCACGGTGTCGGCGCAGGTCGTGGCCGACGTCTTCGGGGTCGACCCGTCGGAGGTCTCGGTCAACGTCGAGTTCGACACCCAGAAGGACGCCTGGTCGGTCGCGGCCGGCAACTACTCGAGCCGCTTCGCCGGCGCCGTGGCCGGCACGCTGCACCTGGCCGCCACCCGCCTGCGCGACAAGCTGGCGCGCATCGCCGCGGCGACCTTCGACTGCGAGCCGGGCGAGGTGGTGTTCGCCGGCGGCAAGGTGTTCCCGAAGAGCGCGCCGGAACGCGGCCTGGTCTTCTCCCGCTTCGCGGCCAACCCGCACTGGGCCCCCGCGATGCTGCCGCCGGGCGTGGAGCCCGGCCTGCGCGAGACCGCATTCTGGTCGCCGCCGCAGCTGAGCGCACCCGACGAGGAAGACCGCGTCAACACCTCGGCCGCCTACGGCTTCGCCTTCGACATCTGCGCGGTGGAAGTCGACCGCGACACGGGCCGCGTGCGCATCGATCGCTACGTCACCACGCACGACGCCGGCACGCTCCTCAACCCCGCGCTGGCCGACGGCCAGATCCGCGGCGCCTTCGCCCAAGGCCTGGGCGCGGCGCTGATGGAGGAGTTCCGCTACGGCGCCGACGGCAGCTTCCAGTCGGGCACCTTCGCCGACTACCTGGTGCCGACCACCTGCGAGGTGCCCGACCCGCTCATCCTGCACATGGAAACGCCCAGCCCCTTTACGCCGCTGGGCGCCAAGGGCCTGGGCGAAGGCAACAACATGAGCACGCCGCCGTGCATCGCCAACGCGGTGGCCGACGCGCTGGGACGCGCCGACATCGTGCTGCCGCTCACGCCTTCGCGCGTGATGAGTCTGATCGGCATGCAAGACCCGCCGCCCTCGCGCGCCAGCGCCGCCGCGGCGATGCCGGCAACGGCCGCGGCCGCCGGAAAGAACGCCAAGGGCAAGGCGCTGTCGGCCCGGGGCGAGATCCTGCTGCCCGCCCCGCCCGAGGCGGTGTTCGCGGTGCTGCTCGACCCCGCGGCGCTGGCCCGCGTCATCCCCGGCTGCCACGCACTGGAGGCGATCGGCCCGAACCGCTACCGCGCCGACGTGACGGTGGGCGTGGGCATGATCAAGGCACGCTACGCGGCCGAGCTTGCGCTCAGCGAGATCGAGGCGCCGCACCGCCTGCGTCTCGCCGGCGCGGGCCTGTCGAGCGTGGGCGCCGCCAAGGGCAGCGGCCTGGTGTCCCTGACGCCGAAGGACGGCGGCACGCTGCTGCGCTACGACTACGAGGCCGAAGTCTCGGGCAAGGTCGCCGCGGTCGGTGGCCGCATGCTCGAAGGCGCGGCCAGGATCGTGCTCAAGCAGCTGTTCGAGCAGCTGGGCCGGCAGGCCGGCGGCCAGGGCGACGCAGTGGCGCGGACTTCATGGTGGCGTCGACTGCTGCGCGCATGGGGAGGCGCGCGATGAAGCCCGCCGCCTTCGACTACCTGCGCGCCGACACCGCCGACGAGGCCGTGCAGCACCTTCGCGCCCTGGGCGCCGACGCGCGCATCCTGGCCGGCGGGCAATCGCTGATGGCCGTGCTCAACATGCGCCTTGCCCAGCCCAGCGCGCTCATCGACATCTCGCGCACCGCCGAGCTCGACTACGTGCGCGCCGAGGGCGGCATGCTGGCCGTCGGCGCCGCGGCCACGCAGGGCAGCGTCGAGTGGCGCCGGACCCTCGCGCAGGAGGTGCCGCTGCTGGCGCAGGCCTTCCCTTTCATCTCGCACTTCCAGGTCCGCAACCGGGGCACGGTGTGCGGTTCGGTCGCGCATGCCGATCCGAGCGCCGAGATTCCGCTGGTGCTGCTGGCGCTCGGCGGCGAGGTGGTGCTGCGCAGCGCGTCGAAGCGCCGCACGCTGGCGGCCGCCGACTTCTTCCAGGGCATGCTGATGACGGCGCGCGCGCCGGACGAACTGCTGACCGAAGTGCGCTTCCCGCTCGCCACCAACGGCCAGCGCAGCGCCTTCACCGAGTTCTCGGCGCGGCACGGCGACTTCGCCATCGTCTCGGTCGCCGCGGTGGCCGACGCGCGCGGCCTGCGCCTCGCGGTGGGCGGCGTGGCCGACCGACCGCGCCTTGCGCAATGGCCGGCCGGACTGCGCGGCGCCGAGCTCGAGAGCGCCCTCAACGATTTCGCCTGGGAGCTGGAAGCGCAGGACGACGCGCACGCCAGCGCCACCTTCCGCCGCCACCTGGTGCGCCGGCTCGGCGCGCGCGTGCTCGCCCAGGTCATGGAGAACCCCGCATGAAACAGATCGGCCGCGACAGCCTGCACACCGTGCGGCTGCAACTCAACGGCAGCGCGCGCAGCGCGCCATGCACGCCGCGCATGCTGCTGTCGGACTTCCTGCGCGAAGGCCTGGGCGCCACCGGCACGCACGTGGGCTGCGAGCATGGGGTGTGCGGCGCCTGCACGGTGCAGATCGACGGCATCGCCGGCCGTTCGTGCATGACGCTCGCGGTGCAGGCCGAGGGCCGCGACGTCGCCACGGTCGAGGGCCTGTGCGACGCCGACGGCCCGATGTCGGACCTCCAGGAGGCCTTCAGGCGGCATCACGCGCTGCAGTGCGGCTTCTGCACCGCCGGCATCCTGATGTCCTGCGACGACTACCTGCGCCGCCGACCCGACCCGAGCGAGGCCGAGGTGCGGGAGATGCTCTCCGGCCACCTCTGCCGCTGCACCGGCTACACGCCCATCGTGCAGGCCGTGCTGGAGACGGCCGCCCTGCGCCGCAACCCACCCCTTCCCACGGAAAGCTGACATGCTCGATCTCGCAACCACATTCCTTCAAAGCGTGGAGCGCAGCCCGAACGCGCTCGCGCTGGTGGACGACGACGTCCGCCTGAGCTATGCGCAATGGCGCGAGCAGGTGGCGCGCGCCGCCGCCGGCCTGGCGAAGCTGGGCCTCGCGCGCGGCGACCGCCTGCTGTCGGTGCTGCAGAACCGCCACGAGGCGGCCACGCTGCACTGGGCCTGCCAGTTCGCCGGCGTGGTCATCGTGCCGCTCAACTGGCGCGCCAAGCCGGAGGAGATCGACTACTGCCTGGCGGATGCGGGCGCGAAGGCGCTGTTCTTCGAGGCGGCGAGCGAGGCCGCCACGCAGTACAGCGGCGGCGCGCGCGCCGTGCCGCGCATCGGCATCGGCCCGCTCGAAGGCGGCGATGCGACGATGACCTGGAGCGCGCTGCTGGAGGGCGAAGCCGCGCCGCTGGAGAGCAGCGCCGAGGCCGGCGACGTGTCGCTGATGCTCTACACCTCGGGCACCACCGGCAAGCCCAAGGGCGTGCCGCGCCGCCACAGCCACGAGCGCGCCGCCGCGCTGGCCCACGTCGCGCAGAACCTGTACCGGCGCGGCGAACGCACGCTGGGCGTGATGCCGCTCTATCACACCATGGGCGTGCGCTCGCTGCTGGCGATGGCGCTGGTCGACGGCACCTTCGTCTGCATGCCGCGCTTCGACACCCAGGGCGCGCTGGCGCTGATCGCGCGCGAGCGCATCACCTGCCTCTACCTGGTGCCCACGCTCTACCACGACATGCTCGCGCAGCGGCAGCGCGCGGGCGGCGGCGAAGGCCCGGGCGAGGACATCGCCTCGGTGACCAAGCTGGGCTTTGCCGGCGCACCGATGCATGACGCGCTGCTGCGGCGCCTGACGCGCGCCTTCCGGCCCGAGCTCTTCGTCAATCACTACGGTTCGTCGGAGGTCTACACCGTCTCGATCGACCAGGACGCCACACGAAAGCCCGGCAGCGCCGGCCGTGCCGGCCTCAACACGCGCCTGCGCGTCGTGCGGCTCGATGCAACGAGCGCGGACGACCGGGTCGGCCCCGACGAGGAAGGCGAGATCATCGCGGACCTGCGCGGCGACGAGGCCTTCGAGGGCTACTGGAACCGCCCCGACGCCGACGCCAAGGCGTTGCGCCACGGCTGGTACCACACCGGCGACATCGGCTACTTCGACGACGACGGCGACCTCTACGTCACCGGCCGCGTCGACGACATGATCATCAGCGGCGGCGAGAACATCTCGCCGGCCGACATCGAGTCGGTGATCTCGCTGTGCCCCGGCGTGGGCGAAGTCGCGGTGGCCGGCCTCGCGGACGAGCGCTGGGGCCAGCGCGTGGTGGCCTTCGTCACGCGCAGCGGCGACGAGGCCGGGCTCGACGCGCAGACGCTGGACGCCCACTGCCGCAGTTCCGACCTGCCCAATTTCAAGCGGCCGCGCGAGTACGTCTTCGTCGCGGAGATCCCGAGATCGCCGGTCGGCAAAATCCTGCGCCGCAAGCTGGTCGCCGGAGAGTACCTGGCTGCCCCCCAGGCTTGCCCACTTCGTGTGGCCGCCCACCCCCTTTCAGGGGGCAACACCGGCGGACCGGCGCAGCCGGATCCGCGGTGTTCCTGAAATATGCGGCTGACCTCCCAGGCTTGCCCACTTCGCGTGGCGCCTACCCCCTTTCAGAGGCAACACCGGCGGACCGGCGCAGCCGGATCTGCGGTGACATTGTTGACACGGAGCTTTCATGAAATCGACTGACGCTGCGGCGACTCCCTTTACCGATCTGCGGAGCTGGCTCGCGCACCTGAGCGACACCGGCCGCATGGCCGTCATCCGCGAGGGCACGCCGCTGGCGCATCGGCTGGCGGCCATCGCCAAGCGGCTCGACGGCAAACAGGCCGCCTACTTCCCGAAGCCGGGCGGGCACGAGGTGCCGGTGGTGTCGGGCTTCATGTCGCGCCGCGCCTGGATCGCCGAGGCGATGGGCGTGCCGGAATCCGGCCTGCTGCAGCGCTTTCGCGAAGCCGCCGAACATCCCCTGGCCTGGCGCGAGGTGCCGCGCGCCGAGGCGGCCTGCCAGCAGGTGGTGCACCGCGAACGCGATGTGCGCGAGGTGCTGCCGGTGCCGACGCACAGCGAACACGACAACGGGCCCTACATCACGGCCGGCCTGGTCATCGCGCGCAATCCGAAGACCGGCGTGCAGAACGTTTCGATCAACCGCATCCAGGTGCACTCGAAGGAGCGCATGGCGATCCTCATGCTGCCGCGCCACCTCTGGGCCTTCTACAAGGAGGCCGAGGCGCGCAACGAGGCGCTGGACGTGGCGGTGGTCATCGGCGTCGATCCGCTCACGCTGCTGGCCTCGCAGGCCATCGCGCCGATCGACTGCGACGAGCTGGAGATCGCGGGCGCCCTGCACGGCGCGCCCTTGAAGGTGGTCAAGTGCCTGGGCAGCGAGGTGCGCGTGCCGGCCGACAGCGAGATCGTGATCGAGGGCCGCATCCTGCCCGGCGTGCGCGAGGCCGAGGGACCCTTCGGCGAATTCCCCAAGTACTACAGCGCGCGCGAGCATCGCGAAGTCATCGAGGTCGGCGCCATCACGCACCGGCGCGACCCGATCTATCACACCATCGTGCCGGCGGAGATGGAGCACCTGCTGCTCGGCTCGATCCCGCGCGAGGCGACGCTGCTGGCGCACCTGCAGCGCAGCTTCCCCAACGTCCTGGACGTGCACCTGGCCATCGGCGGCGTCGGCCGCTACCACCTCCACGTCAAGATCCGGAAGACACACGAGGGCCAGCCCAAGAACGTGATCTGCGCGGCCTTCGGCGCCCACTACGACATCAAGCAGGTGATCGTGGTCGACGACGACGTGGAGGTGCACGATCCGCTGCAGGTCGAATGGGCCGTGGCCACGCGCTTCCAGGCCGACCGCGACCTGGTCGTGATCGCGGGCGCGCAGGGCTCGGTGCTGGATCCGTCCACCACCGTCGGCCAGGACTTCAGCGACGGCGCCCCGCCCGCCCATCTGCAGGGCCTCAGCGCCAAGATGGGCCTGGACGCGACCAGGCCCGTGGTCTACCACGAGCATGTGTTCACCAAGGTGCGCGTGCCGGGCGAGGGCGAGGTCGATCTCGCGACGGAGATCGACACCCGGGCTCGCATCGACTTCCTCCCCGGAGCGGCGCGATGAGCCAGAGGAAGCGGCTCATCGTCGCCATCACCGGCGCGAGCGGCACGATCTACGGCGTGCGCCTGCTGCAGCTGCTGCGCGCCATGCCCGACTGGGAGACGCACCTGGTGATGTCCTCGTCGGGCGCGCTCACCGCCTCGCAGGAAATCGACATGAAGCGCACCGACATCGAAGCCCTGGCCGACGTGGTGCACAACGTGAAGGACATCGGCGCGGCCGTCTCCAGCGGCTCCTTCCGCACGGCGGGCATGGTGATCGCGCCCTGCTCGATGAAGACACTGGCCAGCGTCGCGCACGGCCTGGCCGACAACCTGGTCAGCCGCGCCGCCGACGTGATCCTGAAGGAGCGCCGCCGCCTCGTCCTGATGGCGCGCGAGACGCCCTTCAACCTGGCCCATCTGCGCAACATGACCGCCGTCACCGAAATGGGCGGCATCGTGTTCCCGCCCGTGCCCGCGTTCTATGCGCGCCCGAACTCGATCGAGGCGATGGTCGACCACACCGTCGGCCGCGTGCTCGATCTCTTCGACATCGAGCACCACGACCTCGTTTCCCGCTGGGAAGGGCTGCAGCGCCCGAGCTTCAGCGCCTGACCCCCCAATCATCTTTCGCACCCCGAGGACACCATGACCCCACTCGCCCACCCCGCCCAGACCCTGCTCGAGAATCTCGACGGCTTCCGCGTCGAGATCGACCCGGCCCGCGAACGCGCCGACATCGTGCTGCGGCGCCCGCCCTTCAACATCATCTCGATGCCGCAGCGCGACCAGCTGCGCCTGGTGTTCGAGTCGCTCGACGAGAACCCGGCCGTGCGCGTGATCGTGCTGCGCGCCGAGGGCGAGCACTTCTCCAGCGGCGGCGACATCAAGGGCTTCCTGGAGGCGTCGCCGGAGCACGTGTCGAAGCTGGCCTGGAACATCGCCGCGCCGGCACGCTGCAGCAAGCCGGTGATCGCGGCCAACCGCGGCTACTGCTTCGGCGTCGGCTTCGAGATCTCGCTGGCCTGCGACTTCCGCATCGTCACCGAGACCACACGCTATGCCCTGCCGGAACAGAAGCTCGGGCAGATCCCCGGCTCCGGCGGATCGGCGCGGCTGCAGAAGATGGTCGGCATCACGCGCACCAAGGACATCGTGATGCGCTCGCGCCGCATTCCCGGCAAGCAGGCCTTCGAATGGGGCGTGGCCACCGAATGCGTGGCGGACGGCGAACTCGAAGCCGCGACCGACCGCCTGGTCGACGAGCTGCGCGCCTTCTCGCCGCTGGCGCAGCGCACCGCCAAGAAGCTGCTGAACGACACCGAGGACTCCACCCTCGCGGTGGCCATCGAACTCGAAGGCCATTGCTACAGCCGACTGCGCAGCTCCGACGACTTCCGCGAAGGCGTCGAGGCCTTCCACGGCAAGCGCAATCCTTCGTTCAAGGGCAGCTGAGCGGCCGATGCGGGCCGAGCGCGCCCTTTCCATCGCCGATCTTGCCGAGCTCGCGCGACGCCGTCTGCCAGCCAGCATCCACGGCTATGTCAGCGGCGGATCGGAAGACCAGACGTCGCTCGACGCCAATCGGGCCGCTTTCCGGCGCTGGCGCTTCCTGACGCGTCCGCTGGTCGACGTGTCGGAGCGCTCGCAGTCCATCACGCTCTTCGGCAGGACCTATGCCTCACCCGTGGGCATCGCGCCGATGGGCGTGTCGGGCCTGTGCTGCTTCGACGGCGACGTGGCACTGGCGCGCGCCGCGGCGCGGGCCGAGGTGCCCTCGGTGCTGAGCGCCGCGTCGACCATTGCGCTGGAGCGCGTCATGCGCGAGGCACCCGGCACCTGGTACCAGGCCTACCTGCCGGCGCGGCAGGCGGTGATCGACCCGCTGCTCGATCGGCTGAAGGCCGCGGGCGTGGGCATGCTGGTGATCACGGTCGACGTGCAGATCGCCTCGGTGCGCGAGAACGAGCTGCGCAACGGCTTCAGCATCCCGCTGCGCTTCACGCCGCGCCTGATGGCCGGCGGGCTGATGCGCCCGCGCTGGATGGTCGAGACCTTCGCGCGCACGCTGTGGAAGCAGGGCGTGCCGCGCTTCGAGAACTTCAGCGCGACGCGTGGCGGCCGCATCATCACCGCGGCCCCGGGCGATCATCGCGCCGGGCGCGCGGCCATGACCTGGGACGAGGTCGCGCGCATCCGCGAACGCTGGCCGGGCCGGCTGCTGGTCAAGGGCATCCTGCGGCCCGAGGATGCGCGCGCAGCGCAGCGCATCGGCGCCGACGGCATCTTCGTGTCGAACCACGGCGGCCGGCAGCTCGACGGCGCGGTCGCGCCGCTGGACGTGCTGCCTTCCATCGTCGCCGCGGCGCCGGGCCTCACGGTGCTGCTCGACGGCGGCGTGCGACGCGGGACCGACGTGCTCAAGGCGCTGGCCCTGGGCGCCCACGGCGTCTTCGTCGGACGTCCGGCGATGTACGGCCTCGCGGCGGGCGGCGAGGCCGGCGCGGCACACACGCTGGCCCTGCTGCGGCGCGAGATCGACGGCGACCTGGCACTGCTCGGCTGCCCCGACGTGCGGCAGCTCGGCCCCGACTGGCTGGTGCGCGACGACCGGCTGCCGCTCTAGGGCGCCGCGCGCTTCCGCTTCCGTTCCTTCCTTTCTTCCCGCAGATTCGCCATGACAACCCATACCCTCCCCGCACGCAGCGGCGGCCAGATCCTGGTCGACGCACTGCGCATCCACGGCACCGACACCGCCTACTGCGTGCCCGGCGAAAGCTTCCTTGCCGTGATCGATGCGCTGTACCACGCGCGCGAGGCGATCCGACTCATCGTCTGCCGCCAGGAAGGCGGCGCGGCACACATGGCCGAGGCGCACGGCAAGCTGACTGGCGAGCCGGGCATCTGCTTCGTCACGCGCGGGCCGGGCTCGACCAACGCGAGCATCGCCATCCACACCGCGCGACAAGACTCGACGCCGCTGATCGTCTTCATCGGCCAGGTCGGGCGCGAGGCGATGGGTCGCGAGGCCTGGCAGGAGATCGACTACCGCCACATGTTCGGCCACATCGCGAAGTGGGTCGACCAGGTCGACGATGCGCGCCGGCTGCCCGAATTCGTCAGCCGCGCCTTCCACGTCGCGACCTCGGGCCGACCCGGTCCGGTGGTGTTGGCGCTGCCCGAGGACATGCTGGCCGAGCGCGTGCCGGTGGCCGACGCGCCACGCTACCGCCGCAGCGCCTCGGCGCCGACGCAGGAAGCCATGGAGGGATTGGCCGCCGAGCTGCGGCGTGCCGAACGGCCGCTGGTGGTGCTGGGCGGCGGCGGCTGGACGCGCGAGGCCAGCGCCGACATCACCGCCTTCGCCGCGAGCTTCGACCTGCCCGTGGCCTGCGCCTTCCGCCGGCAGGACCTGATCGACAACCACGACGAGCGCTACATCGGCGAGGCCGGCCTGGGCATGGACCCGCGCATCGCGCAGCGGGTGCGCGATGCGGACCTGCTCATCGCCATCGGCGCGCGGCTCGGCGAGACCACGACGCAAGGCTACGCGCTGCTCGACGTGCCGCGCCCGAAGCAGCGGCTCGTGCACGTGCACGCCGATCCGCAGGAGCTCGGACATGTCTACCAGGCCGACGTGCCGGTGAACGCGTCGATGCCCGCCTTCGCGCGCGCGGCCCGGGCATTGAAGCCCGCCGGCCCCGCGCGCTGGAGCGACTGGACGCGCGCGGCGCGCGGCGACCAGCTCGACCACATCCGCCCGCCCGCCGCCATGCCCGGCGAACTCGACCTGGGCCAGGTCATGGTGCACCTGCGCGAGACGCTGCCGGCCGACACCATCGTCAGCAACGGCGCGGGCAACTACACGCTGTGGGTGCAGCGCTTCTGGCGCTATCGCGGGATGCGCACGCAGCTCGCGCCCACCAGCGGCACCATGGGCTACGGCCTGCCCGCCGCGATCGCCGCCAAGCTGGTGCACCCGGAGCGCGTCGCGCTCTGCTTCGCGGGCGACGGCTGCTTCCTGATGAACGGGCAGGAGCTCGCGACCGCCGTGCAGTACGGCCTCCATGTGATCGTCATCGTCGTCAACAACGGCATGTACGGCAGCATCCGCATGCACCAGGAGCGGCACTACCCGGGCAACGTGTGGGGCACGGCACTGGACAATCCCGATTTCGCCGCGCTGGCACGCGCCTACGGCGCGCACGGTGAGACGGTGACGCGCACGGCCGACTTCGCCGCGGCGCTGGCGCGCGCCCGCGAGGCCGGCAGGCCGGCCTTGATCGAGCTGCGGGTCAGCCCGGAGGCGCTGTCGCCGAGGCTGACCGTCGGCATGCTCCGCCACGCCGCCCTTTGAGCGGCGCAGTGCGATATTCTGACGACGCGCGCCATGCGGGCGGGCGCTGGCCGAAAGCCTCGCCCGGACGCTCGATTGCAGGTGAAACAGTCCGCGGCCGGCTGCAATGCCCACGCAATGCGCGCACCCGACAGTAGAGGCTCCACTCACGCAAAGGAAACGCCATGAGCAGCATCACGACCTCCGACGGCACCGGGATCTACTACAAGGACTGGGGCAGCGGCCAGCCGATCGTCTTCAGTCACGGCTGGCCCCTGTCCTCCGACGCCTTCGAAGACCAGATGTTCTTCCTGGCCTCGCATGGCTTCCGCTGCATCGCCCATGACCGCCGGGGCCACGGCCGCTCGAGCCAACCCTGGCGAGGCAACGACATGGACACCTATGCCGACGACCTGGCGGCGCTGGTGAAGCAGCTCGACCTGAAGGACGCGATCCACGTCGGCCACTCGACCGGGGGCGGCGAGGTTGCGCGCTACATCGGGCGCCATGGCACCGGGCGTGTTGCCAAGGCGGTGCTGATCGGGGCCGTGCCGCCGCTGATGCTCAAGACCGCCGCCAATCCCGGGGGCACGCCGCTCGAGGCCTTCGACCAGATCCGCGCCAACGTGCTGGCCGACCGCTCGCAGTTCTGGAAGGACCTGAGCATGCCCTTCTACGGCTACAACCGGCCGGGCGCCAAGGTGTCCGAAGGCGTGCGCGAGTCCTTCTGGCTGCAGGGCATGGCGGCCGGCATGCCGGCCTCGTATTTCTGCGTCAAGGCGTTCTCCGAGACCGACCTGACCGAGGACCTGAAGAAGTTCGACGTGCCGACGCTGATCCTGCATGGCGATGACGACCAAATCGTGCCAATCGCCGATTCGGCCCTGCTTTCCGCCAAGCTCGTGAAGGGCGCGACCCTGAAGGTCTACAAGGGTGCGCCGCACGGACTGTGCACGACGCGCAAGGACGAAGTCAACGCCGACCTGCTGGCCTTCGCCAAGGGCTGAGGACCGGGGCGCGGGCGCTGCCGCCATCGTTCATTCAAGCGCGTTCAGCAACGCATGCGCCTGGCGTCCGAGCTGCCAGCGCTCATAGGCATCGCTGCTGAGCTGCGCCGAGAGCTCCGCGGCGCATGCCTGTAGCACCTCGACTTGACGGCGTCGCGGAGGATTGGGAATGTTCTGTATCGATCCCACGATCGACAGCGCCCCGGCCAGCACGTCGCCATTGCGAAAGATCGGCACGGCGATGGTGTTCACCCCGAGCATCACCTCGTTGTCGCAGACTTCGTAGAACTGGGCCTGGATCAGGCGCAGGCGCTGGCGGATGACCGCGGGGTCGATCATCGACTCCGGCGTCTCGGGCGCCAGCGGGCCGGCCAGCAATTCTTCCTGCAGGGCCGGCGGAGAGAAGGCAAGTGTCAACCGACCCAGCGCCGAGCAGTGCGGCAGCGGCCGATTGCCCGGCTTCACGCTGATGCAGATGCGTGCATAGATGTTGTCCATGTTGGCGATGACCATGGGCCGCCCGTTGATGGGCACCGCCAGCACGGCTGTCTCCTTGAGTTCATCGCGCACCTGCAGCAGGTAGGGCTCCGCCCGGCTGCGCAGGTCGAACTGCGTGCCGGCGGCCTCGCCCAACTGGAACACGCGCCAGCCGAGCCGATAGCGCTCGGTGGCCTGGTCCTGCTCGATCAGCCCCATCTCGCGCAGCGTGGACAGATGCCGGTGCACGCGCGGCTTCGTCTCGCCCAGGGCGTCGGCCAGTTCGGTCACGCCCATGGCGCGCTGGCCCAGGGCCAGCTCGTCAAGGATGCGGACCGCCACCTTGACGGCCTCGACCGAATTGAGCTTCTTGTCGCCCGGCGCAGGCACGGTGTCGGGAGCGGTATTGGTTTGCATCGAGCGCGAATTCTGCGTCATCCCTCGTCCTTCGGTATGGCACCTCCATGGGGCGCCTGTGCACCAACAGAGATATCAGATTTCGACTAGCGTTACGAAAATCAGATTGATATTTTATGCGATATCTAATATCGTCTGTCGTAACAACACGGCCGCAGGCCCGAACTTTTTCTGAACCGAAGGACTTTCCTCATGAAACACGTGCGTCGTCGTCTTGTTCTGTCCACCCTCCTGCTGGCTTGCGCGCTGGGGGCTCAGGCCCAGACAGCCCCCGCGAAGACCCCCCTGAAGTTCGGCCTGGCCATGCCGCTGACCGGTTCGCAGGCGCTCTTCGGCGCCGATCAGGCCAAGGCCGCCCAGTGGGCCGTCGAGGACATCAATGCCAAGGGCGGCATCGACGGCCACCCGCTGGAAATGGTGCTGCTCGATACCCAGGCCGATCCGCGCCTGGGCATCAACGCCGTAAACCGACTCATCAACGTCGACAAGGTCCCGGTGTTCGTGACCGCGTGGAGTGCGGTCGTGAAGTCCGTGGCCCCGATTGCCAACCGCAGCCAGGTGCTCGAGTTGAGCGTGGGCGCGAACTCGCCCGAAATCGCCAAGCTGGGCGACTACGTCTACACCACCTATCCGCTGGCTGACGTCGACGTGCGGGCTCAGGCGCGCTATGCCCGCGAGACGCTCAAGAAGCAGACGGCCGCCGTGCTCTACATCCACAACGACAGCGGCGTGGAAGGCGCGCGCATCTACCGCGACGCCTTCGAGCAAGCCGGCGGTAAGGTCGTGGCCTACGAGGCCTACGATGCCCAGGCCACGGACTACACCGGAGCCCTGCTCAAGCTGCGCTCGGCCAACCCGGACATCATTCACATCCAGGGCCTGGTGTCCGACTTGCCGCAGGTGGTCGCGCAGCTGCGCCAGCTGGGCCTGAAGCAGCCCATCTCCACTTACTCCGCGGGCTACAACCCCAAGGTGGTGGAACAACTGGGTGCGGCGGCCGAAGGGATGCTCGTCTCCGCCCTGGCACCGTCCGCGGAACAGAACCCGAACATCGCCGCCTTCGTCGAGCGGTGGAAGAAGACCGAGAAGCGCATACCCAACGGCCTGCCTTACACGCAGTACCTGTACGACGCCCCCTTCCTGGTCGGCCAGCTCTACGCGCACCTGCTAAAGACCCAGCAGCCGCTGACCGGCGAGAACATGAAGAAGGCCCTGGTCGATCTGGGCAAGTTCGATCTGCCGATGACGGGCCTCCTGGAGATCACCAAGGACCATCGCGTGAACAAGCCGGTGTACCTCTATGAGGTGAAGGGCGGGCAGTTCACGCCTGTGGCCACCCTCAAGTAACAGCCGGCGATCACCAGGCAAGGACGCTTCATTCCATGGTCGACATCCAGACACTGCTCCAGATCCTCTGGACCGGCCTCGCCACCGCGACCTACGGCGTGCTGCTGGCCGCGGCGTTCTCCCTGATCCTGAAAGTGGTCAAGGTGTGGAACTTCGCGCAGGCCGGCATGATGGGCATCGCGTACTACACCATGTACCTGGTGATCGCGCGCCTCGGCTGGCCGGTGCCGGCAGGCATCGCCGCCGGACTTGCCGCGACGATCGCCGCCGCGCTCGCCATGGAGGTGTACGGCCTGCAGACCTTCCGGCGGCGTCATTCGCCTTCGCTGACCTACTTCATCTTCACGCTGGTCGTCTCCGAGTTCGTGCAGTACTTGCTGGCCATGGTGTTCGGCACCGAGCCGGTGTCCCTTGCCGCCACGCTGATGTCCGGGTCGACCACGGTCGGCGGCATCGTGGTGAGCCGCTGGGACATCACGGCGCTGGGCACTGCGGCCACGATGATGGCCGCGCTCTATGTGCTGCTGAAGATGACCCGCTACGGCAAGTTCATGGTCGCGGTCGCCGACAACGCGCATCTCTCCCGGCTCTACGGCATCAATGTGCGGCCGATCTACGCGCTCACCTTCGTCGCCGCATCGGTGCTGGTGTGCGCCGCGATGTACCTCTTCGGCACCCGCGCCTCGATGGTCCCGAACACGCCGCTGGAGATGATGCTGTTCGCCGTGATCGCCGCGCTGCTCGGCGGCATGGGCAATGTGTTCGGAGCGGCCTGGGCGGCACTGTTCCTCGCCCTGCTGCGGGCCTTCAGCATCCTGATCATTCCGTCCGCGTGGCAGGGGCTGATCCTCTACGCACTGCTGTTCATCACGATCCTTCTCTTTCCCAACGGCGTCAAGCTGCGCCTACCGCGCCGACCCAGGCGCGCACTCGCCGCACTGCCCGCCGCCAGCGCCTGAATCGCCCGAACCGCACACCTCGCAATCCCATGGAATACATCATCTCGCTGCTGGTGCTCATCGGCCTCTACGTCATCCTCAGCACCAGTTTCAACCTGATCATCGGCTTCGGGGGACTGATCAGCATCGCGCATCCGATCTTCTTCGCTCTGGGCGCCTACACGGTGGGCGTGCTCAGCGTCCAGTTCGAGCTCAATCCCGTGCTGGCGGTCGCCGCCGGCGGCGCGGTGGCGCTGCTGGCGTCCTTCATGCTGTCGCTGCCCTCGCTGCGCATCTCCGGAGACTACCTGCTGATCACCAGCATCGGCTTCCAGCTCGGATTGATCGAGATCATCAAGAACCTCGACTTCCTCGGCGGCGCCAGCGGGCTGAGCGGCATTCCGAACATCGTGCAGGAGCACCGCAGCGCCGTGTTCGCCGCAGTGTCGCTGGGACTGGCGCTGGCCAGCGTGCTGCTGGTGCGGTGGCTCGTGCGCGGCCCCTATGGGCGCGCGATCCAGGCCATGCGAGACGACGAACTCGCCTTCTCGGCATTGGGCCGCAACGCGATGAACATCAAGATGACGATCTTCGCGCTGGGCTCGGGCATGGCCGGCGTGGCCGGCGGCATCTATGCCTACTACTACCAGTACCTGACGCCGGACCAGTTCCAGATCCTGCAGTCGGCCATGATCCTGACGATGGTGGTCGTGGGCGGCATGGGCTCCGTCTACGGCCCGATCGTGGGCGCGGTGCTGCTGATCGTGCTGCCCGAAGCCATCACCTTCCTGAGCCTGCCCTCCGAGATCATGGGCCCGCTGCAAGGCGTGATCTTCACGCTGCTGGTGATCGTCTTCCTCTTCCTGCGGCCCCAGGGACTGGTTGCGCCGGCCCGCGCGCGCTGAAGGGATGCCCGTCATGACGAAGACCGTGCTGTCCCTGACGAACGTCTGCAAGAAATTCGGCGGCGTGGTGGTTGCGGACCACATCGACCTCGACCTGCATGCCGGTGAAGTGATGGGATTGATCGGCCCCAACGGCGCCGGCAAGACCACACTGTTCAACCTGATCTCGGGCGTGGTCATGCCCGACGACGGCGAGATCGCGCTCGAAGGCCGCGTGCTGCAGTCGCTGCCGCTCTATCGCCGTGCCCGCATCGGCGTGGCGCGCACGTGGCAGCACATGAGGCTCTTCAGCTCCATGTCGGTGCTCGAGAACATGATGGTCGGCCCGTCCCGCTATCCCGGCGAGTTCCTTCTGCGCCTGGTGTTCGCGGGGAAGTCGGTGCGCGAGGCCGAGCGCGTGACGCGCGAACACGCCATGAGCGTGTTGCACCGCATGGGCATGGAAGCGCTCGCCGGTACCAGCGTGGAAGACATCACTTTCGGCCAGCAGAAACTGGTCGGCCTGGCGCGCGCACTGATGAGCGACGGGCCCTGCCTGCTGCTCGACGAGCCGATGGGCGGCGTCGAGGGCAGCGCCTACGAGACCATGCGCAGCATCGTGCGCGAAGAGGCGCAGCGCGGCCGGGCGGTTTGCGTGGTGGAGCACAACGTCTCCTTCATCCGCGATCTCTGCAGCAGCGCCGTGTTCATGGTGCAGGGCCGGATCCTGGAACGAGGCGACGTCGCGACCCTCCTGGAGAGCAAGGCCTTGGCCGAGCTCTATTTCGGCAAGTAGCCGCGTCGCCCTGCCCCGCCAAGACATACGACCATGCTTCAACTACAAGCCATCAACGCCCACTACGGGAAGCTGCACGTGCTGCACGACTTCTCATTGACGATCGCCGACGGCGAGCGCGTGGGCATCTTCGGCCACAACGGCGCCGGCAAGACCACGTTGCTGCGCGCCTGCGTCGGAGATCTAGAGGAATGCTCCGGCAAGGTCCGCTACCGCGACCACGCCATCGAGCAGGGCGAGGTGCACCGCAACGTCGGCTTCGGCATGGGCTTCGTGCCGCAGGGACACAACGTGTTCCGCGAGCTCACGGTCGCCGAGAACCTGGAGATCGCCGGCCTGCGCCATGCGCAGGCGGCGCTCGCCGAAGTGCACGAGGTCTTCCCGCTCCTGCGCGAGCGCAGCGCCCAGATCGCCAGTTCGCTCAGCGGCGGCCAGCAGCAGATGCTGGCGCTCGGCATGGCGCTGATGACGCGCCCGTCCATCCTGCTGCTGGACGAACCGACGATCGGCCTTGCGCCCGTGATCGTGCGCGATGTGCTGCAGAGCGTGACGCGCATCAATCGCACACGCGGCACGACGCTGGTGATCGTCGAACAGAACGTGCAGGCCACGCTGGAGAGCGTGGATCGGGCCGTGGTCATCAAGTCCGGCCGCATCATCTTCGACGGCGCCAGCCAGGAGCTGCTCGAACAGGAGAGTCTGTGGGAACTGTTTTGAGCAGCGGCGCCCAAGCCGCCCGGGCATCCGCGGACGCCGCTCTCGCGTTCGAGACCTACCTTCGCTGGGCCGGCCAGGTCGAGTGGGCCGACCTGCCCGCCACGGCGCGGCAACGTACCGTGCTGGTCCTGGCCGACGACATGGCCGCCACCTTCAGCGCACTGCGCGAGCCACAGGTGGTGCAGGCCCACGCGCGCTTGCGGGCCTCGGCCGGCATGGGCGGAAAGTCCTCGCTGCTCGTGCCCGGCAGACCGCAACTCTCCGTCGCCCAGGCCGCCATGGGCAACGGCCTGGCCATGGGCTGGAACGAGCTCGACGAGGGCTTCCGCAAGGCCGTCTGCCATGCCGGCCTCTATGTGCTGCCAGCCCTGCTGGCGGTCGCCGAAGCCGAAGGCGCAACGCTGCAAGACCTGCTTCGCGCGCTGGCGCTGGGCTACGAGACCGCCGCGCGCGTGGCGCGCGCCTGGCGCCTTCCTGTCATGAAGATCCATCCGCATGCACTGCTCGCACCGCTGGGCGCGACGGCGGGCGTCGGCTTCCTGCGCCGGCTGCCATTCGACGAGTTGCTGAGTGCCGTCGCCGGCGCCGCGACCATGGGCATGGTCGGTCCGTACAACCATGCGCTGCGGGGCGTGCTCGCCAGAAACACCTGGGCGCCGCAGGCGGCCGTGGCGGGGCTGAACGCACTCGAATGGGCGCACTGCGGCATCGGCGGCGCGGCATCGGGTCCGCACGAGGTGTACGCCCTTGCCCTGGGCGCGGAGACCGACCTCTCGGTGCTGGCGCCCCACGCCGACGAAGGGTGGGCCGTCGAGTCCGGCTACCACAAGCTGAATGCCTGCTGCCAGTACGCGCATTCCACCATCGAGGCGATCCAGTCGCTGCTGCAAGACAACCCCGGCCTGCGCGGCGGCGCCGCTCTGGCGCGCGTCGAGATCGAAGCGCATCCCCTGGCTTTCGGCCTGGATGAGCGGCGGCCGACGACCACGCTCGGCGCGAAGTTCTCTGTGCCGCATGCCGCGGCCGCGGCGCTGGTGCATGGCGATGGCGGCATCGCCTCCTTCGACGCCGCCTCACTGCACGACGAGCGCATCGCCCGCCTGCGGGAGCTGATCCGGCTGCGGCCCTTCGAGGGTGTGCGCGCCTGGCCCGAGGACAGGCCGGCACGCGTCACCGTGACCGCCTTCGACGGCACGAGCCTGAGCGCGGAATGCTGGAGCGCGCGCGGCGGCCCCGACCAGCCATTCGAGGAAGCCGAACTGTGGGACAAGCTGGCCGCACTGAGCGCGGCGCATGCGCCGGCCTTCACCGGCACGATGCGCCGGGTCGCCCAGGCGGCGGCCGGTGCCGCGGAGACGGCCGCGCTGCGGCGGCCCTGGCGCGAATGGCTCGACGACTGCCTGCCCCAGAAGGACAGCGCGGACTGATGCACGACCCGAAACCGAATGGAAGACAACAACCCATGATCCAAGCGCTTGTACAGCTGGCCGGCGACACGCCCCGGTGGGACCTGGAGGTCGACGTGCTCGTCGTGGGCGCCGGTGCCTGCGGATTGGCCGCGGCCATCGCCGCCCACGACGCGGGCGCCCAGGTGGCCATCCTGGAAAAAAGGGAGCGGCCGGGCGGCAATTCCTCGCTCAGCACCGGATCGGTCCCCGGCGCCGGCAGCCGTTTCCAGCGCGAGGCCGGGATCATCGATTCGGCCGACGTGATGATCGCCGACCTGCAGCGCGTCGCCGGCGAGAGCGACTTGCCGGAACTGACGCAGCGCATGGCCCGCATCTCCGCCGGACTCTGCGAATGGCTGGTCGACGACGTCGGCGCCCGCATGGCGTTGATCACCGACTACTGCCACGTCGGCCACACCATTCCACGCCTGCATGCCCCGGTGTCGCGGCGCGGACAGGACCTCGTCGACGACCTGGTCGCCGCGGTGGACCGTCGCGAGATCCCGCTCGCGGTGAACAACCCGGTGCAGACGCTCTACCTGGGCGCGGATGGCGCGGTCGTCGGCGCCGGCGTGGGCGGCGCGGGCATCGAGCCTTCGCGCATCGGTGCCCGCAACGTGATTCTTGCCTCCAACGGCTTCGCGGCCAACCGCGCGCTGGTCGCGCAGTACTGCGGCGAGATCGCGGGTGCCGAATACTTCGGCGCGCTCGGCAGCGAGGGCGAGGCGGTGCTCTGGGCGCGACAGCTCGGCGCCCGGCTGGCGAACATGCAGGCCTATCAAGGCTATGCAGCCGTGGCCTACCCGCACGGCTCGCTACTGTCGTGGACCACGATCGAGAAAGGCGGCTTTCTGGTCAATGCGCGAGGCGAGCGCTTCGGCAACGAAGACCTGGGCTACTCGGCCTATGCGCGCCATGTGCTGGCGCAGGACACGCCCGTCTACGCCGTGTTCGATGAACGCATCATGACCCTGGCTTCCAAGGAAGACGAGTTCCGCGAGCTGGTCGACTATGGCGGCGTGAAGAAGGCCGACAGCGTGAGCGAGCTTGCCGCCTGCTTTCAGTTGCCCCCCCAGGCATTGGGTGCGACGCTGGATGCCTTCAACGCGGCGGCCAAGGGCCACGCCGTCGACTCGCAAGGCCGCACGCGCTTCGGCATGGCGCCGTTGACCGGCCGGCTGTGGATCTGCCGGGTCACGCCAGGCCTGTTTCACACGCAGGGCGGCCTCGCGGTGGACGCCGACGGCCGTGTGCTGCGCGAGGATGGCACGGCCATCGCCGGCCTGTTCGCCGGCGGCGGTGCGGCGGCCGGCATCAGTGGACGCGCGGGCGCCGCAGGCTATGCGTCGGGCAACGGCCTGCTCACCGCCATCGGCCTCGGCTACCTTGCGGGCCGCGCCGCCGCTGCGCAAGCGCGCTCGGGTGCGGGTGCCTGAAGGGCGCGGCATGGCGGCATCGACGAATTCCCTCTCCTTCCAGCTCGCGCAGTTCACCCATGACCTGCGACTCGAAGCGGTACCTGTGGCGGTCCGGCACCTGGCCCGGATGCACCTGGCGGATGCACTGGGCGTCGGCCTCGGTGGCGCCGTCGTGCCTGCCCATCGGCGGTTGCTGACGCAGCTTCGAAGCGAAGGCGGCTCTCAGGGCGCGGCCACCGTGTTGGGATTTTCCGGCGGCCTGCCGGCGCCGATGGCGGCGATGCTCAACGGCATGTCGATCCATTCGCTCGAATACGACGACACGCACATGGCCTCCATTGTCCACGGCAGCGCGGTCATCGTCCCGACCGCGCTGGCCGCGGCCGAAGCGCAAGGGCTGTCGCTCGACGAGATGGTCCGCTTGGTCGTTGCTGGCTGGGAGGTGCTGGTGCGCATCGGCGAGGCCAGCCCCGGCGGCTTCCAGCGTCGTGGCTTCCAGGTCACCTCGGTCGGTGGCGTGGTCGTGGCGGCGCTGCTTGGCGCGGTCGCGCGCGGCGCGGGCAGGGCCGAGACGGCGGCGGCCATGGGCATCGCCGGCAGCCAGGCCGGCGGCGTCTTCGAATTTCTCAGCAACGGCTCCAATGTGAAGGCGCTGCACCCGGGTTGGGCCGCGCACGCCGGCCTGTGGGCCGCAGCATGCGCCCGGGGCGGCATGACGGGGCCCGCTACCGTGCTGGAGGGCCGTTTCGGCCTTTTCAATGCCTATGCCGACGACGCGGCGGCAGGCGCGCGGCTGGCACTCGGCGTTCAGGATCTGGGCAGCAAATGGATGCTTGCGGATGCAGCCTTCAAGTTCTTTCCGTGCTGCCACTACATCCATCCCTTTCTGGAATGCGCGCAACTGCTGCTGCCGCGGGTGCCGTCGCCCGCCGATATCGCATCCGTGCATTGCCGCGTCGCGCCGGGCGCCGCCACCGTCATCTGCGAACCGTGGGAAGCCAAGCTGCAGCCTGCGAGCGGCAACGAGGCCAAGTACAGCCTGCCGTACTGCATCGCACGCATCCTGCTCGGCCGTCCGGTGGACATCGCGACCATGACGGCCGAAGGCGTCGATGCCGACGCGCTGGCGCTGGCCGCGCGCATCCACTGGGCCCCGCGCGCAGAAAGCGGCTTTCCGCAGCGATTCGATGCCGACCTGCGCATCGAACTGGCCGACGGCACCCGCTTGCACCAGGACGTCGACCAGGTGTTCGGCAGCCCGCAGAGACCCGCCGGAGAAGACGCAGTGCGCGCCAAGTTCGAGGTCAATGCCGGGGTCCTGCTCGAGCGGCAAGCCCGCCTCGCGGCCTGGGATACCGTGCTCCAAGGCGGGACGCTCGACACCTTGCAGCAGGCATTGCGTTCGGTCGCCGAGTAGTTCCCACGCCATGGCCACCACCCCCGCTTCCCCTGCCGCGCGCCTGCCCGTCGACCTGGTCACCGGCTTCCTGGGGAGCGGCAAGACGACACTGGTCAACGCGGTCCTGCACGATCCCGCGTTTGCGCGGACGATGGTCATCGTCAACGAATTCGGCGCCGTCGGGCTCGACCATCTTCTGGTGTCGAGCGCCGACGACCAGGTCCTGCTGCTCGATTCGGGTTGCCTGTGCTGCGCTGCGTCGGGCACTCTGCGCGACACGCTGATCGACCTCTTCGCCCGACGCAGCAGCGGCAGCGTCGCAACGTTCGACCGCATCATCGTCGAGACCAGCGGACTTGCCCATCCGGCGCCCCTAGTCGCCTCACTGCTGGGCGACTCGGCCTTGACGCCACGCTGCTCGCTGTCGCAGGTGCTGACGCTCGTGGACGCCAGCCGCGGCGCGCGCACGCTGGAACGCTACGCCGAGGCTCGTCGCCAAGTCGCCTTCGCCGACCGCCTCGTCATCAGCAAGACCGACACCGCCGACACGGCGCAGATCGAGCAGCTCACGCGGCAGCTCGCCGCCATGAATGCCCATGCGCCGATCGTCCACTGGAAGCGGGGCGACGCGCCGGCGCCCCTGTTCCGCGCGCCGCAGGACGGTCCGCGCGGCGCGGCGACAGACGCCGATGCCTGGCTGCGCGGGCCGCTGCGCCCGCAGTACGCCGAAAGCGGCGCCGAAGCCGACGCTCATGGGAGCGCCTTCCGCCAGATCACCACCCACGTCCTGCCGCTCACCGGCGCCATTGACTGGGCGACCTATGCGAGCTGGACGCAGGCGCTCTCGGCGCGCCTGGGCCAACGGCTGCTGCGTTGCAAGGGCCTGCTGGCACTGGGCGACGGCACGGCGCCCTGGGCGGTGCAAGGCGTGCAGGGCTACTTCGCGCCCCCCCAACGCTTGGCCGCCTGGCCCGCGGACGGGCCGCGAGGATTCCTGGTCTGTATCGGCGAATCGGTCACCCGGGCCGAGCTGGATGCCATCGTGCCGCCCGGGCCCCCTTCTCACCCATCGACTTTCGAAAGCACTTCGTCATGAATCAAAGCTTCATCCTCCGCGGCGGCACCGCGGTCAGCGCAGAGCGCGACCCCGAGCCGCAAGATGTCCTGGTCGAGGACGGCCGTATCGCCGGCTTGCTGACGCCGGGCACGCCGGTCGACGCGCGCGTGGAAGAGCGCCGCATCGATGGCCTGCATGTCTTCCCTGGGCTGATCGAGGCCCACATGCACTTCGGCTTCGGCGAGAAGATCACCGAATACCAGACCGAGACCGCGCACGCGGCCATCGGGGGCTTCACGACGGTGCTGGCGTATTTCCTCAACAACGAGGCCTATGGCGACGTCTACCGGCGCGAGCAGGGCTATGCGCGTCCGCGCGCCCATATCGACTACGGCTTCCACTTCAGCACGGCGTCGGAACTGCACGTGCAGGAGCTGCCTTCCTATGTGAAGGACTACGGCGTCACGTCCTTCAAGTACTTCATGAACTTCAAGGGCGAGGAAGGCCGGTACCTCGGCTTGGACGGCACCGACGACGGCTACTTCAATGCCCTGCTGCAGCAGGCGGCCGGCATCGGCGGCGTGACCGTGGTGTGCCACACCGAGAACATCGAGATCGTCAACCGCCTGCGCAACGCGCAACTCGACCGTGGCCTGGACACGCTGCAGCAGTGGGAGGCCATCAAGCCGCCGATCACCGAGGCCGAGGCCTGCATCCGCGCCATGTTCCTGGCCGAGCAGGCCGGCGCGACCATCTACATCCCCCACATGAGTTCGAAGCTGGGTCTGGATGAAGTGCGCCGCTGGCGCAGCCGCTACGACCGCGTCTACGTCGAGACCTGTCCGCACTACCTCACGCACACGAGCGACATGCCGCTGGGCGGCATGGGAAAGGCCAACCCGCCCTTCCGCAGCCAGGCCGAGCAGGACGCGCTGTGGGAGGGTCTGTTCGACGGCAGCATCGATGTGGTCGCCTCGGACCACTGCCCCCGCAAGCGCGTCACCAAGGACAAGTCGCTCTGGCTCGCATCGCAGGGATTCCCGGGCACGGCCACCATCCTGCCGGTGCTGCTGCACGAGGGCTATCACAAGCGGGGCCTGCCGCTGCGGCGCATCTGCGAACTGGTGGCGGCCAATCCGGCGCGCATTTTCGGCATCGACCACCGCAAGGGCGCGCTGCGCCCGGGCATGGACGCCGACATCACGCTGGTGGACCTGAATCTGGAACGCACGGTCCATCACGAGGACCTGTTGTCCTATTCGGACTACAGCATCTATGACGGTTGGACCTTCAAGGGCTGGGCCGTCGAAACGATCCTGCGCGGCAAGCGCGTGATGCGCGACGGCAAGCTGACCGGCACGCCCGGCGACGGCCAGTACCTCTTTCGCCGCAACGACGGCAGCGTGGACCTGCAGGCCGCCTGAGACACCTTCCGGCATTCCTCTTTTCTCTCTCTCACAGAAGCACACACACCATGAACATATGGGACGACGTCATCAGCGCCGAAGAGCAAAAGGCGTACGCAGCCGCCGGCTTCGGCCGCCCAAGCGGCCTTGGCAAGCGCCCCGCGCTGCTCATCATCGACGTGCAATACCGCACCGTGGGTACCGAACGCAAACCCTTCTACGAAGCGATCAAGGAATTTCCCACCTCTTGCGGCGAGGTCGCGTGGGATGCGGTGGAAGCGATGGTGCCGCTGATCCAGGTCTTTCGCGACCGTGGCTGGCCTGTCATGTACCCGCACGTTGCCCCCAAGCAGACCGACGAGGGCGGCCGGCTGGCGGAAAAAGTGCCGGCGATCATGGGTGTATCGGCCAAGGGCTACGAATTCGTCGCCGAGATCGCACCGAAGCCGGGCGACGTGCTGATTCCGAAAAAGCATCCCAGCGCCTTCTTCGGCACCGCCTTGTGCAGCCACCTGATCGACAAGCAGATCGACACCGTGATCGTTGTCGGCTGCAGCACCAGCGGTTGCGTTCGCGGCACGGCCGTCGACGCCTTCTCGCTGAATTTCAAGGTCGCAATCCCTCAGGAATGCGTGTACGACCGCAGCATCACCTCGCACAAGGTCAACCTTTTCGACCTCGGCCAGAAATACGCCGACGTGCTGCCCACCCGCGAGCTGATCGCCAAGCTCCAGGCCATCGCCTGATTACCCTTTCGAACCATGACCATGTCCCTCACCCCGGGCCAGCGCTTCCGCCTGGCCCTGCAGCAGGAAGAGCCGCTGCAGATCGTCGGCACCATCAACGCCAACCACGCGCTGCTCGCGCAGCGCGCAGGCTATCGAGCCATCTACCTCTCGGGCGGCGGCGTCGCGGCAGGCTCGCTCGGCCTGCCGGACCTGGGCATCAACACGCTGGACGACGTGCTCACCGACGTGCGCCGCATCACGGACGTGTGCGATGTACCGCTGCTGGTGGACATCGACACCGGATTCGGTCCCAGCGCATTCAACATTCACCGCACCGTCAGGAGCCTGGCCAAGGCCGGCGCCGCGGCATGCCACATCGAGGACCAGGTCGGGGCGAAGCGCTGCGGGCATCGGCCGGGCAAGGAGATCGTCTCGACCGCCGAGATGGTCGATCGCATCAAGGCGGCCGTCGACGCCCGCACCGACAACGATTTCTTCGTCATCGCGCGCACGGACGCCATCGCCAGTCACGGCGTGGATGCGGCGCTCGAACGCGCGGCGCGCTTTGCCGAAGCCGGTGCCGACGCCATCTTCGCGGAGGCGGCGAACGACCTCGCGACCTTCAGGCGCTTCACCGACGCGCTGGCCGTGCCCGTTCTCGCCAACATCACCGAGTTCGGCCAGACACCGTTGTTCACGCTCGACGAACTGCGCTCGGTCCGAGTCGCCATGGTCCTCTACCCCCTCAGTGCGTTTCGCGCGATGAACAGGGCTGCGGAGAACGTCTACGCCGCGATTCGGCGTGATGGAACGCAACGCGCCGTGGTCGCAGAGATGCAGACGCGCGAAGAACTCTATGACCGCATCGGCTATCACGACTTCGAGCGCAAGCTCGATGCGCTGTTCCAGGTCGATCGCGCGTCAACGTAAGTCTCAAGGAGGGCGGGAATGAAGATCTGGTACCAGAGCATGACGAGGGCTTCGGCATGGCCTGCCTACAACGCCGCCCTGCGAGAGGTTCTTAAGGCTGCGGCCGACGACGGTACCCAGATCGAGGTCCATGGGATCGAAAAGCGCGGCGGCGTGGGCGACCAGTACCGGTATCTCGAACTCCTTGAAACCCAGGAGGTTCTGGAAAACGTCGAGGCTGCCACCCGCCAGGGCTTCGACGCCTTCCTCATCGGCAACATCTGCGATCCGGGTCTGCGTGAAGCGCGCGAGATCACCGATATGCCGGTACTGGGTCTGGGCGAGACTTCCGGCCAGATCGCCAGCCTCATGGGCGGCAACTTCTCCCTGATCACAGGCTCCCCCAAGCACATCCCGAGGCTGGTGGAAAACGTGCGGCGCTACGGGCAACACGACATGCTGCACAGCGCACGCTCCATGGAAATGGTCCGGCTCGTCGACCTCGACCAGGGCTTCTCGGATGCTGCGGTGGGGCGCGCCCTCATTGCAAGGTTCCTGACCGAAGTCGAACGCGCGTGCGCGGAAGGCGCCGAGGTTGCGATTCCCGCCGTCGGGGTGCTGATGGTCCTGCTGGCGCGCGCGAACGTTCATGCCTGCGGTCCGGGTGGAATCCCGATCCTCAACGGCGTCAAGGCCCTCGTCAAGATGGGCGAGACGGCGGTGCGCCTGCGCGCGCTGATGGGCGGCGTCTGGACGTCGCGGCGCTGCATGTACCAGCAACCCCCTGCCGGCCAATTGGCTGAAATCCGCACCTACTACGGTGCCGTCTTCAGCGGTCTGCCCGATCCCACCTCGAAGGAGCTTTCATGAAGCCTGGCAATCGTTCACTATCATTGCTGCCCCGGGCGATCGCCCTGATGACGGTGTGTCTCTCGTCGTCCTTCGCGCCGCAGGTCTATGCACAGGACTATCCGACCCGCCCCATCAAGATCATCGTTCCGTACGGTTCCGGCGGAAGCGTCGACGCGATCGGTCGCACGCTGGCACTGGAACTGACCCAGCGTCTCGGCCAACCGGTCATCGTGGAAAACAAGGCCGGCGCGGGCAGCAATGTCGGCTCGACCTTCGTCGCCAAGTCCTCGGCGGACGGCTACACGCTCCTGCTGACTTCGCCGGGCAATGCGATCAACGTCACGCTGTACAAGCCCATGCCCTATGACATCAGGACCGAATTGACGCAGGTCGCCGTGGTCGGCCGTGCGCCCGGCATTCTGCTCGTGAATCCGGCGTTCCCGGCAAACGACGTGAAAGAGTTCGTCGCGATGGCGAAGAAGGCGCCGGGCACGCTGAATTTCGGCTCCGGCGGCTCGGGAAGTTCCGAGCACTTGTCCGGCGAGATGTTCAAGTCGTCGGCGCACATCGACCTCGTCCACGTGCCCTACAAGGGCGGCTCGGCGGTCATCACCGATGTTCTCTCCGGCCAGGTTCAGGCATATTTCACCAACCAGGCCAATGTGATCGGCCAGATCAAGGGCGGGATGGTCAAGATTCTTGGCGTGGCAGCGCCTGAGCGTTCGGCGCTTCTTCCCAACGTACCGACGTTCGCGGAACAGGGGTATCCGGAGCAACAGGTTTCGGTCTGGTGGGGCATTGCCGCGCCGGCAAGAACACCTGCCCCGGTTCTCGACCGGCTGAACAAGGAAATCGTCGCGGCCGGCGCTTCCGCCGCGATGCGCCAGCGTCTCTCCGAGATGGGCGCGGAGTCGATCACGACCTCGCGCGCCGATGCCAATGCCTTCCTCAAGCAGGAGATCGTTCATTGGGGCAAAGCCGTCAAAGCCTCCAACGCCCAAGTCAACTAGTCCATCGAGGAACGCACCATGCGCGCTATCCAACACGAGTCCTTCGCTGCGAGCCGGCGCACGGTCCTGACGGCACTGGGTGCGGGCCTTGCCGCCGCTTGCACGCCAGCATGGGCGCAGACCGAAGCGTGGAAGCCGGCCAAGCCGATCCGCCTGATCAATGGCTTTTCTGCGGGCGGTTCCGCAGACGTTCTTTGCCGGATGCTGGCAGAGGCCTTGCGACCGATCCTGGGACAGAGCGTCATCGTCGATACGCGTGCGGGAGCGAATGGGTTCATTGCCGCGGAAGCAGTGGCGCGGTCCGCACCGGACGGCCTCACGATCGGCTTCGCAACGATGAGCATGTTGGCCGTCGCGCCGCAGCTTCCCGGGATGAAGCTGCCGTTCAACACCCAGACCGAGCTCACGCCCATCGCCAGCATTGCCGGGATCTACTCGTTGCTCGTTTCGTCGCCGGACGCTCCGTTCAGAACCGTCCCCGAACTCATTGCGTATGCCAAGGCCCATCCCGGTGCGCTCTCCTACGCTTCGGCCGGGATCGGATCGATGCCGCACCTCGCAGGGGAACTGTTCGGGCGACAGGCCGGCATCGATATCGTCCACGTGCCCTACAAAGGAGGCTCGCAAGCCATCATCGACTTGCAGGCGGGCCGGGTCCAGATGTTGCTCGGCAACATGACCGACTACCTGGGCCAGGTCAAGAACGGTCAGCTGCGGGGGATCGCGTTCGGCGGCGAGCGCGCATCTCCGGCGCTGCCGGATCTGCCCTTGATCAGTCGCTGGCTGCCCGACTTCAACCTGAGCAACTGGTTCGGCATCATCGGCCCCGCGCACATTCCCGAGCCGATCGTCGTCACGCTGTCTCAGGCCATCCAGAGCGTTCTCGCCGATCCTGCGATCCGCAAGCGCATGGGCGATCTGGGTGCCGAGGCGCTCCCGGCCACGCCCGCGCAGTTCACCCAGCGGATCGACGCCGACCGCAAGCGGTGGGGCGACGTGATCAAGGCCGCCAGTATCAGGATCGAGTAGGCGGTCCGTACCCACCTTTGCGAAAGAGTTCGTTGTGCCGACAAGCGATTCATATCCTCCGAGCGCGGCGATCGTGCGCCAGCGCCTCGAAGAGTTCAGGGCCAGGCGTGGTTATGTGCTGCCTCACCAGGGCGCCATGGCCGCGGCGCTTCCCGATCTGCAGGATGTCTATGGTGTCATCTACAAGACACTGACGCTCGATCTCCATCACCTGGACCCCTTCGAGCGCGAGTTCGTGTGGCTCGCGTTGCTGACGGCTGCCAAGGAAGGCGTCGGGACACACCACATCGACCAGTTCTTCAAAAGCGGCGGGACGGATCGGCATGCGCAGGCGAGTTTCCGGCTGGTGGCCTGGTCGCTGGGCGTGGATGCGTTCCAGTTCCTGGAAGAAAAGTGGCAGCAGTACTTCCCGGTGCCGGGTGCGAGAGCGGCCTATGTGGCGGGCAAGGTGTCGCTGCTCGAAGAGTTCTCCGAGGTCCGGGGCGAGATGTCCCATCTGGCCCTGCTGGCCTGCTATGCGGCGAGGGGCCAGCATTGGGGACTCGAGGTCGAACTCGAGGATTGCTATGCGCGCGGCGTGCCCGAGGCGAAGATCGCCGAGGCCCTGAGCCTCGTGCTGTGGCCGTGCGGCGTCAACCGTTTTCTCGAAGCAAGCGACGTCTGGTTGAAGCTCATGAGGTCGGGCAAGGTGAAGCCCTCGGAGCCTTTCCAGGCCTGGGCGGACACGCCCGACCAGGACGGCTTCTTCCTCGCGCCACGGTCCGTCGGCGGCGGGACCGATCGATGACCGCCGCCCATACGCCAGCGCTTCGGCGCGTGGCCATCAGCGGAAGCGCGGGTGGCCTCGGCCGGGCGATCGCCCGGCGTTTTCACGAAGCGGGTGCCGAACTGTTGCTGCTGGACACGGACTCGGCGGTACTGGAGCGCATGCGCGGCGAGTTCGACCGACCCGTGGAGACTCTGGTTTGCGACCAGACTTCCGCGCCGGACATATCGCGTTTCGCGGCTGCCGCGGGACGCCTCGATGTGTTCGTCAACAATGCGGCCATGACCCTGCGCAAGCCGCTGGAGCAGATGACCCATGAAGACCTGCGCGTCGTCTTCGACACGAATGCGGTGGGTGCGATCGCCATGGCCATTGCAGCGGCGCAGGGCATGCTGGACCGGGGTCGTGGCGTGATCGTCAACGTGGCCTCGCAGCTGGCATTCAAGCCTTCACCGGGGCGTGCTTCATATGGCGCGAGCAAGGCGGCGTTGGTGCATTTCACGAAAACGGCGGCTGCCGAGTGGGCCGGCCGAGGGGTTCGGGTTGTCGGCATCGCCCCGGGTCCCGTGGATACGCCAATGGTTCGCGAACTGCTCGCCGTCCCTGAAACGGCTGCGGCGCTGCTTGCCGGAATGCCCATCGGGCGCCTGCTCGCCGCGAGGGAAATTGCCGAGTCGATCCACTTCCTGGCTTCGCCTGCGGCTGAATGCATCGTCGGCGAGGTGCTCGTTGCCGACGGCGGGAATCTGTTGACATGAGGAGCTGTTGAGATGAACGATGTCTGCGCGCACCCTGACCGGGAATACAGTTCACGCGCCCTGCTGGGCGTGGCCGTGCCCCAGGCAAACCCGGTCGTCGAACCCGAGTTCTCCGCCCTCATGCCGCCAGGTGTCGGCGTGATCGCCACCCGGCTGCAGGGCAGTCGCACGGAATCCAGTGACCGGATCGTGCAATACCTGGACAACCTGGGGACGAGCGTCGCCGCGTTCGACACCACACGTCCCGATGCATTGGGATACGCCTGCACGGGCACAAGCTATCTGATCGGACCGGAAGAGGAACGCCGTCGCATCGATGCATATTCCGAAGCGTTCGGCTTTCCCATCATCACCGCTGCGCGCGCGATCCTCGACGCCTGCAGGTTTCTCGACATCGCGCGGGTGGCGCTGCTCGCCCCCTACCCGCAGTGGATCGTCGATGCGAGCCTCGCATACTGGAAGCGATGCGGCCTTGTCGTCACCAGTTCGGCCCGCACCGCACTGGATGCCACGGATACCCGGGCCGTCTACAAGATCCGGGCGCCCATGGTCGTTGACGCGGCAAACGCGCTGGACACCGACAACGCCGATGCCATCCTGATCTCGGGAACGGGCATGCCAAGTCTGCGGGTCATGTCGCAGCTTTCGCTGCGAACCGGCAAGCCGGTGCTCTCGTCCAATCTGTGCCTTGCCTGGGCACTGCTGCGGAAGACCGGCGTGTCGATCGACGCACCCCGCACGGCGATGGGCGAGACGCTGCTTGGAGGCTGGCTTGAACGCGCCGCCTTGCTCTGAGACAGCAACCACCTCGCACCGCCTCCACTTCGCTTGACGCATGTCAATGCGCCCCCAGCCGACGGCTCCTAAGCTGCCCCCATGCTCAGGAGCCCCGCCGTGCAGCAGCGCGCAACGCATTCAGCCCCTTCTTCCCGAACCACAGGCTGGCGGCATGAAGCGTGACGACGCCATCGCCCGTCCGCTGCCGGTGCAGCCCATCACCCGCGACGTGCTGGCGGAGAAATACCTCAAGCCCGGAGAGACGGAAGTGGAGGCCCTGTTCGCGCGTGTCGCGCGGGCGCTGGCTTCGGTCGAGGCGCAAGGCGAGCGCGAGCAGTGGCAGGCGCGCTTTCTCGACAACCTGCGCGCAGGGGCGATCGGCGCCGGGCGCATCATGAGCGCGGCGGGCACGGAGCTCGAAGCGACGCTGATCAACTGCTTCGTCCAGCCGGTGGGGGACTGCATCCAGGGCAAGGACGCCGACGGCCAGGTCGGCATCTACGAGGCCTTGCGCGAAGCGGCGGAGACCATGCGGCGCGGCGGCGGGGTCGGCTACGACTTCTCCCGCATCCGGCCGCGCGGCGCGCAAGTGCGCGCCACCGCCTCGCTGGCCTCCGGGCCCTGCAGCTACATGGACGTCTTCGACCGTTCGTGCTCGACCGTCGAGAGCGCGGGTGCGCGGCGCGGCGCGCAGATGGGCGTACTGCGCATCGACCACCCCGACGTGCTGGAATTCATCACCGCCAAGCGCACGCCGGGGCGCTGGAACAACTTCAATGTATCGGTCTCGGTCAGCGACAGCTTCATGCACGCGCTGCTGGCCGACGAGGACTGGTCGCTGGTCCACCGCGCCCGTCCGGGTGCGGCCCTGATCGCGGGCGGCGCCGTGCAGGCGCCCGACGGCAACTGGATCTACCGCCGCCTTCCGGCGCGCGAGCTGTGGGACACCGTGATGCGTTCGGCCTACGACTTCGCCGAGCCCGGCATCCTGTTCAAGGACGCCATCAACAACGACAACAACCTGCGCTATTGCGAAACCATCGAGGCGACCAACCCCTGCGGCGAGCAGCCGCTGCCGCCCTACGGCTGTTGCGACCTGGGGCCGGTCATCCTGACACGCTTCGTCGACCATCCGTTCGCGATCGGCGGGCCCGCGCAGTTCGATTTCCAGCGCTTCGCCGAATCCGTCGCGCTGCAGGTGCGGGCGCTCGACAACGTGCTGGACCTGAGCTTCTGGCCGCTGCCGCAGCAGCGCGCGGAGGCCAAGGCCAAGCGCCGCATCGGGGTCGGCTTCACGGGACTCGGCGACACGCTGGCGATGCTCTGCCTGCGCTACGACGCCCCCGAGGGCCGCGCGATGGCGGTGCGCATCGCGCGCTGCCTGCGCGACGCCGCGTACACGGCATCGGTCGCGCTGGCGCGCGAGAAGGGGCCCTTTCCGCTCTTCGATGCCGGGCTCTATCTCTCGCCGGGTACTTTCGCCAGCCGTCTGGAGCCGGAGTTGCAGGCGCAGATCCGCGCGCACGGCATCCGCAACAGCCACCTGGTCTCGATCGCGCCGACCGGCACCGTGAGCCTGGCCTTCGCCGACAACGCGTCGAACGGCATCGAACCTGCCTTCGCATGGACCTACCGCAGGAAGAAGCGCGAAGCCGACGGCAGCACCAGCGCCTACGATGTCGAGGACCACGCCTGGCGGCTCTACCGCTTCCTGGGCGGGGACGTCGAACGGTTGCCGGACTATTTCGTCTCCGCCCTGTCCATGCCCGCCTCCGGCCACCTGGCGATGATGGAGGCCGTGCAGCCCTTCGTCGACACCGCCATCTCCAAGACGGTGAACGTGCCGGCCGACTTTCCCTACGATGATTTCAAGGGGCTCTACCTGCAGGCCTGGCATGCCGGGCTGAAGGGCATCGCCACCTACCGGCCCAACACCATCCTCGGCTCGGTGCTGGACGTCGCGCCCGCCGAGGCTTCGGCGCCGGACCCCATGCGCGCGATGATCCAGAGCCGCCCGACCGGCGCGCTCGGCGCGGTCGCGGAGAAGATCGAATACTGGACCCAGCAAGGCCGCCAGACGCTCTATCTGGTCGTGTCCTTCCTGCCGCTGGCCGACGGACGCGAGCGGGCCATCGAGTTCTTCATGCCCGTGGGCCAGAGCGGCGAATCGCAGCAATGGATCACCGCGAGCATGCGGCTGCTGTCGCTCGCAGCGCGCGGTGGCTTCCTCGAACGCGCGCTGGCCGACATGCGCAAGGTCGCCTGGGACCGCGGGCCGGTGCGCCTGGGACACTACGTCAAGAGCGACGGCAGCCGGGTGCCGCTGTGGCACGACTCCGAAGTGAGCGCGATCGCCTACGCGGCGCAGAACCTGATTGCCAGGCGCACGGGCCCGGCCGGCGCGCAGCCGGAACCGGAGGCACCGGCTGCGGCCGCTGTCGCGCCGACATCGCTGTCGGGCGCCAAGTGTCCCGAGTGCGGCGCTCACGCCATGATCCGCAAGGATGGCTGCGACTTCTGCACGGCCTGCGGGCACATCGGAAGCTGTGGATGAGTTCGCGGCCCCGGCGCGCGGGGCGACAGCGGACCTTGATATGGATCACGGCAGGGGGACGCGATCCGGCCTAAGGTCGCGTCAATCACCTCACGGGGTCACCCTGCCGAGCCATGTCGCCTGAACATTCGCCCAAACCCCTCGTCTATTCCTGCTCCGGCTGTTCCAGCGCCGCGCAGCTGGCCAATTACGTCGCCGTGCGCCTCGACCGCCAGGGCGATGCCGAGATGTCATGCATCGCCGGCGTGGGCGGGGATGTTCCCCACCTCCTGCGTATCGCGCGGAGCGGCAGGCCCATCGTTGCGCTCGACGGATGTCCGCTGAACTGCGTGAAGAACAGCCTCGCGCGGCACGGCATCACACCCTGGCGGCACTACCAGTTGCACCAGTTCGGCGTACGCAAGCGCCAGCACGAAGACTTCGACGCGACGCAGGCGCTTGAGGTGCTGCGCAAGGTCGAGCACGACCTGGCCGCCTTGCCCCTGCTTCCCGCCGGCTAGCGCCAATGCAGCGCCAGGATCATCCATGAAGTCCCCCGTGTCCACCGCCTTCGTCGACGTCCTGCGCGGCGTCCCCGTCGGGCTCCTGCTCGGGCTGAATACGCTGGTGGTCTCCTTGCTGCTGGTGCTCCCGGCGCTGGTCAAGCTGCTCGTCCCCATCGAGCGCGTCCGCGCCGCCTGCGACCGGATCCTGAACGCGCTGGCGGCGGCCTGGGTGTCGGTGAACAACGCCTGGATCGCCTCCGCCTGCCCGACACCGTGGCAGATCCACGGGGTCAAGGGACTGAACCCGCGCGGTTGGTACCTGGTCTCGTGCAACCATCAGAGCTGGGTCGACATCCTGGTGCTGCAGCGTGCGCTGCACGGACGCGTCCCCTTCCTCAAGTTCTTCCTCAAGCGCGAACTCCTCTGGGTGCCCGTGATCGGATTGGCCTGGTGGGCGCTCGACTTCCCCTTCATGAAGCGCGGTGTCGGCCGCGGCGCGCGGCGCGGCGACCTGGCCAGCACGCGCGAGGCCTGTGAAAAATTCAAGCGCGTGCCCACCGCGGTCATCAATTTCGTCGAAGGCACGCGCTTCACCGCCGGCAAGCACGCCTCGCAGAACAGCCGCTACCGCCACCTGCTCGAACCGAAGATCGGGGGCCTCGGCGTGGCGCTGGCCACCATGGGCGAGCAGTTCGAGGCGATGCTCGACGTGACCATCGTCTATCCACGGGGCACGCCCACCTTCTGGGACCTGCTGTGCGGCCGGGTGCAGGCGGTGACGGTCGATGTGCGCAAGCGCGCCATTCCGCCCGGCGTCCTGGGTGGCGATCTGCTGAGCGACAAGGCCCACCGGGAGCGCATTCGCGCGTGGATCGACTCCCAATGGGCGGCCAAGGACCAGCTGATCCATCGGCTGCTCGGCGAAGCCCACGCCGCGCGCGGATAGACAGCGAACCGCGTGTACCAGGGCGAACGATTCAACAGCATCACCCACCTCGTGGGCGCCGGGCTGGCATCGGCCGGCGCCGCATGGCTGGTGATCCGGGCCAGTGGCGCGGGCGATCCATGGAAGGTGATGGGCTTCAGCATCTACGGCGCGATGCTGGTCGCGCTCTACCTCGCCTCCACGCTCTACCACAGCCTCAAGGGCAGGGCCAAGGATGTCCTGCGCAAGTTCGACCACTGCACCATCTACCTGCTGATCGCCGGCACCTACACGCCCTTTGCGCTGGTGTCGTTGCGGGGCCCCTGGGGCTGGTCGCTGCTGGGTACCGTGTGGGGCCTGGCGGTGGTCGGCATCGTGCAGGAGCTGTGGCTGGGCAGGGGCGCGCGTGTGCTCTCCCTCGTGATCTACCTGCTGATGGGCTGGCTCGCGCTGGCGGCGGTCTCGCCGCTCTGGCGAGCGCTCACGCCGGCGGGCTTTGCCTGGCTTGCCGCGGGCGGCATCTGCTACACGGCGGGCATCGCCTTCTACGCCACCGATCACCGGCTGCGCCATGGCCACGGCTTGTGGCACCTGTGCGTGCTGGCGGGCAGCGGCTGCCACTTCTTCACCGTACTGCGCTACGTGGCCTGAGCCGCGCCGCCGCGGAGTTGATGCAGGTCAACGCTCCCTTGGGCACCTCTGCCTAGCATAGGCGCAACTCCTGAAGCGGTTCGCTTCCAAAGACCATGAGCCTCAGCGCAACCGCAGGCGCCGCGGCGCCCTTTCCCTACGAGGGGCCGCAGGCCCTGGCCCAACCCATCGCCGCCGCGCTCGCGCGCGTGGTGGACCCGGAGGTCTCGATGAACATCGTCGATGTCGGCCTCGTCTACGGCGTCACGGTCGATGCGGCCCGGGTCCATGTGCGCATCACGATGACCTCGGCCGCCTGCCCGGTGGCCGGCCTCATCCTCGAGGAGGCGGAGACCGAACTCGACCGCATCGTTCCGGCACAGCTCAAGATCCATGTCGAACTCGTGTGGGAGCCGCCCTGGACCGCCGAGCGCATGAGCGCCAGCGCCAGGCGATTCATGGGATGGTGATGCTTCGCGCGCTGTCCGGCATGCTGGTGGCGCTGTGCCTGCTGGCCGGGGTCGCCGGCGGCCTGTGGCGTCTGGGCGTGGCGGTGCCCGATCCGCTTCTCTTCGCCGGCATCGGGCGGGTGCTCCAGGTCCACGCGGCCTTGATGATCTGCGGCTTCCTGGGCACCGTGATCGGCATCGAACGCGCGGTGGCCGTCAAGCATCGCGCCGCCTTCGTCGCCCCCGCTGCCTCGGTCGCCGGCGCGCTCTGCCTCGCCGCCGGGCTGCATGCGGCCGGTGCGTGGCTCGGCGTGGCGGCGGCGCTGTCCTTCACGGCGGTCAGTGTCGTGGTGGTGCGGCGCCAGCGCGCCGCTCATACGGTCCTCCTGCTGATCGCCGCGGGCGCATGGGTGGCCGGCAATCTCCTGTTCGCGGTCGGCCGCGACGGCGACGCCGTGTTTCCCTGGTGGTTCGCCTTCCTGGTCATGACCATCGCGGCCGAGCGCCTGGAGATGACGCGTCTCATGCGAAGGCGCCCCGGCGCCGGCCTCGCGCTTCATGGCGCCCTGTTCCTGTTGCTGCTCGGCGCCGCGTGGTCCGGAATGGATCCGGGCGCGGGCGGGCGGGTCTACGGCCTGGCGCTGGTGCTGCTGGCCGCCTGGCTGCTGGTCTTCGACATCGCGCGCCGCACGGTCCGCACGCAGGGCATCAGCCGCTACATGGCGGTGTGCCTGCTGGGCGGCTACGGCTGGCTGGCGCTCGGGGGCGTCGCCTGGACACTGACGGCAAGCGGATGGCCCCTGCGCGACCTCGCCCTGCACGGGCTGGGGCTCGGGTTCGTCGTCAGCATGGTGATGGGCCACGCGCCGGTCGTGCTGCCAGCCATCGCGCGTGTCAAGCTGCGCTTCGGCTGGTTCTTCTACCTGCCGCTCTCGGCCCTGCACCTGTCCCTGGTGCTGCGGCTCTTTGTCGGCAGCTTCAGCGCGGCGGCACGCGCGGCCGGGGCCACGCTCAACGCCGCCACGATCGCCCTCTTCGCGGTCACCATGGCCGGCGCGGCCGTGGCATGGCGAATCGAGCATGGCGCCGAGTTCGCCGGAAAGACCCGCTAGCGGCGTGTCCTGCATCTCGCGCCGGCGCGGCTGCCTGCCGCGCCCGCGGCTTGCCATGGCGGYCGCCGGCTCGGAGAATTCCGTCTTGCACGGCACACCAGCCGCCAGCGGATGCAATGAACCTCGACCCTGTCCCTCCCGTCGCGCTCGTGGTGGACGACGAGCCTGTGACCCGCCTGATGGTGAAGCGGACACTGGAGAACCTCGGCTGCGCTCCGGTCCTGGAGGCTGCCGACGGAATGGCGGCACAGCAGCTCCTGCGCGAGCACCCGGACGTCGCCCTGGTGCTGACCGACATCATGATGCCGCGCATGGATGGCCTGGAACTGCTTCACTGGGGACGCCAGGCGGTGCCGGACGCCGTGTGGATCGTCCTTTCGGGGCTGGAGACCTTCGACTCGGCGGTGGCCGCGATCCGGCTGGGGGCGTTCGACTTCCTGCCGAAGTCGCCACGCTCGGAGGAGATGGGGGTCGCGGTGCGCAACGCGCTCGAGCGGCGGCAACTGCTGGCCGAACGCGAGCGGCTGCACCGGGCGTTGCAGCGCAAGGTTCGCGAACTCGAGCAGACCTCCGAGGTGCTGCGCCGCGATCTCGAGCGGGCCGAGGTGATCCAGCGCGCCTTGTTGCCGCGCACCCCGCCTCCGATGGAGGGCTATTGCATCCAGGCGCTCTACCGGCCGGGACAGCATGTGGGCGGCGACCTCTACGACGTGGTCCGGCTGGGCGAGCGGCACCTCGCCTTCTACCTGGCCGACGCCACCGGCCATGGCGTGACCTCGGCGATGCTCTCGGTGCTGTTCAAGCAGCGGCTGGTCCTGGTGGACCCGGCGACCGGCCTCGCGCTGCCGCCGGCGGAGGTCCTGGCGGCGGTGAACCGCTCGATCTGCGAGGCGCACGCCGCGCCGGGACTCTTCCTGACGGCCGTCTTCGGCCTGCTGGACACGTCGGACGCGAGCCTGACGCTGGCGGCGGCGGGCCATCCGCCCGTGCTGCACGCACGCGACGGCCAGGAAACGCGCCTGATCCGCCGCACGGGGCCCGCGCTCGGACTGGCGCCGGACGCGCACTTCCGGCAGGAGCGTCTCCAGCTCCTGGCGGGCGACCGGATCCTGCTCTACACCGACGGGCTCCTGCCCTCGGGGTCGGAGGGCGAGCTGGAACTGCTGCAGCAGGTGCTCGCCGCGCCCTTCTCCAGCGCGCAGGAGGTGATGGCGCGCCTTCACGGCGGCGCACCGGCGGGCGCGGACCGGGACGACGTGACCATCCTTCTGATCGACGCGCACGCGGGCGCCTCCTGGTTCGACAACGGCGCCGAACTCCCCGCGGCTGCCGCATCCGGCGCGGCGCGGCCCGAGGGCGACGTCGTGTTCTATGGCGAAGCAGACCATGCCGCCTACCTTGCGCTGCGCGGCCGGGCCACCTGGATGCATTCCGATGCCTTCCACGAGACGGCCCTGGCGGTGCTGGACGCAGGACGCCCCCTGGTGCTGGATCTCTCGGGCTGCGAGTACATGGACAGCACCTGCCTCGGCACGGCGCACGAGCTGGTCGCCCGGGGCGGCGTGTCGCTCGCGGGGGTGACGCCCGCCGTGCGCGCCCTGTTCGAGGAACTGAGCATGCAGCAGGTGCTGGCCGCGAGCCGCGAGGACCTGCCCGCCGCGCCCGAACTCCGCGCGCTGGCCACGGGGGCCGGCCAGGCCGGGGTGCAGAAGCGGGTCCTGCAGGCGCATGAGGCGCTCTCCGCGCTGAGCGAACGCAACCGCGAGGAGTTCAAGGATGTCGTCGAGTCGCTGCGTGGCGAGCAGGACGGGCCGAGATGACCACTGCCATTCGAGTGCTGCATCTCGAGGACGACCCGGCCGATGCGGAGCGCATCCGGGACAGGCTGCGGGACGAGGACCTGAGCTGCGACATCGTGTGGGTGCAAGCCACGGAGGACTTCATCTCCGCCCTGCAGCGGCAGGCCTTCGACGTTGTGCTGTCCGACTATAAAGTCGGTGGGCTGGAGATGCTGCGCCGGGTGCGGCAGCAGCAGCCGGAGCTTCCACTGATCGTGATCTCCACCGGCTTGACCGAGGAAGAGGCGGTGGATTGCATGAAGGCCGGCGCCACGGATTACGTCCTCAAGCAGCGGCTGCGGCGGCTGGGATTCTCGGTGCGGCGGGCGCTCGCCGAACAAGGGCAGAAGGCGGCGCTGCGCCAGGCGGAAGAAGACCTGCGCGCCCTCAACGCCGACCTGGAGGCGCGCGTGCGCATGCGCACCGCCGAGCTGGAAACCGCCAATGCGTTCCTGGACTCCGTGATCCACCACATCCCCTATCAGTTCATGGTCAAGGACGCCATCGACCTGAAGCTCGTCCGCGCCAACCGCGCCCTCGAGAAACTGACGGGGCGCACCCAGCAGGAGCTGCTCGGCAAGACGGTCCACGACTTCGTCGGTTCCAAGGAGGAGGCCGACTTCTTCACGGCCAAGGACAAGGAGGCGCTGGCCTTGGGACGGGAAGTGGACATCCCCGAGGAGACCCTGCATGCGCACGATGGCAGCGTGCGGGTCCTCCATGCGAAGAAGATTCCGATCCTCGACGAGGCCGGCCGGCCGCGCTACCTGCTGACCATGTCGGAAGACGTGACGCAAAGGAAGAAGAGGGAGCGCGAAATCGAGGCGCTGAACGCGGCCCTGGCGCAGCGCAGCGCCGAAGTGGAAGCCGCCAACCGCGCCAAGAGCACCTTCCTGGCCACCATGAGCCACGAGATCAGGACACCCATGCACGGCATGCTGGGCATGCTGGAACTCCTGAGCCTGACCGAACTGGACGCCGAGCAGCGCGAAACGCTCGGGCTGGTGCGGGAATCGAGCCGGTCGCTGCTGCGCATCATCGACGACATCCTCGATTTCTCGAAGATCGAGGCCGGCAAGCTGGAAGTCCGCCCCGAGGTCGTCTCGGTCAAGCGCCTGGTCGAGGAGGTGCAGAGCATCTACCTGGGCAATGCCAGCAGCAAGGGCCTGATCGTCCGGCGGATGGTGGACCCGCGCATCAGCCCGGCGCTGCGGGTCGATCCGGTCCGCCTGCGCCAGATCCTCAACAACTTCGTCAGCAACGCGATCAAGTTCACCTCCGAAGGCTGGATCGACATCAACGTGCAATGGCTGGGGCGGGCGGAGGGACAGGAAAGCCTGCGCTTCGAGGTGAAGGACACCGGCATCGGCATCTCTCCCGACGACCAGCGGCGCCTGTTCCAGCCGTTCAGCCAGGCGGACGGCGACGAGGGGCGGCGGCGGCCGGTCGGCACGGGGCTGGGGCTGGTCATCTCCCGGCAGCTGGCGCAGATGATGGGTGGCTCGATCAGCCTGGACAGCGAATCGGGGAGGGGCACGACGATCACCCTGGAACTGTCGCTGCCTATCGCCGAGCACCTGCCAGGCAGCGACGCCGACGGCGCGCGCCCCCTCTCGGCGGCCACCGCCATGCGCCGCGTGGCGCCCGACACGGCGCAGGCCGAGACGGAGGGCACGCTGGTGCTGCTGGTGGATGACCATCCCGTCAACCGCATGCTGCTCCTGCGGCAGGTGCGAAGGCTGGGCTATGCCGCCCAGACCGCCGACGACGGCGTCCAGGCCCTGGCGATGTGGAAGTCGGCGCGCTTCGGGCTGGTCATCACCGACTGCCACATGCCCCACATGGACGGCTATGAACTGGCGCGCGCCATCCGCGAGCAGGAATCCGAGGCGGGGCGCGAGCGCGCGCCGATCATCGCCTGCACCGCCAACGCGCTGCAGGGGGAGGCCGAGGCGTGCTTCGCCGCCGGCATGGACGACTTCCTGGTCAAGCCGGTGGAACTGGCGCAGCTGACCGAAAAGCTCGATCGATGGCTGCCGCTGCCGCGGGCCTCCTCGGCACCCACCGCTCCCGCCGGCTCAAGCGCTCAGGCCATCCCCGCCGACCACCCGATCGACCAGGCGCTGCTCAGCGCGAAATGCGACGGCGACGCGTCGATGGTGGGCGAGGTTCTCGCAGCCTTCCGGCGAACCTGCGAGGACGACTCGGTCGGACTGCGGCGGGCGGTGGCCGCCGACGACCTCGCCCAGGTCACCCAGTTCGCCCACCGCATGGTGGGCGCCGGCAAGATGGTCGGCGCGCTCGCGTTCGCCGCCGCATGCGAGCACATCGACCGCGCAAGCCGCGGCGGCGACTGGAACGCGGTGCTCGCCGGCATGTCGGCGTTCGAACGGGAACGAACGCGCCTGGCTTCCTGTTTCGAGGTATCGATGCGCGACCAAGGCTGACCCGATGCGCATGGACGGCACGCCCACCGCCGACGCGGCCGACGCCCAGGCGCCTCCCGCGGCGCGCAGCGATGCGGTGCACATCACCGCCTGCGTCGCCGTTTCGCTGCTCATGGGCCTGACGCAGGGCCTGGGCGTGAACCTGATCAACGCCAACCTGAGCGCGATCCAGGGTTCGCTGGGCGCCACCGCCGTCGAGGCGAGCTGGCTGGTCACGGCCTACACCGCCACCAACGTCTCGGCCGCCTTGCTGCTGACCAAGGCGCGCTTCCAGTTCGGACTGCGCCTGTTCGCCGACATCGGCATCTTCGCCTTCCTTCTGGTCAGCATCGTGCACCTGTTCGCCGAGCAGCTCGGCTCGGCGGTGCTGGTGCGCGCGGCGCTCGGCCTGGCGGCCGCGCCGCTGAGTTCGCTGGCGCTGCTCTACATGATGGAAGCCTTCCCGGCGCGCCTGAAGCCACTCGGCCTGGTGCTGGGCTTCGGCACGCTGCAACTGGGCGCGCCGCTGGCACGCGTGATTTCGACCGACCTTCTGCAGATCGCCCTCTGGCGCGGCCTGCACATGGTCGACGTCGGCCTGTCGCTCCTGTGCGTGGCGGCGCTGGCAGCGGTGCGACTGGCGCCAGTGCCGACGCTGAAGATGTTCAGTCGCGGCGATGTCCTGAGCTTCACGCTGTTCGCCGTGTCGCTGGCCCTATTCTGCGTGGTGCTGAGCGAAGGCCGGCTGCTGTGGTGGACCGATGCGCCCTGGCTCGGCGCCTGCCTGGCGATCGGCATCGCCTGTCTCGGCGCCTACGTGCTGATCGAGCTCAACCGGCGCCAGCCGATGCTCGACCTGCACTGGCTCACCAGCCCCTTCATGCTGCGCTTCATGCTGGCGATCCTTCTGTTTCGCATCGTGCTCACGGAGCAGACCATCGGCGCCGTGGGACTGATGACGGCGCTGGGCCTGCTCAACGACCAGATGCACGTGCTGTTTCTGTGGGCCGTCTTCGGCACGGCACTTGGGTTCTTGCTGGCGCTCGTGCCCTTGGCCTTCAGGAAGCTGGACTGGCCGGCGTACATCGCGCTGGTGCTGATCATCGGCGCGGCATGGAAGGACGCCGGCGTGACGCAGCAGACGAGGCCCGCCGAATTGATCCTGACGCAAACCGTGCTGGCGCTGGCCAGTTCGATGTTCCTGGCTTCGGCGGTTGCCATCGGCTTCGCCCATGTGGTGGCCGGCGGCATGAAGAATTTCATCAGCCTGGTGGCTGTGATGACCGGCGGCCAGACCCTGGCGGGCGTGATCGGCACGGCCGGCCTGGGCAGCTTCATCGTCGTGCGCCAGAAGCTGCACTTCGCCCACCTGGCCGAAACGCTGAACCTGGCCGATCCGCAGGTGGCTTCGCGCATCGCGCAGCTGTCGGCGCCGTACACCGGCACGCTCATCGATGCGAAGCTGCGCGCGACGCAGGGCGTGGCCGGGCTGGCGCAGCAGGTAACGCAGCAGGCCACCGTGCAGGCCTACAGCGATCTGTTCGAGCTGATCGCGATCATCGCCGCCTTGACGCTGGCATGGCTCACGGCGCTCAAGCTGTACCGCGGGGTCACCGGCAGGCCCCTCGTTCCTGAGCCACCGGCCTCCGCGCCGGCAACCGCCGCCGCGCCCGTCGCGCGCGCGGACTGAACACATCCCTGGAGACAAGCCATGCCGCTCAAACAATCCCTCCGTGCACCGAGCACCTGGATCGTGCTTGCCGTCACCCTCGTCGCCGTGCTGTTGGTGCTTTACGCCTGGCGCCTGCCGCCGTTCCACACCGCGGTCGAGACGACGGAGAACGCGTACGTGCGCGGCAGCGTGACGGTGATCGCGCCCAAGGTCGACGGCTACGTGGCCGCGGTGGAGGTGCTCGACTATGTGCCCGTCCAGGCCGGCCAGGTGCTGGTGCGGCTGGACGACCGCAACTACCTCCAGAAGCTCGAACAGGCGCGCAGCAACCTCGCCGCGCAGCAGGCTGCGCTGGCCAACGTGGTGCAGGCGCGGCGTGCCCGCGAAGCCGCCATCCTGAGCGCCGAGGCCCAGATCGCCGGCGCCCGCGCGCAGCATGCCAACGCCAAGGCGCAACTGTCCCGGGCCCAGGCCGACATGCGGCGCGCCACGCCGCTGGTGCAGGACGGCTCGCTGTCGCAACGCGAACTCGACCAGACCGAAGCCGCGCTGCGCCAGGCCGAGGCCGCCGTTCGGCAGACCGAAGCGACGGTGCGCCAGACCGAGGCCAGCAAGGCCGTGGCCGCGCAAGACCTGCAGACCGTGATCGTCAACCGCGGCGCACTGGAAGCCGGGGTGGACGCCGCGCAGGCTGCCGTGAGGCTGGCCGAGATCGACCTCGACAACACGAAGGTGCGCGCGCCGCGAGATGGGTGGGTAGGCGAGGTCGGCGTCAGGCTCGGCCAGTACGCCACGCCCGGCACGCCCTTGATGGCGGTGGTGCCCGACAAGGTCTGGGTGATGGCGAACTTCAAGGAGGCGCAGACCGCGCGCATGGCAGCAGGCCAGTCGGTGCGCCTGCGCGTCGATGCGCTGGCCGACGCCGTTCTCACCGGCCATGTGGCGCGCATCTCGCCGGCCACGGGATCGGAGTTCAGCGTCATCAAGAGCGACAACGCCGTCGGCAATTTCACCAAGATCCCGCAGCGGCTGACGGTGCGCATCGAGGTCGACGAGAAGCAGGCCGACGCAACCCGGCTGCGCCCCGGCATGTCGGTCGAGGCCAGCGTCGACACGGCCAGTCGCACGCACAACGGAAACTGAGCCATGCGTCGCATGCCGGCACAACTGAGTGCGTGGGCCGCGGCCTTGCTGCTGGCTGCCTGCACGGCGCCCGAGGTCTCCCGCCCCGATCCGGTGGCGATGCCGGCGGCCTGGTCCGCTTCGGGTTCCGGCGCCGTCGAGCCCGGCTGGTGGCGTGCTTTCGGCGACCCGGTGCTGCAACGCCTGGTCGAGGAGGCGCTGGCGCGCAATACCGATCTGCGGCTCGCCGGGGCGCGCCTGGCCGAGGCGCAGTCCCTGAGTGAGGCGCAGCACGGCGCCGACTGGCCCAACGTGGAGTTCGCGCTCGGCGCGCAGCGTTCCCGCACCATCAACCCGGTGACGCGGCGGCCCTACGACGCCAGTGCGCTGCAGCCGCAGTTTCAGGCCGCCTACGAGGTCGATCTGTGGGGCCGCATCGCGGCTCTGGATCGCGCGGCCGATGCCGGCCTGGCTGCCAGCGCCTATGCCCGAGAGGCCGCGGCTCTCAGCGTGGCCTCGACCACCGCCGGCGCCTACCTGGGCCTGCGCGCGCTCGACGCGCGCCTCGCAGTGGCGCGCGACACGCTGGCCTCGCGCCAGGCGGCCGTCAATCTGGCGCGCTCGCGCGAGCGCCAGGGCTACACCTCCAAGCTGGAACTGGCGCAGGCCGAGGCCGAATACCGTGCCACCGCGCAGGTGGTGCCGCAGCTCGCGCTGGCGGTCAGCCGCCAGGAGCACGCCCTGGGGGTGCTCCTGGCGCGCGCGCCGGGGCCGATCGAGCGCGGGCTGCCGCTGGAACAGATCACGCTTGCGCCATTGCCCGCCACGGGGCTGCCCTCGGAACTGTTGCGGCGTCGGCCCGACATCGCCGCCTCGGAGGCACAGGTGGCCGCCAGCGACGCGCAGCTGGCCGCGGCGCGCGCACAGCTGCTGCCTTCGCTGCGGCTGTCGGCGAGCCTGGGCAAGATCAGCTCGGATGTTCTGAATGGCAACCCCTTCACCCTTTGGAGCGTGGGCGGCAGCGTGCTGGCGCCGGTGTTCGAGGGCGGCCGGCTGCGCGCGCAGGTGCGGGCCAGCGACGCGCGGCGCGACCAGGCCCTCATCGCCTACGAGAAGACCGTCCTGGCCTCGCTGGCCGAGGTGGAAGACCAGTTGACCGGCATCGACGACCTGCAGCAGCAGGCGGCGCAGGTGGAAGCGCAGCGCCAGGCGCTGGCCGACGCACTGCGCATCGCGAGCGACCGCTACCGCGAAGGCTATGCCTCCTACCTGGACCAGCTCGACGCGCAGCGAAACCTGTTCAGCGCACAGCAGAGCTTGTTGCAACTGCGTGCCGACTTGCTGGGTGCGCAAGTGGGGCTGTACCGCGCCTTGGGCGGGGGCTGGCTCGCCGACACGGGCACGGGTGCGCCGGCGGCACGGCTGCGCTGAAGCCCGCGATGGCCCGGGATTCGCACTCATTGGCCTGAAACCGCCGGAGCCCGCACGCGCATCGGCCGCCGCCTCCATAGACTGGCGACCAGGAGTCTCCACATGAACTCGACAGCAGTCACAGCCAGCCAGGCCCGGCGAAGATCCAGCGACGCATGGATCGCCGTCGGACTGTCGATGGGGGCCGCGGTCTCCCTCGGCTTCTCGCGATTCGCCTACGCGCTCCTGCTGCCTCCGATGCGTCTGTCCCTGCACTGGACCTACGTCCAGGCGGGCGGCATGAACACGTCGAATGCCGTGGGCTATGTCTTCGGATCGGCGGCCGCGGCGTGGTTTTCCGAGCGCCTGGGGATCAAGGTCGCGTTCCTGCTCTCGATGGCCGTCAGCGGCCTCGTCCTCTTCCTGACCGGGCTCACGGCCGACTACACCGTCTTGATGGGGCTGCGGTCCGTCGGCGGCTTCGCGACGGCGATCACGTTCGTCCTGGGCGCATCGCTGGCGGCCGGCGTGAATCCGACGTCCGCGCCGCAGGGCAGCGCCCTTCCCCTGGCGATCTACGTCACCGGTGTGGGCAGCGGCATCGTCGTGTCCGGCCTGGTCGTCCCTCCCATCCTCGCCAGGCTGGGCGCCGCCGGGTGGCCCACGGGCTGGCTGTGGATGGGCGGCATCGCGATCGTTGCGCTCATTCCCGCATGGGTGGCGACGCGCGGCGTGCCGCCCCAGGCCGCGCGCGACGAGAACCGCCTGCCCTGGAAGGAGACCGTCTTTCTGTGGCCGACCTTCGCCAACTACACGCTGTTCGCCGCGGGGTACGTCTCGTACATGACGTTCATCATCGTGCTCATCCGAAACAGCGGCGGCGGCGCCCGCTACGCGGCGGGGTTCTGGGTCGTGCTCGGCCTTTCCTCGGTGATCGGTACGCTGGCCTGGGGTCGCGTGCTGCCGAAGCTCGGCATCCGGATGAGCTCTCCGGTCATCGCGATCGTCGTTCTCCTCGGCACCCTGCCCGTGCTGATCTGGCCGACGGTCGCCGCGGCGTTCATCTCCGCGGTCATCTTCGGCGCAAGCTTCATGGCCGGCCCCACCGCCGTGACCGTCATCGTGCGCAAGCTTCTGCGGCAGCAGATGTGGACGGCCGCACTCGCGGCGCTCACGGTCGCGTTCGCCATCGGCCAGGCCATCGGCCCCCTGATTTCCGGCTTCGTCTCCGACGCCACGGGATCCGTCAGCGCCGGCCTGTGGCTCTCGCCGGTACTCCTGATCGCCGCCGCCGTCTTCGCGCTCTTTCAGCGCAACAGGTGACGAGCACAGCGGCCAGGAGACAGCCCGCGATGCCGGGATCGGTCAGCCCACCTCCCAGCCGTCATGCGTCAGGCCCCCTCCTGCCAGGGCGCACGCTGCAGGATGACGCGATAGCCATCGGCGTCCTCGAAGGTGGCGCCCATCACGTCCCAGTAGGGGTTGTACGACGGAACAGGTTCGAATCCCGACTGGCGCATGCGCAAGACAGCCGCCTCCCACGCCTCCCGCTCGGGAAGGTAGAAGACGACCAGATTGTCCTGGGTCGGTGCGCGGCCGACCTTGTGCCCACGCTGATGCGTGAACTCGAAGTGGTACGGCCCGCCAGGTCGCCCAAGCATCACGCCGTCGAAGCCGGCGTGGTCCTCGAAATGGCCCAAGACCGACAGGCCGAGTCCGTCCCGGTAGAACGGAAGCAAGGCTTCGATGTCGTCAGTCGGACGTGCGATGCGAAGGATGGGTGAGGGTGTGGGTTTCACCTGCTTGGGCCTGGTTGAGGAAGTCATCGTGCGCGCACCACGAGAAGTAAATCGGAAGTACCGGGGAACGGGCAGACTTGGGTGCTCCCGTGTCAGGTCTTGGGCCGAAAGTGGCCGCCCGCGCATTTGTGGAACGCCGCTGGCCTTTCGCGGCTATAAAAGGCTCCGTCTCCTGCGGCGGCGTCTCTTGCAGAGCCCAAAACCTGTCGGACGGTGATGTGCAGCCAGTAAGTCAGATGAGGGCAGCATCCTGCAAAGCGGCCACAGCTGCAAGCACGTCGCGGGGCTCGGCCCGCTCGCGGTAGTCCGCTTCGACATGGGCGAAGGCGATGCGGCCGTCGCGGTCGATCACATAGGTGGCTGGTACAGGCAGCACCCAGCGGCCGTTGCCGTTGAGCACCGCCAGGTCGTTGCCCACCCGGCTGTAGAGCTCGATCAGTTCCGGAGACATCTCGAACGCCACGCCAAAGCCTGCGGCGGCTTGCAGCGCCGAATCGCTCAGCACCGGGAAGGCCAGCTCGTTCTTCTCGGCGGTCGACAGCGAGTTGTCGGGCGTTTGCGGGGACACAGCCGCCAGCTGGGCGCAAAGGCGCTGCAGTTCGGGGAGCTGCTGCTGCCAGGCCCGCAGCTCCAGGTTGCAGTAAGGGCACCAGCCGCCACGGTAGAAGACCAGGACCAGGGGGCCCCGCTCCCAGAGCATGGAAAAGCGAACGGGCCGGTTCAGGGCGTCGGTCAGGGTCAGGTCCGGTGCACGGTCGCCCGCCCGCAAGGCGCGGGACTCGATGCCGGTGGCGCGCAGGTCGGCCGTCGCGGCTTCCATCATCGCCACCCGTTCAGGGGCAGCGCGCTGCTTGAAGCCAGCTTTGTAGGCGGCCAGTTGTTCGCCAAGCGAAGGGCTCTGTTCCATGTTGTGCTTTCGTTGCGTGAAGAGGAGGGTTGATCTTCAGCGGCGGGCCGGCGCAGTGACCGCCAGGATCAGCGTAGGTGAACAAGGTGCCGGCGCCAGCAATCACCCCCCTGGACCACCACCTCGGCCCAGAAGACTTGCGGCACCACTGCCAGGAGCCGGTCGAGGCCAGCCGACACGAAGTACACCGGCACGTAGGTCAACAGCGCTGCTGAACTGGGCGCTGTCGCGCCGCCAAGCCAAGCCCAGCACCCGCAGGGTCAGCACACCGGCCACGCCGAAGCGCAGCACGGTGAGGTCCGGCGACTGCAGGCCATGGGCGATGCCCCAGCGGGCGAACACGGTATAGAGCGCACCGATGCCGGCCGCCAGCAGCCCCACGGCCACGCCAGCCATCAACTTGCGGTGGTCTTCGGCCGCGGCGGGTTTGGGGCGCGCGGGGTTGGCGGCGTTCATGGTGAGCCTTCGTGCGGCGGTGGCGCCGGTCAGGTCGTCAGTGCAGGGGCGGCCGGGAAGTCCACCGGCACTTGAGTCGTGGCGTGCAGGTAGTTGGTGACCGTCTTGTCGCCAATGACGACGATGACGTCGACCAAGTTCTCCTGTGTCCAGCCGGCATCGAAGAAGGCCTGCACGCGCGCCGGGTCGGCGTGGCCTCGTTCGGTGGCGATGTTCTTCACCAGCTTGGCCAGCGCGTCGAGCTTGGTGTCGAAACTCGCGCCACCGCGGCGGATCTCCAGGATCTGCTCGGCCGTAAAGCCGACCATGCCGCCAATGACGGAGTGCGCTGCCAGACAGTACTGGCAGCTGTTGACCTGGCTGACGACGAGGTTGACCACTTCGCGTGCCTTGCCGGTGATGCTGCTCTTGGCGTTCTGGAAGGCCAGGTAGTTGCCCAGCGCATGCTCGGACAAGGCCAATGTGGCGTACAGGTTGGGCACCATGCCCAGGCCCTTCGTCAGGGTGTCGAAGAGCGCTTGGTTGGCGGGGGACACTTGGTCGCGGATGGGGACTTGGAACTTGGTCATGTGGGTTCTCCGGGCGTCAGGCGTTGGGGTTCAGTCGGGGAAGGGAGCGCAGCGTTACTGCGCGGTGAAGCCGCCATCGACGGCGAGGCACTGCCCCGTGAGGAAGCGCGCCTTGTCGCTGGCGAGGAAGACGATGGCCTGCGCGATCTCTTCGGGTGTGCCCGAACGGCGAGCCGGCAAGCTGGCCAGGAAGCCGCTCTTGGCTTCCTCGTTGCTGCCCGTGAAGCGGTCGAGCATGTCGGTCTGGACAGGCCCCGGCGCCACGGCGTTGACGCGCACGCCGGCAGCGGCGCCTTCGAGCGCGGCGCTCTTTGTCAGGCCTTCGACCGCGTGCTTGCTCGCGGCGTAGACCGAGGCGCCGCCGATGCCCACCTGCCCGGCGACGGATGACAGGTTGACGATGGCACCCGCGCCCTGGCGCAGCATCACACGCATCTCGTGCTTCATGGCCAGCAAAGTGCCGAGGACGTTGGTGTCGAAGGTGCTGCGGTAGTTGGCCTCCGACTGCTCGGCCACCGGGCCCAGCTGGCCTTCGGTGCCCGCGTTGTTGACAGCCACGTCCAGGCGGCCGAAGCGCTCCGCGGTCTGTTCGACCAGGCTGCGCACCTCGGCTTCGGCGCGCACATCGGCATGCAGGTACTCGGCCTGCACGCCCAGGGCGCGCAGCTCGGCGGCCAGCGCATTGCCGGCTTCGTCGCGGCGGCCGGAGACGACGACGGAAGCACCTTCACGGGCGAAGGCCAGCGCCGTGGCGCGGCCGATGCCCGTGAGGGCGCCGGTGATCAAGACGACGGCAGGGTTCATGGTGGGCTCCAGGAATTCAGTTGCGATGGGAGGGACTTTGATTGCTTCCCCTCGTTCGCACTAGAGGCAGCAAGGCACTAACATCCAGTCCAAACTGGAATGAATAGGAGCCCGCCATGGATCGCCTCGCGGCCATGCAGATCTTCGTGCGTGTGGTCGAGAGTGGCAGTTTCTCCGCCGTCGCGCGCGAAACTAGTGCCACGCAGAGCGCCGTCAGCAAGCAGGTGGCTGCCCTGGAGCAAGCGCTCGGTGCGAGGTTGCTCAGCCGGACGACGCGGTCGCTGTCACTGACCGAAGCAGGCGAGCGCTACTTCGAACAGGCGCGACGCCTGGTGGCAGAAGTTGCCGAGGCCGAGAGCAGCTTGCGCCAAGGCGAACAACAGCTCATGGGCTGGTTGCGGGTGGCTGCTTCGGTGGGCTTCGGGCGACTGAAGCTGTTGCCTCTGGTGAAGACCTTCCTGCTGGCCCATCCCGGGGTAAAGGTGGACTTGCGCCTGAACGACGGCTTCATCGATCTTGTCGAACAGGGCATTGATGTGGCGGTTCGCATCGGCGAACTCGCGGACAGCACACTGGTGGCGCGCCGCATCGGCACCACCCAGCGCGCGCTGGTTGCCAGCAAGACCTATCTGCGCGCCCTGCCCAATGGGCTGAAGACTCCCAGGGAGCCTGACGACCTGCTACGCCACAACTGCATCGTCTACACCGAACTGAGCACCCAGAACGCCTGGACCTTCACGGCCGGCCCCGGTGCGCCCGTGCAGCCGGGCACGCTGGTCACGGTGCGCGCGCAGGGCAATCTGCAGACGAACAGCAGCGAAGTCGTGCGGGCTGCAGTGCTCTCAGGCATGGGCATTGGTCTGTCACCGACCTGGTTGTTCGAGGACGAGATCGCGCGCGGCGAACTGCAGGTGCTGCTGCCCGACTGGCCTGCGCCGTCCATGCCCGTGCACCTGATCAGCCCGAGCCAGCGGCGACAGTCGGCCAAGGTGAAGGCTTTTGCCGATCATCTGGCGACGACAAACGTGTGATCGGTCGGCGTCCAGGGAGGCGCCACGCGCGTGGGCTGTTTGCCAGGATGCCCCGTTCCAGCTTGAGCTGACGTCACCTGGCGCCGCCCCTCCAGCAACTGCAGGCCGACCACCGGCCGGCGGGGGCTTCAGCCAATGTTCAGTGGCGCGCCGACCAAGGTCGAGTGGCGTTCCGCAGTTGTCGCATGAACCACCGGCCCCTTGAAAGCGCGACAAATGCCCTTATCATTAGCACTCGCTGGACTTGAGTGCTAACACACCCCGATTCCAGTCGAATGGGAGGCCGGCAGACTGCCGGGCTACCGAAACAACCCCAGTTTCTATCAGGAGATGCAATGAAACTTCGTCCTTTGCACGATCGCGTGATCGTCAAGCGCATTGAAAGCGAAACCAAGACCGCCTCGGGCATCGTGATCCCCGACAACGCCGCCGAAAAGCCTGATCAGGGCGAAGTTCTGGCAGTCGGTCCTGGCAAGAAGAACGACAAAGGCGAACTCGGCGCAATGAGCGTCAAGATCGGCGACCGTGTCCTGTTCGGCAAGTACAGCGGCCAGACCGTCAAGGTCGATGGCGACGAACTGCTCGTCATGAAGGAAGAAGACCTGTTTGCGGTCGTCGAGAAGTAATTTCTCGGTCATTCATCCCCCACACAACTGAATTCGGAGAAATCTCATGGCAGCAAAAGACGTAGTCTTCGGCGGTGAAGCCCGCGCGCGCATGGTCGAGGGTGTCAACATCCTCGCCAACGCAGTCAAAGTGACCCTGGGCCCCAAGGGCCGCAACGTGGTGCTCGAACGCTCGTTCGGCGCCCCCACCGTGACCAAGGACGGCGTGTCCGTGGCCAAGGAAATCGAACTCAAGGACAAGCTCCAGAACATGGGCGCCCAGCTCGTGAAGGAAGTGGCCTCCAAGACTTCGGACAACGCCGGCGACGGCACCACCACCGCGACCGTGCTGGCCCAGGCAATCGTTCGCGAAGGTTTCAAGCTGGTGGCTGCCGGCATGAACCCGATGGACCTGAAGCGCGGCATCGACAAGGCGGTCACCGCCCTGGTCGCCGAACTGAAGAAGGCTTCCAAGGCCACCACGACGTCGAAGGAAATCGCGCAAGTCGGCTCCATCTCGGCCAACAGCGACGAAACCATCGGCAAGCTCATCGCTGACGCGATGGACAAGGTCGGCAAGGAAGGCGTCATCACCGTCGAAGACGGCAAGTCGCTCGACAGCGAACTCGACGTCGTCGAAGGCATGCAGTTCGACCGCGGCTACCTGTCGCCCTACTTCATCAACAACCCCGAGAAGCAATCGGCGTTGCTGGAAAACCCCTTCGTGCTGCTGTTCGACAAGAAGATCAGCAACATCCGCGACCTGCTGCCCACCCTGGAGCAAGTTGCCAAGGCCGGCCGTCCCCTGCTGATCATTGCCGAAGAAGTCGAAGGCGAAGCGCTGGCGACCCTGGTCGTCAACACGATCCGCGGCATCCTGAAGGTCGTGGCCGTCAAGGCACCTGGCTTCGGCGACCGCCGCAAGGCCATGCTGGAAGACATCGCCATCCTGACGGGCGGCAAGGTCATCGCCGAAGAAGTCGGCCTGACGCTCGAAAAGGTGACGCTGGCTGACCTCGGCCAGGCCAAGCGCATCGAAGTGGGCAAGGAAAACACGATCATCATCGACGGTTCCGGCGCTGCCGGCGACATCGAAGCCCGCGTGAAGCAAGTGCGCGTGCAGATCGAGGAAGCCACTTCCGACTACGACCGCGAGAAGCTGCAGGAACGCGTGGCCAAGCTGGCCGGCGGCGTGGCCGTGATCAAGGTTGGCGCTGCCACCGAAGTCGAAATGAAGGAAAAGAAGGCTCGCGTCGAAGACGCCCTGCACGCCACCCGCGCTGCAGTGGAAGAAGGCGTCGTGGCTGGCGGCGGCGTGGCCCTGCTGCGTGCCAAGCAAGCCGTGGGCGACAAGCTCAAGGGCGAGAACGCTGACCAGGACGCCGGCATCAAGCTGGTGCTCAAGGCCATCGAAGCGCCGCTGCGCGAGATCGTCAACAACGCCGGCGGCGAAGCCAGCGTGGTCGTGAACGCTGTTCTGGCCGGCAAGGGCAACTTCGGCTTCAACGCCGCCAACGACACCTACGGCGACATGCTCGAACTGGGCATCCTGGACCCGACCAAGGTGACCCGCACCGCGCTGCAGAACGCAGCTTCGGTCTCTTCGCTGCTGCTGACGACCGAAGCCATGGTCGCCGATGCACCGAAGGAAGAAGCCGGCGCCGGCGGTGGCATGCCTGACATGGGCGGCATGGGTGGTATGGGCGGCATGGGAATGTAATTCCCTCCGGCCTCCAGCCAAGACAAAAAGCCCCGCGGCGCGAGCCGCGGGGCTTTTTTTACATCAGCTGGAAGAAGAAGACAGCGCCCTTGCCGGCGCGCTGCAGCAGTTGGATGCTGCTGCCATGGAGTTGCAGAATGCGCTGCACGATCACCAGCCCAAGTCCGCCGCCACGGCTGGCGGCCGAAGAGAACGAAAAGGCCGGTCGCGTGAACAGGCCCTTGCGCAGTTCGTCGGGAATGCCGGGACCGGTGTCGCTGATCTCCACCTGGACCGCATCCCTGTCCTGCCACAGCCGCACCACGATCTCGCCGCCTTCAGGCGTATGGCGGATGGCGTTGTCGAGCAGGTTGGTCAACACCCGCTCGATCATCCCCAGGTCGGCGGTGACGACCGGCAGGCCGGAAGCGATGTCCGGCACCAGCCGCTGATGCCGCGCCTCGGCCGCCAGCTCGAATTTCTGAAACACGTCCTGCACCAGATCGGCCAGGGCGAAGCTCTCCTTCTCGGGCTTGACGACGCCGTATTCGAGTCGGGCCAGTTCGAACAGCTCCTGCGCCAGCCGGCCGACCTTGCGGCTCTGGCCCAAGGCGATGTCGAGGTAGCGCCGCCTGTCGTCGGCGCCCAGCGAATCGGACTTGAGTTGCAGGGTCTCGAGATAGCCGTGCAGCGACGTCAGCGGCGTGCGCAGGTCGTGCGAGATGTTGGCGAACAGTTCGCGCCGCTGCTGGTCCTGCACGGTGAGTTCRCGCCATTGGTCGGCAATGCGCCGCGCCATCTTCGCGAAGGCCTGCGCGAGCGTGGCGATCTCGCCGCCGCCGCGTCCCGCCTGCGCCAGCATGGGCGCGGCGCTCTCCAGGGCGGCCACTCCTTCGGTTTCGAACTGGCGGACCGCATCGGTCAGTTCACGCAAGGGCCGCGTGATGAGGTGGAAGGCCGCGAGGCCCGCCAGCAGGCCCAGCAGCGAAACCAGCGCCATCGACCACAGGGTGGTGCGCAGCACGCTGTCGGCCGCGACGTTCGCCATCAGCGCATCGCGATCCTCGCCGAACAGCACGACGTAGACATAGCCGGCATCGCTGCCGTCGATCTTGAGCGGCGCCGCGCTGAACACCTTCCGGACGCCGTCGCCGCGCGGATCGTCGCCCAGGATGGGCAGGGGCGCGCCGGACAGCAGGCGCCGGATCGGCGCCACGTCGACGCTGGTGCGCTTGAGATGGCCGGGCGGCGCGGCCTGCGCCACGATGCGGCCGTCGAGCCGCAGCAGGTAGACCTCGACGCTGGGATTGACCGCCATCAGCTTGTCGAAGAGATCGCGCACCGCCGGCTCGTTGAGCCCGCCGCGCTCCATCAGCGTGGAGTTCTCGGCGATGTGGGCGGCCAGGCCGAGGGAGAGGCGCTGCGTCACCTCCTGCTCGTGTTCGCCGCTGGCCCGCATCTGCAGCCAGGCCGACGCGCCGCAGCAGGCGAGCAGCAGCACAGCGAACACGGCGGAAAGGCGCCGCGACAAGGATGCCGAGCGAAAGCTCATGGCGGCGCCTCGTCGGCTGTGGGCGCCGACAGCTTGTAGCCGCGCCCCCAGACCGTCAGGATGCGGCGCGGTTCGGCCGGGTCGGCTTCGATCTTCAGGCGCAGGCGGTTGATGTGCGTGTTCACCGTGTGCTCGTAGCCGTCGTGCTGGTAGCCCCAGACCTGATTGAGCAGGTCGAGGCGCGAGAACACCTTGCCCGGATGCCGGGCGAAGAAGTAGAGCAGATCGAACTCGCGCGGCGTCAGCTCGACGGCCTTGCCATCGACCTGCACCTCGCGCGCCAGCGGATCGATGCACAGCCGGTCCAGGTCGATCCGGCCCGACTCCATGCGCGCATTGCGCGCCATGGCTTCGGTGCGGCGCAGCAGCGCCCGCACGCGCGCGACCAGTTCGAGCACCGAGAAGGGCTTGGCCAGGTAGTCGTCCGCGCCCAGTTCCAGGCCGAGGATCCGGTGCACTTCGCTGGATCGGGCGCTGGTGATGATGATCGGCGTGTAGCGCGTCATGGCGCGCGCTCGGCGGCAGATCTCGAGGCCGTCGACCCCCGGCAGCATGAGGTCGAGGATCAGGGCATCCCAGTTTCCGCGCTCCAGCTCGCGCAGGCCCGCATGGCCGTCGGCCGCGTGCGCCACGAGGTAGCCCTCGTCATGCAGGTGCATGCGCAGCAGTTCGGCGATGTGGGCATCGTCCTCGACGATCAAGACGCGTTTGGCGGGCTCCATGTCGCCGGATTGTCCCTGGATATCGGCCGCAGGGTTATCACGATTAATTGAACTCTTCGTGATGAATCGGTCATCGGATGCGCCCAACAATCCGCTCCATGAACCGCCCAGCGACCGCCCCTCGCAACGCTCCGATCCATCCGATCTGGATGCGCATCACCCATTGGCTCAATGCCCTGGCGGTGCTGGTGCTGGTGACCAGCGGCTGGCGCATCTACGACGCCTCTCCCTTCCTGCCCTTGCACATCCCCTCCTCGATCACGCTGGGCGGCTGGCTCGGCGGCGCGCTGCAATGGCATTTCGCCGCCATGTGGCTGCTGGCCGCGAACGGCCTCGTCTACCTCGCGCTGAACGTGGCGAGTGGGCGGCTGTGGCGCAAGTTCTTCCCGCTGTCGGTGGGCGGGATCTGGCGCGATGCCATGGCCGCACTGCACGGCACGCTCTCGCACGCCGATCCGCGCCACTACAACAGCGTCCAGCGCTTCGCCTACCTCTTCGTGATGCTCGACATCACGGTTCTCGTGCTCTCGGGCCTCGTGCTCTTCAAGTCCGTCCAGTTCGCCTTTCTGCGCGACTTGCTGGGCGGCTACGAATTCGCTCGCCGCGTTCACTTCATTGCCATGGCCGCGCTGGTCCTGTTCGTGGCGGTACACCTGGTGATGGTGGCGCTGGTGCCGCGCACGCTGCTGGCAATGTTGTATGGCAAGAAAGCGGAGACCGCATGAAGATTCTCAAACGCCCCGTGATCACGGGCGTGGACGGTGACGCCGCGCTCGTGGAAGCCCGCAAGCTGATCGCGCGCCGCGTCGAGCAGCCCGCCCGCCGCGCCTTTCTGCAGCGTTCGCTCACGCTCGGCGGCCTGTCGCTGCTCAGTGGCTGCGGCATCAGCGACAACAGCAGCGTCGAGGCGGCCCTCATGCGTATCTCGCGCTTCAACGATGCGGCACAGGGCTGGTTGTTCGATCCGAAGAAGCTGGCGCCGACCTACCCGGATTCGATGATCACGCGGCCGTTCCCGTTCAACGCGTACTACGGCGAGGACGAGGTCCGGGTCGTCGAGGAAGCTGGCTACAAGCTCGAAGTGACGGGCCTGGTCGCCGACAGGCGCAGCTTGACGCTGGCCGAGCTGCGCGCGATGCCGCAGCAGGACCAGGTCACCCGCCACATCTGCGTGGAAGGCTGGAGCGCGATCGGCAAGTGGGGTGGCGTGCCTTTCGCCGATTTCCTGCGCCGCGTGGGCGCGGACACCCGCGCGAAGTACGTCGGCTTCAAGTGCGCGGACGACTACTACACCAGCATCGACATGCCCACCGCCCTGCATCCGCAGACGCTGCTCGCGCTCACCTATGACGGAGAGCCGCTGCCGCCCAAGTACGGCTTCCCGATGAAGCTGCGCATGCCCACCAAGCTGGGCTACAAGAATCCGAAGCACATCCAGGCGATCTTCGTCACCAACACCTACCCTGGCGGCTATTGGGAAGACCAGGGCTACAACTGGTTCGGCGGCAGTTGAGGCCACGGGCTCAACGCTGTTGACAACGCGGGCCGTGTTCTCTTCGAACCGGGCCATTTCTTGAATTGCGAAACATGAGGACAATGAAATGAACAAACTCACTGCAACCCTGCTGGCCGGGTTCATGGCGATCGGCTCTGTCTCCGCCTTCGCGGCGGACGAGATGAAGAAGGACGACGGCATGGCCAAGGACGCGATGGCGAAGGACGCCATGGGCAAGGACGGCATGAAGAAGGATTCGATGGCCAAGGATGGAATGAAGAAGGACGCGATGGCCAAGGACGCGATGGCCAAGGACGCGATGAAGAAGGATTCCATGGCCAAGGATGCGATGGGCAAGGACGAGATGAAGAAGTAGTCGCGACGACGCCCTGCCCGCGGCACACACGGCAGTTGCCGAAAGAAGCACACAAGGAAGCGAAACCGAAATGAACAAAGCATCGACTCTCCCTCCCCTCTCCCGGCGCCTGGCGCTGGCGGCGTTCGCGGTGGCGGCCGGCGCAGCGGTATGGCACGCGGTGCCCTCGCTGGCGGCGGAAGCCGCGGTGGTCATTCCGGCGCCTGCGGTGGATGAGGCGGCCGCGCAAGGCGCCGCCACTGAAACCGCGGTGTTCGCGGGCGGCTGCTTCTGGGGCGTGCAGGGCGTCTTCCAGCACGTCAAGGGCGTGAAGAATGCCGTCTCGGGCTACGCCGGGGGCGAGGCCGGCACGGCGAAGTACGAGGAGGTCGGCTCGGGCCGCACGGGCCACGCCGAATCGGTGCGCGTCACCTACGACCCGAAGCAGATCAGCTACGGACGCCTGCTGCAGATCTACTTCTCGGTGGCCCACAACCCGACCGAGCTGAACCGCCAGGGGCCGGACAGCGGCACGCAGTACCGCTCGACGATCTTTCCGGCCGATGCCGAGCAGGCGCGCGTCGCGAAGGCCTATATCGCGCAGCTGGACAAGGCCAGGGTCTTCGGCAAACCCATCGCCACCACCGTCGAGCCGCTCAAGGGCTTCTATCCGGCGGAGGCCTATCACCAGGACTACCTGACGCACAACCCCGGCCAACCGTACATCGCGATCAACGACCTGCCCAAGATCGACAACCTGAAGCGCGTCTTCCCCGACCTCTATCGCGAGAAGCCGGTGCTGGTCGGCGCCGGCACCTGAGCGGCGCGGACCGCCGGATCAGGCGGCCAGGGCGGGCGTGATGGGCGGAGCCCCGTACGCGTTGGATTCAGGCTGGCTGGGCTGCACCATGAAATAGAGCAGCACCAGCCCGCCCACGACCGGGACGAAGCCGATCAGCAGCCACCAGCCGCTCTTGCCGCTGTCATGCAGACGGCGCGCGCCGACCGCAAGCAGCGGCAGCACGAAGGCAAGAATCGCGATCGCGTACACGAACTTGTGGATGAGGCTCGCGACGACGGCCACGATCACGTAGGCCAGCACGAACCACCAGTACTCGGGGCGCGAGGCACGCCCCGAAAAATCCACGTACTTGCCAAAGCAGGTCTGGACGGCCTGTTGAAAATTCATGAACGGCTCCTCTTTGATGGTTCCCGCACGAAGACCCCCGGCGGATCATATCGAGGGAACCCTCGATCGGCGTGACTATGTCGGCTGCCGAAGCCGAACGAGCAGACCCGCGGTGGAGGCATCGAGCCCCTTGGCGTCGCCGGACGCGAGGCGCGGCTCGATATCCTTGGCCAGCACCTTGCCCAGCTCGACGCCCCATTGGTCGAAGCTGTTGATTCCCCAGAGCGCGCCGCTGGTGAACACCCGGTGCTCGTAGAGCGCCAGAAACGCGCCGAGCGACTCCGGCGTCAGCTTCTCGAAGACGAAGAAGCTGCTCGGCCGGTTGCCCGGAAAATTCCGGTGCCCGCCCTCGTCGCGCTGGCCGACCATGAGGGCCTGCGCCTGCGCGATCGCATTGGCCAGCAGCTTGGCATGATGCCCCTGCAGCTCGTGCGACGCGTCGCGTACCGCGATGAAGTCCAGCGGGATGACGTCCGTGCCCTGGTGCAGCATCTGGAAGTAGGCATGCTGACCATTGGTGCCCGGCTCGCCCCACAGCACCGGCGAGGTACCGAAGGGCACGGCCTTGCCGCTCGCATCGACCTGCTTGCCGTTGCTTTCCATTTCGAGCTGCTGCAGGTAGGCCGGCAGCCGCTTGAGCGCGCTGTGGTACGGCGCGATGCACCTGCTGGTGAAGCGGTGGAAGTTGCGATACCAGACGTCGAGCAAGCCCAGCCGGACCGGCAGGTTCTGCGCCAGCGGCGCGGTGCGGAAGTGCTCGTCCATCGCATGCGCGCCGGCCAGCAGCGCACGGAAGCCGTCCGCGCCGATCGCCAGGGCGATGGGCAAGCCGATCGCCGACCACAAGGAATAGCGGCCGCCAACCCAGTCCCAGAAGCCGAAGGTCTTCTCGATGCCGAAAGCGCGAGCGGCCTCGACATTGGTCGTGAGCGCCGCGAAATGGCGGGCGATGTCGACACTGCCGGACTGCGCGAACCAGCGCTTGGCCGACTGCGCGTTGGCCATGGTCTCGGCCGTGGTGAAGGTCTTGGAGGCGATGAGGAACAGCGTGTGCTCCGGCGCGAGGCCCCTGAGCACGCCGGCCAGTTCGTGGCCGTCGACGTTGGAGACGAAGTGAAAGCGCTTGCCCGGCGCCACGAACTCGTCGAGCGCGAGCACCGCCATCTGCGGCCCGAGGTCGGAGCCGCCGATGCCGATGTTGACCACGTCGGTGATCGTGTGGTCCGCGCGGACTTCCTCGGCATAGGCCAGCATCGCGTCCAAGGTGGCGTGCACGTCGGCCAGCGGCGCCGCCAGCGTCTGCGGGACCGGCATCGAGGCCGGCGCCCTCAACAGCGTGTGCAGCACGGCGCGATCCTCCGTGGCGTTGATGTGCGCGCCAGCGAACATCGCGTCCCGGTGGGCCTCGAGGCCCGATTCACGGGCCAGCGACAGCAGCAGTTCTTCCGTGCGGGCGTCGATCCGGTTCTTCGAGAGATCGGCAAACAGGTGGGGCGCCGACTGGCTGAAGGCAGCGAAGCGATTCGCGTCCGAAGCGAAGGCTTCGCGCAGATCGAAACCGCGCCCGGCCGTGTCGTAGTGCGCCTGGAGCTGGGCCCAGGCCGCCGTCTGATCGCAACGAGTGGTCATCATGAAGCCTCCATCAGTTTTTCGAGTTTCACCGCGTCGGCGGCGAAGGCGCGGATGCCTTCGGCCAGCTTCTCGGTCGCCATGGCGTCCTCGTTCAGCGCGAAACGGAAGGCGCGTTCGTCGAAGCTGACCTTCGGGATGTCGAGGCGCCGTGCCGCATCGGCGTCCAGCGCGTGGGCCAGGGGCGCTTCGCTGCCGGCCAGCTCTGCCAGCAACTCGGGGCTGATGGTCAGCAGGTCGCAGCCGGCCAGCGCGGCGATCTGCCCGACATTGCGGAAACTCGCGCCCATCACCTCGGTCGCGATGCCGTGCTTCTTGTAGTAGTCGAAGATCTGGCGCACCGAATTCACCCCCGGGTCGTTCGCGCCCGCGCGTGCCGCTTCGTCCCAGGCGCTGCCCGCGGATTTCTTGTGCCAGTCGTAGATGCGCCCGACGAAAGGAGAGATGAGTCTCGCCCCTGCGTCGCCGCAGGCCACGGCCTGCGCGAACGAGAACAGCAGCGTCAGGTTGGTGTGGATGCCCTTGCGCTCCAGCTGGCGCGCCGCCTGGATGCCCTCCCAGGTGGAGGCAACCTTGATCAGCAATCGCTTCTCGACATCGATGCCTTCGGCGCGATAGAGCGCCACGATGCGGTCCGCGCGTTCGATGGTGGCGGCGGTGTCGAAGCTCAGCCGAGCGTCGACTTCAGTCGAGACCCGGCCCGGGATCAACGACAGGATCTCGGTGCCGAAGCGAACCAGGAGCCGGTCGATCACCTCGTCGATGGCAAGGCCTTTGTGCTTCCTGACTGTCTCGTCGAGCAAGGGCCGGTACTCGGGCTTCTGGACCGCCTTGAGGATGAGCGATGGATTGGTGGTCGCATCCCGGGGCTTGAACTGCGCCAGTTGGCGGAAATCGCCGGTGTCGGCGACGACGGTGGTCCATTGGCGGAGGGCATCGAGTTGGTTCATGGGTTCATTATCCCGCCGCAAAACTACAACCCGTGTCGTCCGTGGCTGACGAAATGCCCCGCGCCCCCAGGCTAGGGTCGTGAAACCTTGACCATTCGACCGACCCGGAGGAAGTCCATGTCTTTTCGCAATCATCGCGCCCCGCCGCCCACCGTCGCCTTCGATGACCGCGCCCACAGCGCGTCGATCGGGACGCTCGCCGCGGCCTTCTGTGTCGGCGGCTTCGTGACACTGCTGGCACTCACGACCAGCCGCGCCGCGCGCGCCGAGCTCGTCGGCGGACCCGCTGACGGCGCGCCGCTGATGCGCGCCCCGCTGCAAGTCGTGGCACCCGTGGACCTCAAGCGCTATGCGGGTCTGTGGCACGAGCAGGCAAGGCTTCCCAACCGCTTCCAGAACGACTGCACGGGGCCTGTCACCGCCGAATATGCCTTGCAGCACGACGGCACCATCGAGGTGCGAAACCGCTGCGTCCGGGCGAACGGCAGCTTCGACGAAGCCGTCGGCTCCGCCCGCGTGGTTCCGGTCGCGGGGCAGCCGGGGGCCGGCCGGCTCGAGGTGCGCTTCGCCCCCGAATGGCTGAGCTGGCTTCCCGCCGTCTGGGGCGACTACTGGATCCTGAAGCTCGACCGCGAGTACCAGGTGGCCCTCATCGGAACGCCGAACCGCAAGTACCTGTGGGTGCTGTCGCGCGCGCCCCGCCTCGACGAGGCCGTGCTGCAGGCGGAACTCGACTACGCGCGCACGCTGGGTTTCGACGTCGACAAGGTCGAGCTGACCGGCAGATAGGCGGCGAGCCGCGCCGGCACGGCGCTGGGGATTTCGCAGTGGATGGCGTGCCAGCCCAGGGCCTGCGCGGCCTCGACGTTGGCGAGGGAGTCGTCGATGAAGACCGTGTCCGAGGCCGCCAGGCTGTAACGTGTCGCGAGCAGCTCGTAGATCTCGCGTTGCGGCTTGATCATCTGCACGTCGCCCGAGAAGATGCCGCCGTCGAACCAGCGGAAGAAGGCGTGGCGTTGCTCCAGCACGCGCGCATACGGCGAAGGCATGTTGGAGAGGTAGTAGATGCCGAAGGTCTCACCCGCGTCGCGCCGCGCGCACAGCTGGCTCAGCAGATCGACCATGACGGGGATCGGCTCGAGGCGTTCACCGATGGGCGCCAGGGCTTGGTGGAGCCGCTCCTGCGGCAACGAGAGGCGCAGGGCGATCCGGCCGACAGCATCGTCGAGGCTGTGGGTTCCGCGATCGAAGCCCAGCCAGTCCTCGTGATGGAACATCTGCCGCGCCAGCGCCTGCGCGGCTTCCGCGGTCGGCGCGTGGTGCGCGAACTGCGTCTGCACCAGTTCCACGGGCGCCCACGTCAGGAGCACGGCGCCGAGATCGAAGACGATGTTCATCCGGCGGCCCTCACGACGGAAACCCCGTGGTGGCCCAGCGACAAGGTCGTGCTGGCGCCGACCCCCAGGGGCCGGGACAGGTCCGAGGACACGACGAACACCGACCCGAGAGCGGTGTCGAAGACGTATTCATAAAAGCTGCCCAGGTAGGCCGCCTTGCGCAGCGTCGCCGGCAGGCCGATGGCCGCCCCGATCTGCCAGGCTTCCGGCCGAACCGCCACCTTGACCACGCCCGGCGCGATGTCGTAGCGGCGAACCAGGGTCAGCGGGCCCAGGTCCACGCGCCCCTCCGGTTGCGCGACGGCGGGAAACACCATCGCCTCGCCCATGAAGCCGGCCACGAACTCGCTCTCGGGATGGCCGTAGAGCTGCTCGGGCGTGCCGCGCTGCGCGATGGTGCCATGGTCCATCACGATGATCTGGTCGCTCACGGCCAGCGCCTCGCTCTGGTCATGCGTGACATAGGCGACCGTCAGCTGGAGCCGCTGCTGGAGGTTGCGGATTTCCTCGCGCATCTCGCGCCGCAGGCGGGCGTCCAGATTCGACAGCGGCTCGTCGAACAGCAGCACCGCCGGCTCCAGCACGAGCGCCCGCGCCAGCGCCACGCGCTGCTGCTGCCCGCCGGAGAGCTCGCTCGGCATGCGCTCGTCGAAGCCGACCAGGCCGACACCCGCGAGTGCCTCGCGCGCGCGCGCGACGGCTTCGTTCTTGCGCAGGCCGCTCATCTTCAGGCCATAGCTCACGTTCTCGATCACGTCCATGTGCGGGAACAGCGCGTAGCTCTGGAACATCATGCTCACGTTGCGCTCGGCCGGCCCGAGCGTCGTGACGTCGCGCCCGCCCATGAGGATCGCGCCCGAGGTGGGGGACTCCAGCCCCGCGATCATGCGCAGCGTGGTCGTCTTGCCGCAGCCGGAAGGGCCGAGGATGGTCGTCAAGGTGCCCTCCGGGACCTCGAAGCTGATGCCCTTGACGGCCAGCGGGGCGCTCGCGTCGCGGCCGTAGCGCTTGGTGACGTTGCGCAGTTCGATGCCGTTGCTCATGTGTTCTTCCGAAAATTCAGGGCGCCGCCGCCACGATGGGCAGCACGCCGGGCCTGCGCCGTCCCAGCTTGCGCTCACCGACGACGAACTGCACGAACGCGATGGCGAGCGACATCAGGATCATCAACACCGTGCAGTATGCAAGCGCGATGCCATAGTCGCCGTTGCCGACGCGGCCGATGATGTAGGTGGTCGACAGTTCATTCTCGGCGGTCACCAGGAAGATGACGGCGCTCACCGTCGTCATCGCGCGCACGAAACTGTAGACCAGCGCGGCCACCAGTGCCGGCTTGAGCAAGGGCAGGACGACCCTGAAGAGGGTTTGCGACGTGGACGCGCGCAGCATCATCGAGGCTTCGTCGAGCGAGCGGTCGAGCTGCCTGAACGCCGCAGTGCCCGCGCGCACGCCCACCGGCAGGTTGCGGAACATGAAGCACAGCACGATGATGAGGCCGGTGCCCGTGAGCTCCAGGGGCGGCACGTTGAAGGCGAGGATGTAGCTCACGCCGAGCACGGTGCCCGGAATCGCGAAGGCGAGCAGCGCGGCGAACTCGAAGGCGCCCTGCCCCTTGAACTCGTTGCGCGCGAGCAGCCAGGCGATCAGCAGGCCCAGCCCGGCCGTCAGCGGTGCCGAGATGCCGGCGAGCTTGAGCGTGGTGATCAGCGAGTTCCACGCGGTGCCGGCCCACACCAGGCCGAACTGCCCCCACTCGAGCGCGAAGGCGGTCTTGAAATGCTGAAGGGTGAAGCTGTAGTCGCGGCCCCAGGTCTGGACGAAGCCGCCCGCGAAGGCGAACAGATAGACCACCAGGGTGAACGCGATCCACGGCAACGCGACGCAGTAGATCGTGCGGCGCACGCCGTCGGGCAAGGGCATCGCGATACCGGCATCGCCCTTGCCGCTGACGGTCGTGTAGTTGCGCTTGCCGAGCACCCAGCGCTGGATCGCGAACACGCCGAACGCGAAGATCGTGAGCACCCAGGCCAGCGACGCGGCACGGCCCTGGTCGTACTGCGCGCCGACGATGGCGAAGAAGATGTCGGTCGACAGCACCGAGAACTGGCCGCCCACGACCACCGGATTGCCGAAGTCCGCGATGCTCTCGATGAAACCGACCAGGAACGCGTTCGCCAGCCCCGGCTTGAGCAGGGGCAACGTGACCGTGAAGAAGGTGCCGCGGCGGTCGGCGCGCAGCATCAGCGCGGCCTCCTCCAGGCTCGGCGACACGCCCTGGACGACGCCGCGCATGATCATGAAGGCGATCGGCGTGAAGGCGAAGAGCTGCGCCACCAGCACGCCGGGCATGCCATAGAACCAGCGCGTGGGCTCGATGCCGAGGCTGCTTTCGAGCAGCTGGTTCACGACGCCCGCGCGGCCGAACAGCAGGATCAGGCCGAGGCCGACCACGAAGGGCGGCGTGATGATAGGCAGCAGCGCGAGCACGCGCAGCGGCCCCTGCCAGCGCCGCCCGCCGCGCTCGGCCATCAGCGCCATCAAGGTACCGAGAAAGGTGGTGCCGCCCGCCGTGAGCAAGGCCAGGACCAGCGTGTTCCATGCGACACCGCAGCGCACGCCGCCGGCGAGGCAACCCAGGCCCCACACGCGCTCGGTGCCGATGCGGGCAGCGAGCGCGGCCAGCGACCACTTGCCGTCTTCATTCAGGAAGGCGCCCGCGAGCGCCTTGCTCACCGGGTAGGCGATGAAGAGCGCCATCAGGACGCCGCAGCCGATGACCGATGCGGCGACAAAGAGATCCCCCTTGAAGAAACCCTGGCGCGCCAGGCCGAAGGATGTGAGCAGAATCAGCGCCGCCAGCGCGATGAAGCCTCCCGCGCCGATGCCGAACTGGTTGAGCGTCAGTTCGCCGAACAAGGTGTTGAAGACCGGGAAGCTCCATCCGCGCGCGCCGATCAGGAAGCCGCTGAGCGCCAGGCCGATGGCACCGACGGCACCGCCGAGAACGAGCACGCGGCCCTGGGCCCGGCCGGGCCGCAGCAACGCGCCGAAGGCGCAGACGGCCAGCCCCAGGAGTCCGTAGAAGAGCCAGACGCGCCCCTGCGCAGTCGCCTGCATGAGGCCGTTCGCGCCTTCGGCCTGCCCGAAGACCTGCGCAATGGCCTCGTACCAGGCGGTGTCCTGGATGGCGTACCAGGGCAGCGCGAGGTAGCCGAACAGCCCTGCGGCGATGCACACCCACAGGGGCGTGTCGGGATGGCGGCGGACCGCGGAAGTCGACACGCTAGCGCGGCAGCGAGTTGACGTCCTTCTCCCAGCGCGCGATCAGGCGCCGGCGCTCGGCGCTGGAGCCGTACTTCGCATAGTCGTAGTCGATGAACTTGATCTTCCTGAAGTCGGGAATGCGCGGGTCGAGCCTGGCATTCACGTTGCTCGGGAGCTGGAACTGCTTGTTGGCCGCGCCAAGCTCCTGCGCGGAAGGCGTCAGCGCCCATTCGTAGAACTTCTTCGCGGCATCGAGGTTGCGCGCGCCCTTGATGATGCTCATGGAGCCGATCTCGGCGCCGGTGCCGTCGGACGGCGTGATGGTTTCCACCGGGAAGCCCTGCATTTTCTCGCCCGGGCCGTCGTGCACGAAGCTGATCGACACCGCCGTTTCGCCGCGCGCGACCGCCTTGATGGGGCCGGTGCCCGAACGGGTGTACTGGCTGACGTTCTTGTGCAGCGCCTTGAGGTATTCGAAGGCCTTGTCCTCGCCCATCAGTTGCACGAGCGTCGCGATCATGGTGTAGGCCGTGCCGCTCGACGCCGGATTGGCCACCTGGATGTCGCCCTTGTATTCGGGCTTGAGCAGGTCGGCCCAGGTCCGGGGCACCGGCAGCTTCTTCTTCGCCAGGAGTTCGGGGTTGTAGCCGAAGCCGAGCGGCCCCGAATAGATGCCGACCGTCCTGTAGCCCGATTGCCTGGCCTGCTGCTGCGCCCACGGGTGCAGTTGCGCAAGCGTGGGCGATTTGTATTCGAGCGTGAGGCCCTGCTCCGCGGCCTGCAGATGCGGGTCGCCGGTGCCGCCGAACCAGATGTCGGTCTTGGGGTTGTCCTTCTCCGCGATGAGCTGCGCCAGGGCCTCGCCCGAGCCCTTGAGCGACATGTTGATCTTGACGCCCGTCGTGCGCGCATAGACCGTCGAGATCACGTTGCACCATTCGGCCTGGACCGAGCAGATGACGTTGACCGTCTGGGCCGACGCGCTGGCGCACAGGGCAACCAGACCTGCCGCTGCGAGAAACTTCTTCATGAGGGGCTCCGCAAGAAAAATAAAAAAAGGCCCCGCGGGCCGGCCCTCAGCTTAGCGCCGCGCCTGTCATACAGGATCGGTACAAGTACCATTCGATGGCAAGCGACAACACAACACGGATGTATCCATGAGTTTCGATCTCGTCCTCTTCGGCGGTACCGGCGACCTGGCATGGCGCAAGCTCATGCCAGCGCTGTTCCAGGCATTCCGGCACGGCAGCCTGCCCGAGGGCGGGCGCATCATCGGGGTGGCGCGCGACGATCTGTCCGACGACGCGTATCGCGAGTTGATCCAGTCGCGCTTCGCGGCGGTCGAAGGCGCCAAGCGGCCCACGCCCGAGGAGTTCAAGAAGTTCGCCTCGATGCTGTACTTCCTGCGCATGGACCTCTCCCAGCCGGCGGACTACGAGAAGCTCGCGCAGACGCTCAAGGCGCGCGACGCCGGCACGGTGGTGATGTACCTGGCGACGGCGCCGGCGCTGTTCACCCAGGTGGTCGAACAGATTGCAGCGGCCGGGCTCAATGGCCCCCACACGCGCCTGGTGCTGGAGAAGCCGCTGGGCCACGACCTGGCATCGAACCGCGCCATCAACAAGGCGGTGTGCAAGGTGCTGGACGAGCACCAGGTGTTCCGGATCGACCACTACCTCGGCAAGCCCTCGGTGCAAAACCTGTTCGCGATGCGCTTCGGCAACGCGCTGTTCGAGCCCATCTGGCGGCGCGAGCACATCGCCAACATCCAGATCACGATCGCCGAGGACCTCGGCGTGGAGAAGCGCGGCGCCTTCTACGACCAGACCGGCGCGCTGCGCGACATGGTGCAGAACCACGCGCTGCAACTGGTGTGCGCGATCGGCATGGAGCCGCCGATCAACGCGCACGCCGACGCGATCCGCGACGAGAAGCTCAAGGTGCTGCGCGCGCTCAAGCCATGGACGGCCGAGTCGATCGGGCTGCATGCGATCCGCGGCCAGTACGCGGCCGGCACGGCCTATGGCGAACGCGTGCAGGGCTACCGCGACGAGCCCGGCGTGGATCCCGAAAGCCGCACCGAAACCTTCGTCGCGCTGCGCACCGAGATTGCCAACTGGCGCTGGGCCGGTGTCCCGCTCTACATCCGCACCGGCAAGCGCCTGGCCTCGCGCGATGCGCGCATCGAGGTCAACTTCAGGCCGACGCCGCACGCCATCTACCGCGAACCCGCGAGCTCGGTCAACAAGCTCGTGATCAACCTGCAACCGAAGGACGGCCTGGAACTGCACATGCTGGCGCAGGCGCAGGACAACCGGCAGCGCAACGGCAACCGGATCGCAGGCCCGCAATTGGCGCCGGTGCAACTCGACCTGGACTTCGACAAGCGCTTCGGCACGGAGCGCGTGGGCGCCTATGAACGCCTGCTGCTCGACGTGATCGATGGCCGGTTGAATCTGTTCGTGCGAAGCGACGAACAGGAAGAGGCATGGCGCTGGGTCGAGCCGCTGATCGACAGCTGGGCCTCCGAAGGCACGCCCCGCAGCTATGCCGCGGGCACCTGGGGGCCCAGTGCCTCCAGCGCCATGATCGCGAGAGACAGCTACGCGTGGGGCGAGGAACAGTAGCGCGACCGGGGCCGGGGCCGCTTCAGGTGCGGCCTTCTTCCACCGCGTGGCAGGCCACCTGCACGCCGCGCAGCGTCTGCAAAGGCGGGCGCTCGGCCTTGCAGCGCGCGTTGGCGAGCGGACAGCGCGGATGAAAGGTGCATCCCGTCGGCGGATTGAGCGGATTCGGCACCTCGCCCTGCACTGGCGTGCGCGAGCGGCCCGTGAACTTCATCTGCGGAATCGCGTCCAGCAGCATGCGGGTATACGGATGCTGCGGCGTGGCGAAGAGCTTGTGCTTGTCGGCCACTTCCACCAGCCTGCCCAGGTACATCACGCCGACCTGGTCGGCGACGTGGCGCACCACCGCCAGGTTGTGCGAGATGAAGAGATAGGTCAGGCCCTGCTCGCGCTGCAGGTCCTTCATGATGTTGAGCACCTGCGCCTGCACGCTCACGTCGAGCGCGGAGGTCGGTTCGTCGCATACCAGGAACTCCGGCTGGGTCGCCAGCGCGCGCGCGATCGAGATGCGCTGGCGCTGGCCGCCGGAGAACTGGTGCGGGTACTTCACCATGTCGAGCGGGCTCAGGCCGACCGACTTCAGCAGCTCGCCCACCCGCTCCTTGAGCGCGAGCCCCTCCTTGAGGATGCCGTGCTCGCGCAGCGGCTCGCCCACGATGTCTTCCACGATCCAGCGGGGATTGAGGCTCGCGTACGGATCCTGGAAGATCATCTGGATGCGCCGGCGCAGCTTGCGCCCCTCGGCCGTCTTGAACGCCGCATGCGCGTCCTGCCCGTCGAAGCGCATGCCGCCGCGGCTGGGGTTGTAAAGGCCCACCAGCAGGCGCGCGACCGTGCTCTTGCCGCAGCCGGACTCGCCCACCAGCGCCAGCGTCTTGCCGCGTTCGATCGAGAAGCTCACGCCGTCGACGGCGTGCAGCAGGACCCGTGGCTTGCGTTCGAGCACGCGGTTGAGCCAGGGCGGCGAGACGTCGAAGCTCTTGGCGAGGTCGTTCGCCTGAACCAGCGCCGTCATGCCGCGGCTCCTTGCGCGGCGGGCGCGCTGTGGGTGTGCGCATCGTGCAGCCAGCAGGCGGCGCGGGTCGCGCCGGCGTTCAGCAGATCCGGCCGCTCGACCACGCAGCGTTCGAAGACGCGGGGGCAGCGAGGGTTGTAGGCGCAGCCGCGCGGAATGGCATTGAGGCGCGGCATGGCGCCGTCGATCTGGTTGAGGCGCTCGCGGTCCATGGTCATGTCGGGAATCGCGGCCATCAGGCCCGCGGTGTAGGGATGCGCGGCCTGGTGGATCACTTCGTGCACGGGGCCGATCTCCGCGATGCGGCCGGCGTACATCACGGCCACGCGGTCGCAGGTCTCGGCGATCACGCCCATGTCGTGCGTGATCAGCATCACGGCGGCGCCGCGATCCTTGCAGATGCTCTTGAGCAACTGGATGATCTGCGCCTGGATCGAGACGTCCAGCGCGGTGGTCGGCTCGTCGGCAACGATCAGCTTGGGCTCGGCCGCCAGCGCCAGCGCGATCACCACCCGCTGGCGCATGCCACCGGAGAACTGGTGCGGATAGTGGTCGATGCGCTGTTCGGCGGCCGGAATGCCGGTGTCCTGCAGCAAGCCGATGGCGCGCTTGCGCGCCTCGGCCTCGCTCACGGGCAGGTGGGTGCGGATCGTCTCGATCAGTTGCCGGCCGATGGTGTAGAGCGGATTCAGCGAGGTCAGCGGATCCTGGAAGATCGCGCCGATCTTGCGGCCGCGGATGTGCCGCATGGCCTCGTTGCCGAGGTTGTCGATGCGCTGGCCTTCGAGGCGGATCTCCCCACTGGCCACGCGGCCCGGCGGCTCGAGCAGGCCGATGATGGCGGCGCCCGTGAGCGACTTGCCCGCGCCGGACTCACCCACCACGCCCAGGATTTCACCGGGGGCGATCTCGAAGGAAATGTCGTCCAGCGCACGCAGGGTGCCGCGCCGATGGGGAAATTCGACGACCAGGTTGCTGACTTGGAGAAGGCTCATGTGCGTTGCTCCGGCTTCAGCGCAGGCGCGGGTTGAGCGCATCGCGCAACCAGTCGCCCAGAAGGTTCACGCTGAGCGCGATCAGCACCAGCATCAGGCCCGGGAACACGGTGATCCACCATTCGCCCGAGAACAGGTAGTCGTTGCCGACGCGGATCAGCGTGCCCAGCGAGGGCGAGGTCGGCGGCACGCCCACCCCGAGGAAGGACAGCGTGGCCTCGGTGATGATCGCGGTCGCGACCTGGATGGTCGCGAGCACCAGCACGGGGCCCATCACGTTCGGCAGCACATGGCGGACCATGATGCGCCACGGCGACACGCCGGTGACGCGGGCGGCCTGCACGTATTCCTTGCTGCGCTCGACCAGTGTCGAGCCGCGCACCGTGCGGGCATATTGCACCCAGCCCGTGAGCGAGATGGAAATGATCAGGACCAGGAAGGCCACCGAGGTGTGCGCGTTCGGAAACATGGCGCGCCCGACACCGGCGATCAGCAAGGCCACCAGGATCGGCGGGAAGGAAAGCATCACGTCGCACACGCGCATGAGGAAGGCATCGAGCCAGCCGCCCCAGAAGCCGGCGAGGAGGCCGAACACCACGCCGACCACGACCGAGAGCACGACCGAAACAAAGCCCACGACCAGCGAGATGCGGGCGCCGTAGATCACGGCGGACAGGATGTCGCGGCCCTGGTCGTCGGTGCCGAGCAGGTACTTGACCGAACCTTCCGCGCTCCATGAAGGCGGCAGGCGCGCATCGCCGAGTTCCAGCGAGGCGAGGTCGAAGGGGTTGTAGGGCGAAACCCAGCCGGCGAAGACCGCGCAGAAGATGCAGACAAGGGCGATCGCGGCGGCCAACATCGCGACCGGCGAGCTGCGAAAGCTGTGTCCGACGTCACTGTCGAGCCAGAGGGCAATGGTTTTTTTCATCGTGGAGCAGAAAGAGCGGGGCCCGCTGAAGCGGGCCCGCGGGGGTCGGGTCAACCAGCGATCAGGGCTTGATGCTCATCCACTTGAAGGGCATGTAGTTGTCGGCCATCTGCGTGAGCTCGACCTTCTTGCTCACGCCCCAGGCCAGCGCCTGCTGATGCAGCGGCAAGGTGCCGATGTCGTCCATGTGGATCTGGAAGGCTTCCTTGATCATCGCGTCGCGCTTGGGCTTGTCGGTTTCCGACTGGATCTTCTTGGTCAGCTCGTCCAGCTTCGGGTTGCAGTACGCGCCGAGATTGAACTGGCCGCTGCCCTTGTCGTCCGGACAGGCGGTCAGCGCGGTCAGCGCGTTGTGCGCGTCATAGGTGGTGGGCGTCCAGCCGAGCATGTAGAAGCTGGTGTCGCGACGAAGGACCTTCGGGAAGTAAGTGCCCTTGGTCTCGGCCACGAGGTTGATCTTGACGCCGATCTTCGCGAGGTTCGCGGCCACGCTCTGGCAGATCTGTCCGTCATTGACGTAGCGGTCGTTCGGGCAGTTCATGGTCACCTCGAAGCCGCTCGGATAGCCTGCTTCGGCCAGCAGCTTCTTCGCGGCTTCCGGATCGTAAGGCAGACGCTTGTCCTGGGCTTCCGTCCAGCCGTTGATGCCGGGGCCGACCAGCAAGCCGGTGGGACGCGAAGCGCCACGCATCACTGTCTTCTGGATGCCGACGATGTCGATGGCCTGGTAGAAGGCCTGGCGCACGCGCTTGTCCTTGAACGGATTCTTGCCCTTGACGTTGGAATACAGCAGCTCGTCGCGCTTCTGGTCCATGCCCAGGAAGATGGTGCGCAATTCCGGGCCGGCGATGACGCGCGCATTGGGGCTGGCGTTGACGCGGGCGATGTCCTGCACCGGCACCGGCTCCATCACGTCGACTTCACCCGAGAGCAGCGCGGCCACGCGAGTGGCCGGGTTGGCGATCGGCGTGAAGATGACCTCCTGCACGTTGCCTTCGATCTTGCCCCAGTAGGTGGGGTTGCGCGTGAACACGGTGCGCACGTTGGGCTGGCGCTCACGCACCCGGAAGGGCCCGGTGCCGTTGGCCTTGAACGAGGCCGTGTTCTCGATGCCCTTGCGGCGATCGACCGGCTTGGTCGCCTGGTTGGCTTCGCACCATTTCTTGCTCATGATCATCAGCTGCGTGATCACGTCGGGCAGGATCGGGAAGGGGCCGCGGGTCTCGATCTCGACCACGTAGTCGTTGACCTTGCGGACTTCCTTGATGTCGGTCGTGTTGGATTGCATGTCCGATCCATCCCCGGCCGCGCGGGCGAAGCTGAAGACGACGTCGTCGGCGGTGAAGGGGGTACCGTCATGAAACACCACGCCCTTGCGCAGCTCGAAGCGCCAGACCGTGGGCGAAGTCTGCTTCCAGCTCGTGGCGAGCAGGGGTGCAACGGTCAGGTCCTTGTTGCGGCCCACCAGCGTTTCATAGACGTTGGCGTCCGTGCTCAGTTGCAGCGACTCGTTGAGAGAGTGCGGATCGAGCGACAGCGCATCGCCCTGGTTCGCGATCCGGATGGTCTGCGCGTTCGCGATCAGGCTGGTGGCACCCAGCAACGAAAGGATCGCGGCCGCAGCCACTTTTTTCTTGAGATTCATGGGAAGCACTCCTCGGGTTGGAAAAGGTCAAGACGCAGCCGCCGAGGCGGACTGGCTTGGTGATGGATGGGCCGCGCCCGGCGGCATGCCCTGCTCGATCAGGCCGGCATGCAGCGCGGCGCCGAGCGGCAGGATCTCGTCGTTGAAGTCGTACCGGCTGTTGTGCAGAAAGGCGCCGCCCCGAGCATCCTGCCCGATCCGCAGATAGGCACCCGCCTTCTTCTGCAGCATGAAGGAGAAGTCCTCGGAGCCCATGCTGGGCTCCATGTGGCGCTCGACGTTGTGGGCACCCACGATCGACTGCGCGACATCGCCGGCAAAGATGGCCTCGGGAGCGGTATTGATGGTGGCTGGGTAGATGTGCTCGAACTTCACCTGCGCAGTCGCGCCGAAGCCGGCCGCCACCGCGGAACAGAGCTCGGAGAGGCGTTGCTCGACCTGCGTCTGCACCCTGGCACTGAAGGTCCTGACGGTACCGACCAGCGTGGCTTTCCCGGGCACGACGCTCATCGCCCCCAGGTCGCCTGCATGGACGGCGCAAATGCTCAGGACTGCCGCATCGATGGGACGCACGTTGCGCGAGACGATGCTTTGAGCCGCGGTGATGATGTGCGCGGACACGAGCACCGGGTCCACCGTGAGATAGGCATGCGCGCCGTGGCCGCCCTTGCCCGTGACCTCGATCGTGACGCGATCCGCCGCGGCCATCATCGCGCCGCGATTGATGCCCACGGTACCGGCGGGCATGCCGGGCCAGTTGTGCATGGCATAGACCGCCTGCACCGGGAAGCGATCGAACAGGCCGTCCTCGATCATCACGCGCGCACCGGCGAAACCTTCTTCGCCGGGCTGGAAGATCAGCACCGCGGTGCCGTCGAAGTTGCGGGTCTCGGCCAGGTAGCGCGCGGCCCCGACCAGCATGGCGGTGTGGCCGTCATGCCCGCAACCGTGCATGAGACCATTCTTGGCGGAGCGCCACTCGAAGTCGTTGTCCTCGCACATCGGCAAGGCATCCATGTCCGCCCGCAGCCCGATCATGCGGCCGCTGGCGGTGGACTTGCCGCGGACCACGGCGACGACGCCGGTCTTGCCGATGCCGGTGTGAATCTCGTCGACACCACAGGCCTTCAGTGCCTCCTGGACACGGCCGGCGGTGTAGACCTCTTCGAAGCCGAGTTCCGGATGCGCGTGCAGGTCGCGGCGAAAGGCGGTGATTTCGGGATGGAAGCGCGCGATGTGCGCAAACGGCCGCCCTGCAGCCTGGAAACGAGGCGCGTTCATCAATGGCCCCCTGCATTGCCGACACGCAGCCGCGGGTCGACAACGAAGTACAACAAGTCGACCACCAGGTTGATGACCACGAAGATAAGCGCGATGAGGCAGAGGTACGCGGCCATGACCGGGATGTCCGCGAACGTCACGGCCTGGATGAAGAGCAGACCCATCCCGGGCCACTGGAACACGGACTCGGTGATGATGGCGAATGCGATCAGGCCACCCAGTTGGAGCCCGGTAATGGTCATGACCGGCACCAGCGTGTTCTTGAGCGCATGGCCGAAGTGGATGGCGCGATCCGACAGGCCGCGCGCTCGCGCGAACTTGATGTAGTCGGTGCGCAAGACTTCGAGCATCTCCGCGCGCACCAGCCGCATGATCAGCGTGAGCTGGAATATGGCAAGCGTGACTGCGGGCAGCAGGATGTGCATCCAGCCATCGGCTCTCAGCAATCCGGTGCTCCACCAGCCCAGCTGAACCGTCTCGCCGCGCCCGAAGCTGGGAAACCAGCCGAGCAGCACGGCAAAGACGAGGATCAACAGAATGCCAATCAGGAAGGTCGGCAGTGAAACGCCGAGCAGCGAGATCGTCATGAACACTTGGCTGAGGAAAGTGCCGCGCCGCAATGCGGTGTAGACGCCCATCGGGATGCCGATGGCCAGCGCGAGAAAAGCCGCCACCAGGGAGAGTTCCAATGTGGCCGGGAATCGCTCGCCGATGAGCCGCGAGACCTTGCTGCCTTGACGCAGGCTCAGGCCGAACTCGCCTTGCGCGGCATTGACCAGGAAGTGCCAGAACTGCACGAAGAAGGGCTTGTCGAGTCCGAGGTCAACCCGGAGCGCGTGGATCTGCTCGGGTCGCGCATCCTGTCCAAGCAGAAACACCACGGGGTCGCCCACGTACTGGAAAAGAAGAAAGGCAATGAAGGCGACCGTGACCATGACGATCACGGCCTGGATCAGGCGGCGCAGTACGAAGGCGATCATTCAGCAGAGAAAGTGTTCAACGATGCTAGCAGAGCAAGGTGCGTGCCCATGCCGGGGTTCCCCGGGGTTGTGGTCAGCACGCGCAGGCGACGGAGGACGGACATGAGGAGGATTCGATTCGCGTGGGTGACCTTCCGGCGGAGTCGTCGCCGACGCAACGCACCACTTCGAAGTTCTTTCCGCATGGCCTGAGGGCTGAATCGTCGCGGGCGGCGGACAGGAAATGAAAAAAGCCACTCGACTTTCGTCGAGTGGCTTTCAAGACTTCCCATTGAAGCTGGCTTACGCCAGCGTCAGATCAGAAAGCGTGACGGATACCGAAGTCGAAGCCGTTTGCGCTCGAGGCCGAGTTGTTGATGCCAGGAACGAAGGTCGGCGAGCCACCGGTCGTGATCGCAGCGCCATCCTTGTTCGAGATGTGGGCGTAGCTCGTGTACAGAGCCGTGCGCTTCGACAGGTTGTGCACATAACCGATCGCGAACTTGCGAGCGCGCGGGTCAGAGCCAACATCGAACTTGGCCTTGACTTGCGAGTAGGCAACGCGGATCAGGCCAGGGCCCACGGGCACGGTGGCACCCAGCAGGTAGCCGTCGAGGTCCACCGAGCCGTCGCCAGCGAAGATCGGCAGGTCAGCCGTGTTCTTCACGCGCGAGAATTCACCGAAGAGCTTGACGACGCCGAGGTCATACGACGCACCCAGGTTGAACGTCTTGGCCTTGACTTCGTCACCAATGACTTGCGCGACGGTGTCTTCGCCGTAAGCCAGGGCCACGTCCAGAGGACCGTTGGCATAACCGACGCGACCGCCCAGGTACTTGCCGGCTTCCAGGGTGGGCAGGCCAGTCTGCTTCACGTTTTCGGCGAAGCCGTATTGGACTTGACCGTAGAAACCGCCGAGGTTCGGGGGCAGGAAGTAGCCCACGGTGTTGCTTGCGCGCACGGTGTTTGCATCGCTCAGACCAGCGGTCGCCAGAACAGCGCTGTGGCCCGAGTTGATGATGTTGGTGCCAACGCCGTTGGTGCCGAACGGATCGAACACGGTGTCGTTCCAGAACGTCGGGGTGTAGTCACGGCCGATGCGGACTTCACCGAAGCCACCGGAGAGGCTCACGGTCGAACGACGGTTGAAGAGACCAGTCGTCGTCGCGCCGGAGCTGTTGATCGCACCGCCAGCTGCGCCCGTGTCGTTGTTCAGACCCGCTTCAAGCCAGAAGCTTGCAGCCAGGCCGCCACCGAGGTCTTCCGTGCCACGGAAACCCAGACGGCTCGAGTTGTAACCCGAGGTGCTCTGTGCCCATTGGCTTTGCTTGACCGAGCCCGTGGGGGTGTTCGTCTTCGCATCGTAGTAGCTGACGCCAGCGTCAAGCACACCGAACAGCGTGACAGACGACTGAGCCGAGGCAACGCCGGCAACAGCCAGGGCAGCCAGGGCGACTAGAGATTTTTTCATTGCAAGTTTCTCCAAGGTTAAACATAGGGCTCCGGTGCGAAGGGCTCACCGTGACTGGCACATTTGTGCTCCCACCGGACCCCGGGCCAACCTCCTTTTGGGAAGTTGTTGCTATTGCACCAGAGCCGCCTCATCAGGGCAAAACAATTCGCCCGAAAACTCCGCGGGCCTCGGCGTTTCGTTGCAGTCATGCAACAAAGCTTCCGTGTTACTCCATGACTCACCATGTGAAACGAGATCGTCCCGCTGCATGGGCGGCTGCGCATCGGTTCCAATCGACCCATGAACTCTTCGCTCGATTCCGTTCTTGCCGTGACGGACACGGCCTTGCGTACCCTGTTTGCCAAACCACACGCGATGCGCGAGGCGCCGCCGCCAGCGAGCCCGGCGAGCCTTCTGAGCGATATCGAACGGCGTGAGGCCGGGGCCCTGATGCGGGTCAATCATGTCGGCGAGGTCTGCGCGCAGGCCTTGTACACGGCGCAGGCTGCCGTGACGCGGGACCCCGGGCTGCGCGCGCATTTCGAAGCCGCGGCCAGGGAAGAGACGGATCACCTCGCCTGGACGCAAGAGCGCCTCGACGAACTGGGCGCGCGCCCCTCCCTGCTGAATCCGATGTGGTATCTCGGCGCATTCGCACTGGGCCTCGTCGCCGGCCGGCTGGGCGACCCCGTCAGCCTGGGCTTTGTCGCTGAAACCGAGAGGCAGGTGGAGGCCCATCTGGATGGCCATCTCGACCGGCTCCCCGCGGGAGACACGGAATCGCGAGCCGTGATCCATCAGATGAAGCTGGATGAAGCACGCCACGCCGCGCAGGCCTGGAGTGCGGGCGCCGAAGAACTTCCGGCGCCGGCCAAGACCTTGATGCGCCTGGCGGCGCGGGTCATGACTACGGTTGCCCATCGCATTTGAGCGGCGGGCGGGGCTGCGGCTCAGGTTTCGACGAGGTCGAAGCTGGTCGTGATCTCCGCCGTCTTGGCCAGCATGATGGTGGCCGAGCAGTAGGTGTCATGGCTCAGGGCGATGGCCCTTTCCACCGCGGCGGCCGGAATGCCCTTGCCCGCCACCGTGAAGTGCAGGTGGATCCTGGTGAAGACCTTGGGGTCCTTTTCCGCGCGCTCGCTGGTCAGCTTGACGCTGCAGCGCTCGACCCGGTGGCGGCCCCGCTTCAGGATGAGCACCACGTCGTAAGCTGTACAGCCGCCGGTGCCAGCCAGAACGGTCTCCATCGGCCGGGCGGCGAGGTTCTGCCCGCCGTTTTCGGGCTTCGCCGCGTCAGGCGCCCCATCCATCATCAGGACGTGGCCGCTTCCGGTTTCCGCCACGAACCCCATCCCAGAGCGCGCGCCCGTATTCCCGGTCCAACTCACTGTGCATTCCATTTTCTTGTCGACTCCATGAACCCGCGAAGAAGCAAAAAAAATCACTCTCCATCGCGGTTCTGTGTTGAAAAAACATCAGCCGCTTGTTGCAATGCAACAAACAGTCGATATACTTTATTTCATCGCACACGAATTTGTGTGCACCGGTTGTCTCCTCCACCCTCCCAATTGGTGGATTTAGCCCCAAGCCGCAAGGCTTGGGGCTTTTTTCTTGCGCGGCGGAAAGCGGCGTCTGCGGGCCTATGATCGCGGCCCTATGCCCAAGCCGACCGCACCGCTCACGCCAGCCGATTACCTCAAGAAGATCCTGACCGCGCGCGTCTATGACGTCGCTGTGGAGTCGGCGCTCGAACCGGCACGCAACTTGAGCGCAAGGCTCGGCAACACGGTCTTGCTCAAGCGCGAGGATCAGCAACCGGTCTTCAGCTTCAAGCTGCGCGGTGCCTATAACAAGATGGCGCATCTGAGCGCCGAGCAGCTCTCGCATGGCGTGATCTGCGCATCAGCGGGCAATCACGCCCAGGGCGTCGCACTGGGCGCGCGCAAGCTGGGTGCGCGGGCCGTTGTCGTGATGCCCGTGACGACCCCTCAGCTCAAGGTCGACGCGGTGCGTGCGCTCGGTGGCGAGGTGCATCTGCACGGCGACAGCTATTCCGATGCCTACGTGTACGCGCTGGAACAACAGAAGCTGCACGGCCTGACCTTCGTACATCCTTTCGACGACCCCGACGTGATCGCCGGCCAGGGCACCATCGCGATGGAGATTCTTCGCCAACACCAAGGCCCGCTGGACGCGGTCTTCGTGGCCATCGGCGGCGGTGGGCTGATCTCCGGCGTGGCCAACTACATCAAGGCCGTCCGACCCGAGATCAGGGTGATCGGCGTCCAGATGAACGACTCCGATGCCATGATCCAGTCGGTGGCCGCGCACGAGCGGGTCACGCTCTCCGACGTGGGACTCTTCTCGGACGGCACCGCGGTCAAGCTCGTGGGCGAGGAAACCTTCCGAATTGCGAGCACGCTGGTCGACGAGTTCATCAGTGTCGACACCGACGCGGTGTGTGCCGGCATCAAGGATGTGTTCATCGACACCCGCAGCATCGTGGAGCCGGCGGGCGCGCTGGCGGTCGCGGCGATCAAGCAATACGTCGAGGCGCGCGGCACGCGCGGCGAAACCTACGCGGCCATCCTGTGCGGCGCCAACATGAATTTCGACCGGCTGCGTTTCGTGGCCGAGCGCGCCGAGGTGGGCGAGGAGCGCGAAGCCCTGTTCGCCGTCACGATCCCCGAGGAGCGCGGCAGCTTCCGCCGCTTCTGCGAACTGATCGGCCAGTTGCCCGGCACGTCGCGCAATGTGACGGAGTTCAACTACCGGATCAGCGACGACAAGGAAGCACATGTCTTCGTGGGCTTGACCACCACCACCCGCGGCGAATCGACGACGATCACCGACACCTTCATCGCCCACGGCTTCGGCGCCATCGACCTCACACACGACGAGCTTGCCAAGGAGCACATTCGCCACATGGTCGGCGGCCGCACCGGACTCGCCCAACACGAACGCCTGCTGAGATTCGTGTTCCCCGAGCGGCCAGGCGCCCTGCTGAAGTTCCTGAGCCTGCTGCGGCCGAACTGGAACATCAGCCTCTTTCACTATCGCAACCAGGGAGCGGACTACGGCCGCATCCTGGTCGGGCTGCAGGTGCCCGCAGCGGACGATGCGGCCTTTGCTGAATTTCTTCTGGCGCTGGGCTACCCGTTCGTGGAAGAAACCCAGAACCCCGTCTACAAGCTGTTCCTGAAGGCCTGATGGGGCAGAGCGGGACTCAGCGCGGCACGGGCGGCGCGATCACCGGCCTCGGACGGGGCGCAGGCCCTGGCCCTGGCCCTGGTCCCGGCCCGTTCATCGGCACCGCCGGCGGCGCGTTCACGGCGAGCGGCCGCGTCGGTAGCTGCAAGGTGAAGGCCGTTGCCGAATCGACGCTGGCGCCGAAGGCGGCGGCACGTGTGGTCACTGATTGCAGCACGTAGCCATCGACCACTTTGGCGCCGACCCGGAACGGCCGCGGCGGCTTGCCGTCGACGGCGATGAGCGCGGCGCCTTGTTGATCGGTGTCGGCGATGATGCCCAGCAGCGCGAAGCGGCTCGCGGCCTCGGGCGCCGCAACTGCGGCCTCATGGGCAGGCACCGCGCCCAGCAAACGTGCGACCAAGGCGGGGTCAACGGCCACGGCCGGCGCACTTGCCACCGGGGGCGGAGCGATCGCATCGGACGGCGCCATGAGCCGCAGGCCCCAGAATACGGCGCTCGCCGCCGCGAGCGCCCAGAGGCCGGTGGTCGCCGTGGCTGCGGGCCAGCGCGAAGGTGCAAAGGGAACTGACATGGGCCAGGATTATCATATGGCGAGCGCGTCTTCAGGCCCGCTCATTCTGTCCAATTCTTTCCTTATGTCCCTTCCCCGTCCCTCCCTCTCGCGCACCATCCAACGCGGCTTCACGCTGATCGAACTGATGGTCGTGCTGGTCATCATCGGCGTGCTTGCGGCGCTCATCGTGCCGAACGTCATTGAACGCGCGGACGACGCCCGCGTCACCGCAGCCAAGACCGACATCAACAATCTGATGCAGGCACTCAAGCTCTACCGACTCGACAACCAGCGCTATCCCACGAACGAGCAAGGCCTGCAGGCTCTCCTCACCCGGCCCACGACGGGTCCCGCCGCGCCGAACTGGAAGCCCTACGTCGAAAAGCTTCCGAACGATCCCTGGGGCCGGCCCTACCAATACATGAATCCCGGCATCAAGGGCGAGGTCGACGTGCTTTCGCTCGGCGCCGACGGCCAGCCTGGCGGCGAGGGCAAGAATGCCGACATCGGCAGTTGGCAGTAGGCCCTGCCGCCGCCGATTCGCAATCGCCCGCCGCCTCGGCGGCTTCACGCTGCTTGAACTGCTCGTCGTCATCGCCATCATCGCGCTGGGGACCGCCGGCGTCGGGCTGGCGCTGCGCGACTCCGGGCAGGCCACGCTCGACCGTGAAGCAGAACGCCTCGCTGCATTGCTCGAATCGGCGCGCGCGCAGTCGCGGGCGAGCGGCATCGCCGTTCGCTGGCGACTGACGCCTCAAGGTCCGGGCAACTTCGTCTTCGACGGCCTGCCCACGGGCAGCCTGCCGACCGCCTGGCTCGCCAGTGACATCGAAGCACAACCGCTGGCGGCCGATGGAACCGCGGTCGCTGCATTGCAACTGGGCCCGGATCCGATCATTGCGGCGCAGCAGGTGCTGCTCACGGCGGACGGCCCACAGCCCCATACCGTTCGCATCGGGACCGACGGGCTGCGCCCCTTCGCGGTGGTTTCGCCATGACGCACCAGCGCCGCAACGCGGGGTTCACCCTGATCGAAGTGCTTGTCGCGCTCGGCATCGTCGCGATCGCCCTGCTGGCCGGTTCGCAGGCCACGTCCGCGCTCACGCGCAATGCGCAGCGACAGTCGGACGTCCTGCTCGCGCAGCTGTGCGCGGAGAACGAACTGGTCAAGGCACGGCTCGCGCGGGTGCTGCCCGCGGTGGGCGATTCGGGCTCGACCTGCATCCAGGCCAACGTGAACTTCGCCGTCACGGTCTCGACGACACCGACGCTGAACCCGAACTTCCGCCGCGTCGACGTTCAGGTACGCGATGCCGACGCGGCTCCTGTGCTGCAGGTCTCGACCGTCGTGGGACGCTACTGATGCGCCGCTCAAGAGGCTTCACGCTGATCGAACTGCTGGTCGCGATCGCGGTCATGGCGCTGCTCGCCCTGATGAGCTGGCGCGGCCTGGACGGCATGGCGCGCGCCCAGGGCATGAACCGCGAGCGGGGCGATGCGGTGCTCGCATTGCAGACCACGCTGGCGCAGTGGAGCGCCGATCTGGATGCCACGGTAACGCTGTCCCGGACGCCTGCGATGGACTGGGACGGCCGCGTCCTGCGACTGACGCGGCGCGGCACCGACAGCGCGACACCCACCGTTTACGTCGTGGCCTGGACCATCAGCACGGATGCCACCGGAACACGCTGGCGCCGATGGCAATCGCCCGGCCTTACGACCCGGGAGGAATGGCAACAGGCCTGGGACCATGCAAGCGCCTGGGCTCAGGACGGCAGCAACGAAATGCGGAGCGCCGAAGTCGCACTGATGCCGCTGGAGGACTGGCAGCTGTTCTATTTCCATAACGACGCCTGGACGCCAGCGGTCAGCGCCGAAGCCTTGGGAACCGCAACGCCCATGCCCGACGGCGTCCGGCTCGTCTTGAGCCTGCCACCCGGCTCCGCCCTCACGGGCGTGCTCACGCGCGACTGGGTGCGCCCTGCCGCCTCGGTGCCGAAGTCATGAAGCAGCCCCACCATTCCTCACCCGGGACGCGCCAGGCCGCACGCGGACGCCAGTCGGGCGCGGCGCTGCTGGCCGCCATGCTCACCGTCACGCTCGTGGCGACCTTCGCCGCGGCCGCGCTGTGGCAGCAATGGCGCGCGATCGAGGTCGAATCCGCGGAGCGTGCACGGATTCAGTCGAGCTGGGTCCTGATCGGCGCCCTCGATTGGTCGCGCCTGATCCTGCGCGAGGACGCCCGCGCCGGCGGCGCCGCAGACCACCTGGCGGAGCCCTGGGCGGTGCCGCTGGCGGAAGCCAAGCTCTCGAGCTTCCTGTCGGCCGAAAAGAACGTCGCGAGCGACGCGCTCGAAGGTCTCCCCGAAGCCTACCTATCCGGCGCCATCGTCGATGCGCAGTCCAAGCTCAATGTGCTCAACCTGGTGAAGAACGGCGCCCCTGTCGTCGAGTCGGTCAAGGCATTCACCAAGCTGTTCGAGCTACTAGGCCTGCCTGCTCAGGAAGTGGCGGTAATGACCGCCAACCTGCAACGCGCCTTGCCCGCCGCCAGCGCGGCGCCCGCGGGCGGCACGACGGGCGCGAATACCAGCACCGGCGCCAGCACCAGTTCCAACACGGGGACGACCACCACCGCCACGACATCGAACGCGGACGCAGCTGCCACTGGCCCGCTCATGCCTCTGCACACCTCCCAACTCGTCTGGCTGGGCCTTTCGCCTTCGACCGTGACCGCGCTGGAACCATATGTGACGGTGCTGCCGGAGTCCACGCCGCTCAACCTCAATACGGCGAGCGCAGAAGCCATCTATGCGAGTGCGCCCAATCTCGATCTCGCGAGCGCCAAGACGATCGTGGCCCAGCGCGCTCGCAACTACTTCCGCAACCCCGCCGATGCGGATGCGCTTGTGTCGCGAGGCCAGCAAGGTGGCGCGCAGTTCGGCGGCGGCGCGTTCAGCGTCGGGAGCAACTACTTCGAGGTCCACGGGCGGCTTCGCCTCGACCGGATCTGGGTCGAAGAACTCTCGCTCCTCAAGCGGCAAGGCATCGAGGTGAGCATCGTTTGGCGGGAGCGTGGCGCGGGCGCCACGGTACAGCCCCCGAAGTCATGAAGCGGCGGGCTTCGTCATATTTCTCGGTTAAAAATCCCCGCCCGCCCGCAGCATATGTAAAAGACGCTATCAAAACTGTAGCGTCCAGCGTCCTGCTTCTAGAATAGCGGCCCCCCTGCCACACTCTCATGCCCGTTCTTTTTGTAACCATTCCTATCCCGCCCGCCGCTCCCGGCGGCGAATACGGCTGGGCGGTCTGGTCCAGCGACGGGCGCAAGTTGCGCTCACAGGGGAGCGCCCTCCCGGCACTGTTGCCGGCCGGTGAAGAACTGACCCTGTGCGTGCCGGCCGCAGCACTGTCCTGGCACCAGCTGACCTTGCCTCAAGGCAGCATGAGCAGCACGGCGCGGCTGCGTTCGGTGCTCAGCGGACTCCTCGAAGATCGCCTCCTCGACGAGCCCGAGCAGGTTCATTTCGCGCTGGAGCCGGAAGCCAAGGTCGGCGTGCCCATATGGGTCGCCGTCTGCAACCGGGTCTGGCTGCGCAGTGCCGTGCAGGCCATGGAGACCGCGGGGCGCCGGGTCACGCGCATCCTTCCCGAATTCACGCCTCAGCCGCCTGGCGCTCCGACAATGGCCTTTGCCATCGGAGAGCCCGACGATGCGCACCTCGTGATCTGCGGCACCGACGGCGTGGCCAGCTTCCCGCTCGACCACACCGGCATCGCACTGGCCGGCCCGCTGCCCGAAGACACGCCCGCGCTGGCTGAACCCGCCGTCGCGGAGTTGGCGGAAGGCCTTCTCCAGCGCCGGGTGCCCATCGTCAAGCCGGCAGCCCGCTGGTTGCAGGCCAGCCGCTCGGCCTGGGATCTCGCGCAGTTCGACCTCGCATCCACCGGACGCGCGCGCGCCAGCAAGAAGGCCGCCGCCCTGTGGCGCTCGGTCTGGTATGCCCCCCAATGGCGCGCCGCACGCTGGGGCGCTCTGGTGCTGGTGCTGGCCCAGATCATCGGCGTCAACGCCTGGGCCTGGAAAGAGCGCGCCGCGCTCGAAGCCAAGCGCAGCGCGGTGCGCAGCATCCTCACGCAAACCTTCCCTTCCGTGCAACTGGTGGTCGATGCACCGCTGCAGATGACGCGCGAGGTCGCGTCATTGCAGCAGGCCACCGGCGGTGTCTCCACCAACGATCTCGAACCCATGCTCGGCGCCCTGGCCGCGAGCCTGCCTGAGGGCCGCGTCCCGACCGCGGTCGACTTCAGCGCCGGCCAACTGCGACTGCGCGGCCTGGGCCTGAAGGCCGCAGAAGTGAACAACCTCGCCAGCACCTTGTCCGCCCGCGGCTACAACGCGCGCAGCGAGGGCGACCTGCTACTGGTTCAGGCGGAGGTGCCGCGATGAAGTGGTTCGAATCACTGGAAGCGCGCTGGCAGGCCTGGTGGCCCGAACTCGCGCCGCGCGAACAGCGCATGATCCGGATAGCCGCCGTGCTCGTGGTGCTGGGGCTGCTTTGGTGGATGGCGCTGGCACCCGCGCTGCGCACGCTGTCCTCCGCGCCCGCGGAACATGCGCAGCTCGATGCGCAGCTGCAGCAGATGGCCAACCTGCAAACGCAAGCCAAAGCCTTGCAGGCGCAGCCGCGCGCGAGCAGGGAAGACGCCATGCGAGGGCTCGAGACGTCCGTGCGCGAGAGCCTCGGGGCCAACGCCCAGTTGCAGCCTTCCGGCGCCGGGGAGAACGTGACGATCACGCTGCGCGCCACCCCGGCCGACGCGCTGGCCCAATGGTTCACGCAGGCCCGCAGCAACGCGCGGGCAGTCCCGCGTGAAGTCCATCTGACGCGCGCTGCCCAGAACCCGGCGCCCGGCGTACCGCCCGCCGCGTCCCCCGTGGCCGCGGCGAAGGCCACGGATTCGTCCGTCGTCCGCTGGGACGGCGCGCTGGTCATGGGCATTCCGGCGCGCTGACAGCTCACCTCATGGCGACACGAAGCGCTCCCTCCTCCGCCGGCGCCTCCGGCACGCGCTGGGCCGTGCTCGGCGCGTTGCTTGGCGCCCCCCTCGCGCTTGCGCTGTATGCGCCGGCGCGCTGGCTCGCCGCCGGCGTCGAACGCTGGACCGACGGTCACCTGCAATTGGTCAACGCGCGCGGCACGATCTGGAACGGAAGCGCTGGCGTCGTCTTCTCGAGCGGCGGCACCGGTGTCGAGTCGATCTCCTTGCCCGGCCTGCTGGGCTGGAAATTGCGACCGCACTGGAACAGCGTGACCACCGTACTCGACGTTCCCTGTTGCGCAGCGCAGCCCCTGGAGTTCAAGGCACGCCCCCATGCAAGCGGCGTGCAACTCGAATGGCAGGATGGCAAGTCGCGCTGGCCGGCCGCGCTGCTGGGCGGCTTCGGCGCGCCGTGGAACACATTGAAACTCGAAGGCGTCTTGGACATTTCCACGCAAGCGTTCACCATGCGATGGAATGGCCCAGAGCTGGGGCTCGCCGGTCGGGCCGTGCTCGACGCCACCGATATCTCATCCAGTCTCTCCACCTTGAAACCCATGGGAAGCTACCGAATCACGCTGGATGGGGGGCCCTCGCCCACCCTTCTGCTGACCACTCGCGAAGGCAGCCTGCAGCTCACCGGCAGCGGCCGGTGGAACGGCGACGCGCTGCGATTCGATGGCGAGGCCAGTGCCGCGCCCGGGCGCGAAGACGCACTTTCGAACTTGTTGAACATCATCGGGCGGCGCCAGGGAGCGCGCTCGCTCATCACACTGGGTTGACCATGAAGCAACAGCCTTTGACCAGCGCTCGCATCGGCATCGTCGCGCTCGCCGCGCAGATCCTGATCGCAGCGTGCATTTCATCATCCGCGTTCGCGCAAGACACTTCCGCGCCAAGGCGCGGGGAGCCGATCACGCTGAACTTCACCAATGCCGAGATCGAATCCGTCGCCCGGACCATGGCCGTCGTGACCGGACGCGACGTCGTGGTCGATCCGCGCGTCAAGGGCACCATCAACCTCCAGACCGATCGCGCCGTCTCTCCGCAAGCTGCCTTCAATCAGTTCGCGGCGGCGCTCCGGCTGCAGGGCTTCTCGATCGTGCAATCCGAGGATCTCTACAAGGTGGTGCCCGAGGCCGATGCCAAGCTGCAGAGCAATGCGGTGACGACCAATACGTCCAGCACGGCAACCCTGAGCGGCAACCAGATCGTCACGCAGGTCTTCAAGCTCAACTACGAGCCGGCCAACAACCTGCTGCCGGTGCTGCGGCCCCTGATCGCGCCCAACAACACGATCAACGTGAACCCCGGCAACAACTCGCTGGTGATCACCGACTACGCCGAGAACATGCGCCGCCTCGCGCGCATCATCGCCGCGCTCGACGTGCCCAATGCGTCCGACGTCGAGGTGATCCCGCTGAAATACTCGATCGCGACCGACATGGTGCCGCTGGTCACCCGGTTGATCGAGGGCGGTTCGGCCACCGGCCCCGTGGCCGGCGCCCCTGGCACCACGGACGCTTCGTTCCGCACGACCCTGCTGGCCGAGCCCCGCAGCAATGCGCTGATCCTGCGCGCGGCCAATCCCGCGCGCGCACAGCTGGTTCGCACGCTGGTCGCCAAGCTCGACAAGCCGGCGCTCGAAAGCAACAACGGCGACGCGGGCAACGTCTACGTCGTCTATCTGAAGAATGCGGACGCCGTCAAGCTGGCAACGACCTTGCGCGCGGCGATGGCTGCCGATGCGCGGGGCGGCGCCGCGGGTGGCACGACTGCGCCAGGCGGGTTCAACCAGGCGCAGCAGCAGTTGCAGCAGCTGAACCCCGCGGGCCAAAGCGGCATGTCCAGCAGTCCCGCCGCAAGCGCCCCGCTCAACAACGCCAACCAGCCCTCGACCGGCGGCCAGATCCAGGCCGATCCTTCGACCAATTCGCTCATCATCACCGCGCCCGAGCCGCAGTACCGCCAGATGCGCGCCGTGATCGACAAGCTCGACGGCAAGCGCGCGCAGGTCATGGTCGAGAGCTTGATCGTCGAAGTCAACGCCGACAAGGCAGCGGAATTCGGCATCCAGTGGCAGAGCGCCCTCGGCAACAACGGCACCAACGTCGGCGTCATCGGCACCAACTCGAGCCTTTCCGGGCCGAGCATCATCGACCTGGCCATTGGCCTCGCCTCCCGGAATTCGGCAACGCGGCCCGCGACCGGCCTCAATTTCGGCATCGGCCACCGCATCAACGGCCAGTACGTGCTGGGCTTCCTGGCAAACTTCTTCCAGAGCAACGGCGAGGGCAACGTGCTGTCCACGCCCAACCTGCTGACGCTGGACAACGAAGAGGCCAAGATCGTCATCGGCCAGAACGTCCCCTTCGTCACCGGCCAGTACACCAACACCGGCAGCAGCACCAACACGGTCAATCCCTTCCAGACCATCGAGCGCAAGGACGTGGGCCTGACGTTGCGCGTGCGCCCGACGATCAACGAGAACAACACCGTCAAGCTCCAGATCTACCAGGAGGTCTCGAGCATCGCCGCGGCGACCGTCAACGCCCTGAACGGCCCGACCACCAACAAGCGCAGCATCGAATCGACCGTGCAGGTCGACGACGGCAATGTCATCGTGATCGGCGGCCTGCTGCAGGACGAGTATTCGAACAGCACCGAGAAGATCCCTCTGGCCGGCGACATCCCGATCATCGGCAACCTCTTCAAGAGCGAGAACCGTTCGCGCAAGAAGACCAACCTCATGGTCTTCCTTCGCCCGGTGGTGGTGCGCGACGGGGCCACCAGCGACCAGCTCACCTACGACCGCTACGACTCCATCCGCAGCCTGCAACAGACGTCCCAGCCCGAGAAGCACGTGTTCATGAACAACGTGAACGAAAGTAACATACTGCCGCCGCTGCCGCCGCCGGCACAGGGCAAGACCGATCGCAGCATCGAGGGCACCCGCCTCGTGCCGCCGCCGCTGATGCCGACCGACGTGCCTCTCAACACCGCCCCGCTCAAGGGCGCATTGCCGCCGACCGCCGACCCGTCAACGGCGCGCGAACTGCCCTGAGGTTCGCCGTGCGCTACCCCCTGCCCTATGCCTTCGCGCGCGGCCAGCAACTGCTGCTGGAAGAAGCGACCGACGGCAGCTACACGCTCTGCATGCCGCAGATCCCGCCGCGCAGCGCGGTCGGTGAAGTGCTTCGCAAGTACGCAGTCAAGAACTTCGAGCCGCTGGCGCCCGAGGAGCTGGCGCAGCGCATCAGCGCCGCCTATGCGCAAGGCGAATCGAATGCCGCCGCCGTCGTGAGCGAGGTGCAGAGCGATGCCGATCTCTCGCGCATGATGCAGGAGCTTCCGGCGGTCGAGGACTTGCTGGAAAGTGCCGGCGATGCGCCCATCATCCGCATGCTGAACGCGCTGCTCACGCAGGCGGCGCGCGACGGCGCCAGCGACATCCACATCGAACCTTACGAGCGGACCTCGTCGGTGCGCTTTCGCATCGACGGCACCCTGCGAGAGGTCGTGCAGCCCAACCGGGCACTGCATGCGGCGCTGATCTCGCGCCTGAAGATCATGGCCGACCTCGACATCTCCGAGAAGCGCCTGCCGCAGGACGGGCGCATCAGCCTGCGCATCGGCACTCGCGCGGTGGACGTTCGGGTCTCGACGCTCCCCTCGGCCCATGGCGAACGGGCGGTGCTGCGGCTGCTCGACAAGACGGAAAGCAAGCTGACCCTCGAATCCGTGGGCATGCAGGGCGACACGCTCGCCCGCTTCGAGCATCTGATCGGACAGCCCCACGGCATCATCCTGGTCACCGGCCCGACGGGTTCGGGCAAGACCACCACGCTCTACGCCGCGCTCAGCCGGCTCGATGCGACCAGCAACAACATCATGACGGTCGAGGATCCGATCGAATACGAGTTGCACGGCGTCGGCCAGACCCAGGTCAATGCCAAGATCGAACTGACCTTCGCCAAGGCCCTGCGCGCGATCCTGCGGCAGGACCCGGACGTGATCATGATCGGCGAGATCCGCGACTTCGAGACCGCGCAGATCGCCATCCAGGCTTCGCTTACCGGCCACCTCGTGCTGGCCACGCTGCACACCAACGATTCCGTCAGCGCCGTCACGCGTCTCACCGACATGGGCGTCGAGCCCTTCCTTCTGAGCTCATCCCTGCTCGGCGTGCTGGCGCAACGGCTTGTCCGCAGGCTCTGCCCGGTGTGCGCGACGCCCTCGCCCGCGGGGGACGAGGCCCAGCCCGTGGGCTGTGAGGCATGCGGCCACACCGGCTACCAGGGCCGGACAGGCATCTTCGAACTGCTGGTGGCCGACGACACGGTGCAATCTCTCATCCACAGCCGCGCGCCGGAGAGCCAGATCTTCGTGGCTGCCGAACGCGGCGGGCTGCGCTCGATGCGCGAAGACGGAGAGCGCCTGGTCAAGGCCGGCGTGACTTCGCGTGCCGAACTGCTGCGTGTCACCCGCGACTGAGGCGGTCGACGCCCGGCTGCCCCCAGGAAACCCGCTAATCCAGAACCACGAGGTTGCGGGTTTGCGGGTCCGTTGTCACTTCACGTACGCGGCCGGCGCTGTCGAACAGGATTTGGAATTCGCTGAAACTGCTGATCCACATGCGCCACAGCGGCGCCTCGAACTTCGGGTTCTCGCTGGTGATCGGGTAGCCCACCGCCATCGCGACCTGCTCGCGCGTCATGCCCTTGGTCACGCGTGCCGACTTGATCGCGTCGCGGATCTTGGGCGGATAGCCCGCGATCTTTCGCGACGGGTCTTCACTCACCACGTAGCGTTTCGCAAAGGCGCCGAGATCCAGGTCCCGGCTGTAATCGTTGCCGAGCGCCTGCTTGCCGCCGTCGAGTTCGACCTGCACCCGGTAACGGCCGTAGCCGATCACGCGGGTCGGCGTGCCGACGGGGATGATGCGCTTGCCGCTCTCGGCGTAGTTGCCGTCGCTGATCCAGTGGCCGTCGGTGCGCATGTTGCAGCACAGAAAGCCGTTGAAGGTGGACTGCCCCATGGCGGGAAGCGCAAGCGCGCCGAGCAGCGCCACGACGACCGCGGAAGTGCGAATCAGCATGAAGATTCCTCGAAGTGATGTTGTGACAGCCGTACGCCTCAAAGACCTCTCAACCGCCGACAATGCGCCATTGCGCATTTTGACGCCACAGCCCTATGCCCGCCTATTCGTTTGAAGCCATAGACCAGCGAGGCCAGTCCCGCAAGGGCGTCCTCGAAGCCGACACTGCCCGCAGCGCGCGGGGACTCCTGCGCGCGCAGGCGCTCATCCCGCTGTCGGTCACCGTGGTGGGCAGCGTCGAAAGCGGCGTGCCGGCGCCCGCGGGGTGGCGCCGCCTGCTCGGCGGCGGGCGCGTGTTCAATTCGACCGGGCTCAGCGTCTGGACGCGGCAGATCGCGGGCCTCGTGTCCTCCGGCCTGCCGCTCGAACGTGCGCTGACCGCGCTGACCGACGAGGCCGAAAGCGAGCAGCAGCGCAACCTGGTCGCGTCGCTGCGCGCCGAGGTCAACGCAGGCTCGCCCTTCGCGCGCGCCTTGTCGCAGCATCCGCGCGAGTTCTCGCCCATCTACACGGCGGTGATCGGTGCCGGCGAGCAGAGCGGCAACCTCGGCCTGGTGCTCGAGCGCCTTGCCGACGACCTCGAAGAGCGGCAGGTGCTGCAGCAGAAGCTGGTCGGCGCGGCCCTCTATCCGGCCATCGTGACGCTGGTCGCCATCGCGATCGTGATCTTCCTGGTCAGTTACGTCGTGCCGCAGGTGGCCAATGTGTTCGCGGGCACCAAGCGCTCGCTGCCGATCCTCACGGTGGGGATGCTGGCGCTCAGCGCCTTCGTGCGCAACTACGGATGGATGATGCTGGGCGTCATGGTGGTCGCGGTCATCGGCGCGCGCATGGCGCTCGCGCGCGCGGCGATCCGCGAGAAGTTCGACGCCGCGTGGCTCAACCTCCCCTTGGTAGGCAAGCTGGCGCGCGGCTACAACGCGGCCCGCTTCGCCAGCACGCTGGCGATGCTGGCGACCGCGGGCGTGCCCATCCTGCGCGCGCTGCAGGCCGCCTCCGAGACCTTGAGCAACAGCGCCATGCGCGCCGACGCGCTCGACGCCCTGGTGCTGGTGCGTGAAGGCGCGCCGCTGGCTTCGGCGCTGGCCCAGAAGAAGCGCTTCCCGGGCATCGTCTCGATGTTCGCGCGCCTGGGCGAGCAGACCGGCACGCTGCCCCTCATGCTGCAACGCGCCGCCGCCCAACTGGGCGCGGAAGTGCAGCGCCGCGCGATGCATCTGGCGACCATCCTCGAGCCCTTGCTGATCGTGGCGATGGGTGGTGTCGTCATGCTGATCGTGCTGGCTGTATTGATGCCCATCATCCAGCTCAACCAGTTCGTCAAGTGAGCAACACCCCCAGGCTTGCCCACTTCGTGTGGCCGCCAACCCCCTTGCAGGGGACGGCGCGGCGTCTTCCATCTTCCGGGGGAGCTGGCGCATGGCGGTGACGCTGGATGACAAGCTTGTTGTGGCGATATCGTCGCGTGCGCTCTTCAACCTCGAGGAAGAGAACCGCATCTTCGAAGCCGGCGACGACGCGGGCTACATGAAGCTCCAGCTGGAGCGGCTCGACGTGCCGGCCCAGCCGGGCATCGCCTACTCGCTGGTCCGCAAGCTGCTGCGCTTCAACGACGACGGCGTGCAGCGCGTCGAGGTCGTGATCCTCTCGCGCAACGATCCGGTCTCGGGCATGCGGGTGTTCCGCTCCGGCATCGCCAACGGCATCTCCTTGCAGCGCGGCGTGTTCACCCAGGGCCGGCCGCCTTTCGGCTACCTGCGGCCCCTGCGCGCGCACCTCTTCCTCTCGGTCAATGCCGAGGACGTGCGCGAGGCGCTGCGCGCCGGCTTTCCCGCGGCGCGCGTGCTGGTCGAATCGGTGCATGCGAGCAATGCCTACCCGAACGAGGTGCGCATCGCCTTCGACGGCGACGCCGTCCTCTTCAGCGACGAAGCCGAGCGCGTGTTCCAGGCCGAGGGCCTCGATGCCTTCCAGCTGCACGAGTCCAGCAAGGCCCTTCTCCCCTTGCCCGAAGGTCCCTTCAAGCCGCTGCTCGCCGCCTTGCACAGGCTGCAGCAAGCCGCCAGTCCGGCCATGCGCATCCGCACCGCCCTCGTCACCGCGCGCAGCGCGCCGGCGCACGAGCGCGCGATCCGCACGCTGATGAACTGGAACATCAAGGTCGACGAAGCCATGTTCCTGGGCGGCCTGCCCAAGGGCGAGTTCCTGCGCGAGTTCGAACCCGATTTCTTCTTCGACGACCAGACCGGCCACGTGGACGCGGCCGCCCGCCACGTGCCATCGGGCCATGTGTCGAGCGGTATCAGCAATCCGCGCTGACCCGCGCCGCGTCCTCGCTTCAGCATCGTTTAAGAAAGCCCGGCCCGCGGGCGCTACGATGAGCGCAACGCGTCTCGTCGGCGCCGCTCCACGTTCATCCCATGACCGCCTTCAAAAGATCCACGAGCATGCTCTCGACCTTGCGCCGAATCGGTGCACTCTCCGCGCCCTACTTCCGGTCCGAAGAGCGATGGAAGGCGCGCGCCTTGCTGATCGCCGTCGTCGCCCTGAACCTCGGCACTGTCTACGTGTCGGTGCTCATCAACGACTGGAGCCGCGTCTTCTACGACGCGCTGCAGAACAAGGACCAGGCCGTCTTCTGGACCCAGCTCGCCCGCTTCACTTACATCGCCATGGCCGGGATCGGCGTCGCGGTGTTCAAGTACTACCTGACGCAGCTGCTGCAGGTGCGCTGGCGCGCCTGGATGACGCGCAGCTACATGAGCCGCTGGCTGGCCAACCGCACCTTCTACCGGCTGGAACTCGCGCGCTACGCGCAGAAGGCCCAGGATCCCACGGACGCGGCCGGCGGCCGGCAGGCCAACCCCGACAACCCCGACCAGCGCATCCAGGAGGACATGCAGCTCTTCACCGACTACACGGTGACGCTGTCGATGGGCATCCTGAACTCGGTGGTGACGCTGATGACCTTCATCGGCATCCTGTGGGGCCTGTCCGGCGCATCCGCGTTCAACGTAGGCGGCCACGAGTTCACGATTCCCGGCTTCATGGTCTGGGTCGCCCTGCTCTATTGCGTGGTCGGCACGGTCATCACGCACTACATCGGCCGGCCGCTGATCGGACTCAACTTCATGCAGCAGCGCTACGAAGCCGACTTCCGCCACCACCTGGTGCGCGTGCGGGAATACAGCGAGGCGATCGCGCTGGACCGCGGGGAGGCGGTCGAGCACGCGCAGCTCGACACCCGCTTCTCGAGCGTGCTGCGCAACTATCTCTCGCTCATCAGGCAGCAGAAGAACCTGGTGGCCTTCACCGCCTCGTTCGCGCAACTGGCCACTGTGTTTCCGTTCTTCATCGCCGCGCCGCGCTTCTTCAGCGGCGCCATCCAGTTCGGCGAGCTGATGCAGATCGCCCGCGCGTTCAACACGGTGCAGGACTCGCTCTCGTGGTTCGTCGACAACTACGACCGCGTGGCCGTCTGGCGTGCCACCGCGGACCGTCTCACCAGTTTCGACGACGCCATGCGCGCGTACGCGAAGCCGGACGACACGCTGGTGCGCGACAGCGCGAACTCGCTGAACACCCGCGACCTCGACGTCGCGCTCCCCGGCGGCGACCAGTTGCTGGCCGGCGCGGCACTCGCGGTGCAGCCCGGCGACAGCGTGCTGCTGCAGGGGCCCTCGGGCAGCGGAAAGTCGACGCTGTTCCGCGCCTTCGCCGGCATCTGGCCTTTTGCCCGCGGCCACATGAGCGTGCCGGACAACGCCATGTTCATCCCCCAGCGCCCCTACGTGCCGGACGGCAGCCTGCGCGACGCATTGGCCTACCCGAACCCGGCGGCCGACTACAGCGACGAGGCCCTTCGCCAGGCGCTCGACGACGCATTGCTGCCCGACCTGGCCCGGCGGCTCGACGACAGCGACGCCTGGAGCCAGAAACTCTCGGGCGGCGAGCAACAGCGCCTCGCCATCGCGCGCGTGCTGCTGAAGAAGCCGAAGTGGCTGTTCGCCGACGAGGCCACCAGCGCGCTCGACACGCAAGCCGAGGAGACCTTGTACAAACGCCTGGCCGCCGACATCCGGATCGCCGGTGGCGCCATGGTCTCGATCGCGCACCGGGCCTCGGTCGGCAGCTTCCACGAGCGGCGCTGGACGCTGGTGCCGCGAGCCGAGGGCGTCGGCGCGCGCTACCGGGTCGAGGCCACGTAGCGCTCCCAGCCCCGCGCGCGCAACTCGCAGGCCGGGCAGCTGCCGCAGCCGTAGCCCCAGGCGTGGCGACGGCTGCGATCGCCGAGATAGCAGGTGTGCGTGTCCTCCACGACCAGCTCGACCAGCGCCTCGCCGCCCAGCCGAAGCGCCATGGCCCAGGTCGCGGCCTTGTCGATCCACATGAGCGGCGTCTCGATGACGAAGCGGCGGTCCATGCCCAGCGAGAGCGCGATCTGCATCGCCTTCATGGTGTCGTCGCGGCAATCCGGATAGCCCGAGAAATCGGTCTCGCACACGCCGGTGACGATCACCTCCAGCCCGCGCCGGTAGGCCAGCGCGCCGGCCAGCGTGAGAAAGAGCAGGTTGCGGCCCGGCACGAAAGTGTTCGGCAGTCCGTTGGCCTGCATCTCGAACGCGATGTCCTGCGTCAGCGAGGAGGCGCTGACCTGGCCGAGGACGTCGACGGACAGCAGGTGGTCCTCCCCCAGGCGCGGCGCCCAGCGCGCGAAGCGCTCGCGCAGGTGCGCGAGGATGGGGCCGCGCACATCGAGTTCGACGCGATGGCGCTGCCCGTAGTCGAAGCCGATGGTTTCCACCCGCTCGTATTTCTCGAGCGCGTCGGCCAGACAGGTGGTGGAGTCCTGGCCACCGGAGAAGAGGACGAGTGCGGTGCTGTGCATGATGATGAACCTAGACCGAAGTTCCAGCGCCGCGTGCGCCGGTTTCAGCCAATAAGCCCTCTGGAATCAATGAGATAGGTGCTTTCTTGGTTTGCTGGATGTAGGCATGTATTTTCYTGAATATGCCAATGACATCGCCTATATATGTAGGCATGCAT